>NZ_JBYFCJ010000002.1:434656-662376 GCF_057652235.1 Arsenicibacter sp. R0_47 | reverse complement strand
CATAAAAGGCCTGTGCCTTGGCTCGAATACCTGTCTGAATAACCGTATGCTGCCAATGAGGGCATCTTAGCAGATTGAAAATTCGTTTGGTACCCGCCGGAGCTTGACGGGCAGAAAGCAGATGTTCCCCTAATTCACTCAACAGCAACCCGTTATTCCGGTGCCGGAAGCGTAATAGGGTGACCATCAGCTGGCTGAAGGTGCGCACTAGCCGCACATCGATCAAGGTAGTTAACTGATCAATAATAGGTTGTGTAAACCGGGTTAGTCGCTGTTGATAAAAAAGACCCACTGACAGGGGCCATTCTTGCTCAGGATTGGTTTGTTTTGCAGTAGTATTCATAAGAAAACCTCCTGTCTTGTAGTTTGGCGACCACAAAGTTCAGGAGGTTTTCACTTTTTTGTCAAACCCAAAATTCGGGATGACTCATGTTCCGTAATCTGTTCAGTAGTGTTTACGCCGTTACCATTCGGGCACGTGCAGGGGTTTTCGATTCTTTTTTACGACGGCCCCGCCACACCAGAAAACCGGTTACCGGCAGGCTGGCGCAAATCAGACTTACGAGAAAGGCCAGGCATTTGGTCCAGATCCCGAAAATTGATCCCACGTGGATGTCGTAATTGGCCGAAACAACTTTCTCACCAAAGTTTTTGTCGGCATGCGGCCGGTTGTGCAGGAGTTCCCCCGAGTTTTCGTCGAAAATCAGGTTATGGCTGACGTGGTACGAATAGCTCAGTTCCTTTACATACACCGAAAAATTAGGGTGTTCATGGTCGTCAATGTGCGGATGCCCAAGGTCGATGCTGTAGTGCCAGGCAGTCGGATAAAGCTCCTCTACCTTGGCCGCTACTTTGTCCAGCGTACCGGCCGAACGCACCGATGCCGGTGCTTTGGTGGTGATGTGCGAAAAGTCCGGATAGGTCGTCTCTCCGCCGGAAAACACAAAATATACCAGCGACTGCACTGTAAAAAAAGCGTAGAACAAGCCGGTAATGGCCACGATTAAGGCCACAAACGAGGCATAAAAGCCCAGAATGTTATGCAGGTCATAGTTTTTGCGCTTCCAGTTTTTCACGTTTTTCCAGTTGAACCAGAAGCGTTGCTTACGGGCACTTTTGTTTTTGGGCCACCACAGAATGATGCCGGTAATGAGCATCACCACAAAAATAAGCGTCGGAATACCAGTGAGATAAGTACCCCACTCGCTTTTGAGCAGAAAGCTCCAGTGAATGAATTTAACAATGTTGAAAAAGCCGTTTTTCTCATCAAAGACCGCCAGCACCTTCCCCGTGTACGGGTTGACATACACCGTTTTATACATCACCAGCTCATTAAAGTAATGCCAGCCTTTCGGATCACTTTCGTAATAATAGAACTGGTAGCTGCGGGTTTTGTCGAGCGGGGCATCTACCCAGTGCAGCGGGTATTTTTCGCCGGTCTGCTGATTGATGCGCTTTTCCAGTTCCCGAAGCGGCAGTATCTGTTTCTGACTGATGTCGGTTTCGCCGTGGTGCAGGTATTCCTTGCGGAGCAGAGTCTGGACCTCGTCCTTGAAGACGTACAGCGCTCCGGTGATGCTGACGATAAACACCACCAGCCCGGTACTGAGTCCGAGCCAGAGGTGTAGTTTGCCGATGAATTTTTTAACGTTCCCTTTCATTAAAATTTATACGAAATAGCCAGGCGGGCGTTGCGGTATGCCTCAGCCTGCCAATAGTAAAACTTCGTCCAGGTGTAGTACGATCCCGAATACAGGTAGTTATTGGTCAGGTTGTTGATGTTCAGAGCCACGGCAAACTTGTCGAACCGGTACGAGATGGCAGCATCCAGACGGGTGTAGTCCGGCATGTGGTAGTCAGCTTCGGTATCGTAGGCACCGTACCAGTTTGTACGGCCGTTCTGGTACTGTACGCCAACCGCTACACCCAGGCCACGCAGGGCTCCTTTCGTCAGGCGGTAGTTCAGCCACGCGTTGGCGATGTTTTTCGCCGTACCCGGAATCTGCTTGCCAACTATTTTCTCGTCGGTATCCTTCGTTACTTTCGCATCGTTCCAGGCATAGTTTGCCGTTACGTCGAGGCCGTCCAGGATTTCGCCGCGCAGGTCAAATTCAACGCCCGACGCTTTTGTCTGTCCCAGCTGAACCGAGAAGAACTGGTGCTGCGGATCGCCGGTCAGGACATTATTTTTCGTAATCTGGTATGCCGCCAGTGTAGCCATCCAGCGACCATTCAGCCATTCTTTTTTCACCCCGATTTCCTTGTTGCTGCCCGTAATCGGGTCAAACGCCTTACCGTCGAAGCTTGCACCGGCCTGCGGCACAAACGCCTGATCCAGTACGGCATAGGCGCTGGTGCTGTTGTTAAGCGAATAGCTTAGCCCAACGCGGGGGGTGAATTTCTTCGCATCGGTGCCGCCGCTGTACGGATTCTGATCACGAACGGTGGTATACCGGCCGGCCAGCGTCAGCCGTAGTTTTTCGTTCAGCAACCGGATTTCGTCCTGTACATAGACCGCGCTGTAGTTGTTGTTGTAATAAACACCGCGCTCGCGGATATCCAGCGTCCGGTCATATACCGGATAGCCTGACGCCGGCACCTGACCATAAACGGGGTGGTATACGTTAAAGCCCGCACGGCCGGTAATGGCTCCTGTCTGGCTCCAGTCATGGTAAAAATCCTTATCACCCATATCGACACCGATCAGCAGGCGGTGGCCGATTTTACCCGTTTTCACGTCGCCGTTCAGGAAAAACTGACCTACTTTCATCACGCCCAGGGCATCCCAGATCGACGCACCACGCAGCAGGGTATCGCCTTTGAAGCCGGTCGGCCACAGCGACTGACCCACCTGATTGAAGGTTACGTACGCAATCTGGCCGGTAAATTTCCAGTTGCTGTTGATCGTGTGTGCCAGCGTCAGGAAGAGGCTGTGATCGTTGATGTTCGTTGGTTTCATGTTCACCTCCGCCGTCGTAAATTCGACCGGCATATCGCCCAGGCGATTCGGCGAGAAGGCATAATTAGACCCGATGGCCGACATCTGGTTGAACTGGTAGTTGTATTCGGCCGTCAGCGAGGTCCGTGGAGTAAACTGGAATTTCAGTACCGGTGCCACCGACACACGGTTATTAAATTCAAAGTCACGGTGTGAGCCTTTCATCTGGCCCATCAGGTTCAGCCGGAACAGGACCTTTTTATCCTTGCTCAGCGCGCCGTCAAAATCCAGCGTAGTGCGGTAGGTATCAAAGCTGCCGATGGTCATTGATGCCTCGCCTTTGGTGATCCCCGTCGGTTTTTTGGTTACGATATTATAAAAACCGCTTGGTTCGCCGTTGGCCAGCATGAACCCCGCCGGACCTTTCACAAACTCAATGCTTTCGACCATGCTCATGTCTTCGGCAACCGGTCCGAAATCCGATTGCACGTTCATCCCGTTGCGGAAACCCGGAATCCGTGAGCCACGCATAAAGATGTTGGCATAAATGTCCCAGTGCTCCATTTTAGCGGCCCCGCTGACGTTGCGGGTTACGCCTTCCAGAATGTCAAATATCTGCTGGTCTTTCAGCGTCTGGGCCGTTACGACCTGAATATTCTGCGGAATTTCAATCAGCGGCGTCTTTAACCGCAGCGATACCGACGGATAATCCGTCAGGTATTTACTCGGGTTGGCCGTTACCAGTACTTCCTGTAACTGCCTGGCATTTTCCTGAAGGACAAAATCTACCGTTGCCGTTTCGTTGGCAGAAACCATAACTTTTTTTGCCGTTGCCTGAAGACCGACAAAGCTCGCTTCAATCGTATGCTCCCCTGCTTTAATGCCTTTAATCTCGTAGTTGCCGCTTGAGTCAGCCACCGTTCCCTTGCCGAGACCCTTTAGAAAAATGGTAACGTATTGAGCCGGTTTCCCGTCTGAGGTAGTTACCGAACCCTTAATCGTACCTTGCTGGGCAAACACGCTTCCACTCAGAAGCATGAACAGTAAAAGCAATCGCATCTTCTATATTTCTTTAGATCAATTCCAAACAATGGCACAAAAGTAGAACTGAAATCGATTCCTGCAAAATTTATTTAGAATTAATCAAAACAAAAATCACCGGTTTCCCAAAAAGAGGTTACTAACAAGTCTGTATGTGGCATACTATGGTGAGGCTATGCAGGCAGGTCCGATTCGTTATTTTAACGGTGTGATCGTCAGTATAAAATCAGTGGCTAATAAGTAACTTACCGGGCTTTTTTGATTTTACTACAGAGCCCATTTCCAACCTGTTTTAGTTAACAATGCTGTTTAACAAACCCTTTCGAAAACCCATACTGGGAACTGCCCTGCTGGCTATGGCGGTGGTATCCTGTATGAAAATGAACACCGGCCGATCGTCGAAAATGGACACGAAGCCGCTGGTGGTCAGAGAAGACGCGGCAACGGCCCGTGCCCGCGCGAAGGAAATCCGCGAGAAAACCGCTATCAAACTGGCCGATGGCCTTAAGCTCGACCTGTGGGCCACCGACTCACTGGCACCGGACCCGGTAGCAATGGACATTGACGTGCAGGGGCGCGTGTACATTAACCGCACCAACCGGCAGAAAAACTCGGAATTCGACATCCGCGGCCACCGCGACTGGATGACGCCGTCGATTGCGCTCCAGACGGTTGAAGACCGCCGCGCGTTTCTGCACAGCACCTTCGACCCGAAGAAAAGTAAGGAAAACGAGTGGGTTAAAGACCTGAACGAAGACGGCTCCCATGACCGGAAGGATCTGGCCGTGGAAAAGGATGAGGTCTGGCGCCTCGAAGACACCGACGGCGACGGACTGGCCGACATCTCTACGCGGATCATCAATGATTTCTTTGATGAAATCACCGACGTGGCCGGCGGGATTCTGGTTCGGGCGAAAGACATGTTCATCACCATTGCGCCGGACATCTGGCGGCTGCGTGATACCAACAACGACGGCATTCCGGATCAGAAAACGTCGATCAGCCACGGCTATGCCGTACACATCGGTTTCGGCGGTCACGGCATGTCGAACCCGATTGAAGGCCCGGACGGCAAAATTTACTGGAATATCGGCGACATCGGGGCCAACATCACCGCACCCGACGGTAAAAAGCACAACCGGTCGAACGAAGGCATCATCGCCCGCGCCAATCCGGACGGCAGTGATTTTGAAGTCTTTGCCGGTGGGCTGCGGAACACCCACGAATTTGTGTTCGACGAATACGGTAACCTGATCAGCTCGGACAACGACGGTGACCACCCGGGCGAAAGCGAACGGCTGGTACACGTGGTCGAAGGCTCCGACGCGGGCTGGCGTTCCAACTGGCAGTATGGTAAATATACCGACCCGAAAAACAACAGCTACAAGGTCTGGATGGACGAAAAGCTGTTTAAACCCCGCTGGGACGGTCAGGCGGCCTACATCATACCACCGATCATGAATTTCCATAACGGTCCAACGGGTATGGTCTACAACCCGGGCACTGCTCTGGGATCGGCCTGGAAAAACAAGTTCTTCCTCGTTGAATTTGTCGGCAACCCGGCCCGTTCGCCGATCTGGTCGTTTGGCCTGAAACCGAAAGGCGCTTCGTTTGTCCTCGACGGCGAACAAAACATCCTGAACGGTATTCTGCCGACGGGCATCCGTTTCGGTCCCGACGGTGCGCTGTACGTGGCCGACTGGATCAACGGCTGGGATACCAAAAACTACGGCCGCGTCTGGAAACTGGACGTAACCGACGACAAGAATGACCTGAAGGCGCTGCGGGCTGAAACCAAACGCCTGATGCAGCTCGACTACATGGCCCAGACCGAGGACATGCTGTATTCGCTGCTGTTTAATCCCGATATGCGCATCCGTCAGAAAGCCCAGTTCGAACTGGTTGACCGCGGAGCCAAAGGGGCGGCTACCCTGAACAAGGCCATTGCTCAGACTCAGAACCAGCTGGCCCGTATTCACGCCATCTGGGGCGTAGGCCAACTGACCCGTCAGGACAAGGTGAATGCCTCATCGCTCTTGCCGCTGCTCAAAGACAGCGATCCGGAGATTGTCGCGCAGGCGGCCAAAATGCTCGGCGATGCGGCCATTCCGGAGGCCGGCCCGCAACTGGTTCCGTTACTGGCCAGTAAAAACCCGCGTGTGCAGTTCTACGGGGCACAGGCCATCGGCCGAATCAAGTACCAGCCCGCCATCAACCCGCTGCTGGACATGGTCAAGGCTAACCATGATGAAGACGTTTACCTGCGCCATGCGGCCGTACTGGCCCTATCACGGATTGGTCAGGCAGAGCCAATGGTCGCCCTTGCCAGCAATCCGGATAAGTCGCTCCGGCTGGCGGCGGTGCTGGTGCTGCGCCGGTTAGCCAGCGACCAGATCAACATTTTCCTGCAGGATAAAGACGAATACATTGTGGCTGAAGCGGCGCGTGCGATCAACGATGACCTGTCAATTCCGGCATCGCTGCCGGCGCTGGCAGCCACGCTGAAAGAAACGCGGTTTACGTCGGAGCCGTTGCTGCGCCGCGCCATCAACGCCGCACTGCGGGTTGGCGGTGATCAGGAACTGGAAACGCTGATCGCCTTTGCCAAACGCAAAGACGTTGATAAGGCAATCCGGGCCGAAGCCCTGGCCACCCTCGGATCATGGGCCAGCCCGTCGGTACTTGACCGTGTCGATGGTCGCTACCGAGGTCCGGTTCAGCGGAATCTGGCAGCGGTGAAAGCAAAAATTCAGCCCCATGCGCTGGCGCTGTTGCAGCAATCGGAGCCGGAAACACAAATCGCGGCGGCACAGATGTTCAGTCAGCTGGGTATGAGCGAAAATAACGCGGCCCTCGCCAAACTGCTGGACGGCAACGCCGCGCCGGAAGTTCGTTCGGCTGTTCTGACCGCACTCGGCAAACTGAATTACAACGGCATGGAAGCTGCTATCCGCAAGAGCATGACCGACGAAAACGCCGATGTACGGGCAACAGCCCTCGGGCTGATGTCGGGTCAGACGTTGTCGCAGGACGCCCTGGCCGATGTATCGAAAGTGGTATTCGATAAGGGAAGCATTAAGGAGCAGCAGCAGATGTTACGCGTACTGAGCGCGCAGCCGGCCGACAAAACCGAACGGATCCTGTCGGGACTGATTGACCAGCTGGCGGCGAAAAAGCTGTCGCCCAGCCTTACGCTCGAACTGAATGAAGCGGTAGAAGCGTCCAAATCATCGGCACTGGCCGCAAAACTGGCCCCGCTGAAATCCAGCGGTGACGGGGTGGCAGCGTTTAAGGACGCGCTGTATGGTGGTGATGCCCTCTCGGGTCGCCGGATTTTCAACACCAGCACGGCGGCCGAGTGTGTACGCTGCCACGCGATTCGCGGGCAGGGCGGTGAAGTCGGCCCGTCGCTGACGTTCATCGGCGACGTACTGACCCGTGAGCAGATTCTACAGGCGCTGATTGAGCCGAGTGCCCGCATCGCGCCGGGTTTCGGTACGGTTTCGTTAACGCTGAAAGACGGTCAGAACGTTACCGGTATTCTGTCGCAGGAAAATGAGCACGAGCTTGTTCTGAAAACATCGGAGGCCGAACCGCTGAAAATACCGGTAGCCCGGATTGCGAAGCGTGAAAACTACCCGTCGAGCATGCCACCGATGGGTCTGCTGCTCTCGAAACGCGAAGTCCGGGACGTAGTTGAGTTTCTGTCGAATCTGAAGAAAAAGTAAAAAAGCGGAGAGCAGGGGGCTTGGAGCGTAGGGCTAAGAGCCCTATGCCCTATGCTCCAAGCCCTACGCCCTATGCCCCTACATTCGCCGGTAGGCTTCGTCCAGAATGGCGGCGGTTGAACTGGTGCCGATGCGCTTAACGCCCATTTGCTGAATGCGCAGCGCTTCGTCCAGTGTCCGGATACCACCCGACGCCTTTACCTCGACGTTTGGCCCGATGTTGGCCAGCATCAGCCACAGATCGTGTTCGGTAGCCCCTTTATAGTCATAACAGCCGTCAGCGCCCTTCACAAACCCGAAACCGGTTGACGTTTTTACAAACGCGACACCAATTTCCGTGCAAAGCCGGCAGAGCCTGATTTTACAGGCATCGTCAGGCAGGTAATCATTTTCGAAGATCACTTTTACGGTAGCATTCCCCCGCTGACAAGCCAGATGCACCAACCGGATTTCATAGGCGATATATTCCCAGTCGCCGCTCAGCACCTTACCAATATTAATCACCATGTCAATTTCGGTAGCTCCGTCCTGACAGGCCTGCAAGGATTCCGCCACTTTGAGATGTGCAGGCTGACTGCCGTGCGGAAACCCGACTACAGTACAGACCTTGACATCGCTGCCAGCCAGCAGTTCGGCCGCCATCGGCACCGCATAAGGCTTGATGCATACTGATGCCACATTGTATTTGAGTGCCAGTTGACACCCGGCTTTCAGCTCCGCATCCGTCAGGGTCGGGTGCAACAGCGCGTGGTCGATCATTTTCGCCACGGATTCGAGTTGCTTCAGTGTCATGCCTGCGGTAAAAGGTTAGTGTACAGCGCCGGCAGCAACGACAGTGCATTGGCCGTGGTATGGCGGGCAACATCTTCGATTGAAATACCTTTCAGGTCGGCGATGCGTTGCGCAATCTGTTGCAAATAGGCCGGTTCGTTGCGTTTGCCGCGATACGGGACCGGTGCCAGATACGGACTGTCGGTCTCCAGAACAAGGTGTTCCAGGCTAATATGGGGCAGCACCTGATCCAGCCCGCCGTTTTTAAACGTCACGACCCCGCCGATCCCCAGCTTAAAGCCCATATCCACCGCGCGGCGCGCCTCGTCGAGCGTCCCGACAAAGCAGTGAAAAATGCCGGTCAGGTTGGGTAAGGCCAGTTGTTCAATCACGTCAGCGGCTTCGGCAAGGGCATTGCGGTCGTTTCCCGAGCGCGTATGCAGCGACACAAACAGATTCTGCTGCGCCGCCCACTGCAACTGGGTACGGAACGCCTCAAACTGCCGGTCAACGTGGGTCAGGTCCCAGTAAAAATCCAGCCCGATTTCACCGACGGCAATAAACGGGTGTTTGCTCAGCTCGGCCTCGACAACCGCCAGTTCCTGCTCCACGGTTTCGTTGACATAGGTCGGGTGCAGGCCCATCATCGGCAGGCAGCGTTCGGGGTATTGGTCGGCCAGTGCCATCATGCCGGCAATGGTTTCCTGTGCACAGTTGGGCATCCAGATCTGGCTTACGGGCAACGACCAGGCCCGCGCCAGCATATCATCACGTGTACCTTCGGGCTGGCCGTTCAGGATGCGGTCGGCCTCGAATTTTTCGTCGTAAATATGCGCGTGTGTATCAATCAGATTCATGCCGCAAAGGTACGGAATTACGGGGGAAGCTGTCTACAACTTAATCCGGTACAGCCAGTATGGGTAAACCACCCGGTCGGTGCCGTCGTGGTAGCGGGGCGCGCGGTCGAGCTGCGCCATCGTAACATACAGGTAGCCGTCGGGCCCGATGGCGTAGGAGTCGGGCCAATGAATACGTTTGTCCTGCACGAGCGTTTCCAGCCTGCCCGCCGGTGTGCGCCGGCGAATGACCTGCTCCTGTGAATCGCCCATGTAGACGTTTCCGGCGGCATCGGCAATCATGCCGTGGCTGAAACCGGCTTCTCCGAGGTCTTCAACGGCCGCAGATACCTGTGCTGCGGTATAGCCCGGATCATACAGGAATTTGGTCTGAATGCGGTACAGACGCTTTTTGGTAATGGGCCGGAAGTAAAAATACTGCCCGTCGTGGGTCAGGGCAATGCCGTTTACGTTGCTTGAGAACGGCCGGCCAGCCTGATCCCGCACGTCTTTCCCGTCGATGCTCAGGACCGTATTCGGGTCAGCTTTGGTGGATACGTCGCCTTGCAGCAAAGTACGGCTTTTGCCCGTTTTCAGGTCAAGCACCACCACTGCCGACCGGCCGGGATCCGACAGGTACGCCACCTGACGGCCGGCATCGACCTGTACATCGTTCAAACCGGCACCAGGCAAGTCGTCGAACCGATAGACACGCTCAACCGTACCGTCCAGTGTTAGTTTTACCAGCTTAATGCCTGCCCGAATCGGTTTCATGCCGGTCGGGTTTGCCAGATCAAGCGCCCATACGGCATCACTCCGGTCGATAAACAGCGCCTGCACACTCAGGAAATGGTCCTGCGGCCGTGCCGTGTCCCATCTGTTCCATTCCGGATTCGGAAACGGTATCAGCTTACCGTTGGGCAATACTTCAACGACAGCATGCGCATAGTTGTCCGTCCATTTCGGGAAACTGACGAACAACCGGCCTTTTTTTGACATCGCTACCCCCACGGGCTGTAGCTTTCCGAATGATCGCACCTCCTCCAGTACCTGCGCCTTTACCGGCAACAGGGCAATGAGTGTGCAGAGCAGGAGCAAACTATAGTTTTTCATAGTTTTTTTTAGAATCGCTGTCTGGGATGTATACCACGCATGGATTGCAAATAACTGCGCACTTACCTGTCAAAACTTTTCGTACAACGATTTTAACTGCGGGTCTTCTTCTTTGTTGCGGATATCCTGCCGCAGGCCCTCCACACCATCGACATCCAGCAGCAGACCGAGCGCCTGATAGGCCCCGAACCGGACAAACCACGGCTTTTCAAAACGGGCCACATTTTCCAGCAGCGGCAGGGCTTTCCGTTGCAGATCAATGGATGAACGGAGCAGGTATTTGCCGAACACCTGGATAAAATTGTACGCCTCCTGTGGTTTCAGCTGCTTCAGATTCGTCACAAACCAATCGTAACGGGCCGGATCTGCTTTGGTTGCGTAATACTCCGCCACCGCCGTCAGAATATCTCCGTTGGCGGACTGCTCAAAGCGAGCGGCCACTTTCGCGGCATCGGCCGGTTGTTGTTGCAGGTAATTTTCGAGCGCTACCGAGGCAACCAGATACGAGCTGTCGGCTAAAGCGGCCTTCAGCAGCGGCAGGTTGGCTTTGCCGTCGATGGAATTGAGCGTCAGCAACGCTTCTGCCCGGACAGCCGGCTTTTTGTCGTGTTGTGCTTTGTCGCGCAGCAGCCGGACAACCTCCTCCCGCAGCGGCCCTTTATAGTCGGCAAACTGGTTAATGGCCGATTGCCGGACCCGCCAGAAAGGATCGTTCAGGGCTTCGACCAGCTTGCGCTGGGCCGCTATGTCGCCGAAGAACCCTTTGTCCTTATCCCCCAGCCGGAGTACCGCGTCCTGGCGTTCCTGATAAGCCAGCCGCCGGTCATACTGAAACAGCGTCATGCGCAGGTCCCGCTCCTGCTCTATCGTCCCGACCATGCGGTGATCGGCGTCAAATACCACCAGATCAGGCTCCTGTTCGGCCGGAAACGTAAATGACTGCCGCACCTGCGTCATCACAATGTCGTGCGTGGTCAGCTTGCCTTTTACCCAGACATCGACTTTCAGCGGCAACCGGTAGACCGGTGTGTACGGCCCGCTCGCCTGCTGACTGGCCACCAGCGTTACGTAACCGGGCACGTAGCTTTGTTCTACCTTGATCGTCGCGTGTCCCGGCGCCAGAAACCACTGATTGAAAAACCAGTTCAGGTCCTGACCGGTCACCTCTTCAAACGTTTCCCGCAGATCGGCCAGCTCGGCTGTTTTATACTGATAGCGGGTCAGGTATTGCTTCAGCGCGGTAAAAAAGGCCTCATCCCCTACCATCCGGCGCAGGTAATGGAGCACACGGCCGCCTTTCTGGTATGAGTGACTGTCGAACATATCCTCCCGGTCGGCGTACCCGTACCGGATCAGGGGTTCCTGTTTCTGCTCGGCTTCGTTGAGGTATTGATTCAGGTCGGCCAGCAGGTGTAGCTCGGCTTCGTCGTGGCCACGGGCGTTTTCGTACCACAAATACTCGGCATAGGTTGCAAACGCCTCATTCAGCGGCAGGTTGGCCCACGACTCGCAGGTAACGAGATCGCCGAACCAGTGGTGGGCCAGTTCGTGGGCAATCACGTCGTCCGAATCACCGTCCAGCAACTGACGCCGGTCCATGTGTACGCCTTCCTGATGCACAGTAGCCGTTGTATTTTCCATGGCCCCGCTCACAAAATCCCGTACCACAATCTGGCTGTATTTATCCCACGGAAACGGCACCCCGAAGAGTTTTTCGAATAAGCCGATCATAGCCGGTGTCCGGCCAAAAATGGCCCTTGCCTCTTTTTCGTAGGCCGGTTCCACGTAATAACTCACTTCCATGTTGCGGGGGCCGGTATCCCGCACATACGCGAAATCCCCGACGGCAATCATGGACAGGTAAGGGGCATGCGGCAGGGTCTGCTGCCAGTGATCGGTACGGCTGCCGTCGGTGTTCGGCGTTGACGATACCAGACGACCATTCGAGAGAGTCCGCTGACATTTTTCGACGGTCAGGTAAATATCCTGCGACATTTTTTCGTTGGGCGAATCAATTGTCGGAAACCAGCACGAATTGGCCTCCGTTTCGCCCTGAGTCCAGAGCTGACGCGGCTTATGCGGTTCTTTGCCATCGGGGTTGATGAAATACAGTCCCTTATCATCGGTGATGGCACCGGTAGTACGCGTGAAAATACCAGGTAGTTCATTTGGTTTGGCCGTATACACAATCCGGATGTTAAATGTATCCTTGCGGGTGTAGGTACGCGGCAGTTTCAGCTGGATGGTTTTCTGTCCCAAATACGTGTACGTCAGCGAATCGCGCACGGGACGCCGGACTGTTTTCCGGCTCAGCGAGTCATAGGCTGTCAGGGTATCCAGCAGCACAATGCTATGAATCTGAAAGCCTTTGGCGTCAATAGCAAGGGTATTCTGCGGGTAAAAATAAGGCTTGAACCGAAGCGTGGCGACACCGTTAACGTACTGCTTCGCCCAGTCGAACCGCAGGTCCAGGCGTGTATGCAGCAGATCACAGGCCAGTGTCCGGCTGGGGTTATACTGCCGGTTCCGGGTGTCAAAAAACGTCTTCCCGGTCGTATCCGATGGCGTAGGCTGTGCCACGGCTATAGTTGCTGTCGCTACCGCAATGGCTACCAGTATTTGCGTCAATCCAATCTTCATATTCAAAATTTGCCTTAATTTTACCCAAATACAATCTATTTTTCATTTGCCTGCATCAACACATATGCCCCACCCGCCTGATTGGGCATCCGGTCTGCCGGTGACTCCTTTTCCGCACCCGTCGCCGTTTCCGGTCAGCCAGCTTGCCGACACCCGAACGCTCGTTCATGCCGTTGATCTGGCCACGTATCGGGCTCTTTATCAACAAAACAGCGCTATCGCCGACGGCAGCTTTTTTCAGGACCTGTCCGTACAGTTGGCGAAGGATGGCTGGCAAACAGTTCACCTGTGGGAAGATGTCCGGCGCACAAAACCGACCATTGTCCGCTCCCGGCTACAGGCACTTACCGGCCAGTCGGAACGCATCCCGGCTCGGCTTACCAACGTGCAGCGCATTGACCGCCCGACCCTCGATCAGTTTCTGACAACCCATCACCTGCAGGTGCCAACCCAGTCGAAATACAAATACGGGCTGTTTCTGCCGAAGCGGTATTTCCGCGTGTTATCGCCGGATTTCCGCGCCCGGTATACCCGCGACACCGACGACGAGCTGTTGGTAGCGGTAGCCACGTTCAGTTTTCCGCGTTCGGTTACCCGCCATGAACAGCCCTTCCGGTCGTACGAAATGGTCCGGTTTGCCAACCATGTCTTTACAACTGTTGTCGGGGGCCTCGATAAGCTCCTGAAAGCCTTTGTCACCGACCAGTACAGCCTCCATCCGCCCGCCGAAGGCCACCCGTTCATCGATGTCATGACCTACGCCGACCGCGACTGGTCAGACGGCCGCAGTTATGAGCGCCTTAGCTTCGAAAGGGTTGGAATAACCGCCCCGCAAACCTTCTGGCTCGATCCGGCCAGCTATGTGCGCTACTATCCGCACCGGTTGCCGGAGGGTCTTTCCGAAACAGACCTCCCCGCGCGCGGTTTCCTTCCTGTAGTCAACGCCGGAAGTATCAAGTTTATTAAACCGTTTTACCCGAACTAACGCATGGCCCATACCGGTCTTCTTGTAATTCTGGGACCAACGGCCAGCGGTAAAACCAGACTGGCAGTACAGGTAGCCCGGCAGCTTCAGGGCGAAATCATCAGTGTCGACTCGCGGCAGGTGTATCGCGGCATGGACATCGGCACGGGCAAAGACCTCGCCGACTATAGCGATGGCGGGCAGCCGGTACCCTACCACCTCATCAACATCGCCGATGCCGGAGACGACTACCACATTTACCGGTTTCAGCAGGATGTACAGCAAGCACTCGACGACATCCGGCAACGCGGCAAACGCCCTATCCTGTGCGGCGGCACCGGCCTTTATCTGGAAGCCATCCTGAAAGGCCACGCCTTTACGGCCATCCCGATTGATCAGACCCTGCGCGATAGCCTGAGCCTGCTTTCTGATGATGCATTACTCGCCCGTTTTCACCAAACGCCTTCGGTTTATTCGGCCGTGGCCGACACCTCGACCCGTAAACGGCTGATCCGTGCCATCGAAATTAACCAGTATCTGGCCAGCCACCCCGACACGCCATTGCTGGCCCAAACGCCTGAGCCGGCCGAAACACCTGCCGTTTTCGGCATCGATCTACCCGTTGACGTCCGCCGCGCGCGGATTACCCGACGCCTGCACGAGCGCCTGCAAAGCGGCATGATTGACGAAGTTGAGCAGTTACTTGCCGCCGGCATTCCGGCCGAGAAGCTGATTTTTTACGGTCTGGAATACAAATTTATTACGCAATACCTGCAGGGCGAACTCAGTTACGAGGCCATGACGCTCCGGCTCGAAACAGCCATTCATCAGTTTGCCAAACGGCAGATGACCTTCTTCAGGAAGATGGAACGGGACAGCTTACCCATCCACTGGCTGAACGGTCTATTACCCGTCAACGAGCTTACGGACACGGTTACGGCGCTGGCCGGGTAGTTTTGTTTTTTTATGTACCGTACACTCATTTTACCTAATGGTATATGGTGAAAAGTTTGTAAAATAGAATGAAAAACAGAACTTTGGTATACTGAGTTGGTAGTGTTAGTGGTAAGTACACGAAGCAGCGCTAACCCGGTTATACTCAATTAATTCTTTTCGTTATGGATCTCATGGCACTTCTCAATCAGAAGCTGCAGCCGCTTTACGATCAGGTAAAAACGCTGCTCTTCCGGAACCGTGTCGACGCTGATGTGCTGACCTTAAATCAGTATCAGCAGCTACTGTACGTCAATCTGGCGTATCACCGTGCGCTGGAAGCTGCCCTTGCCCAACAAGCTTCCTATTTACCCAATTATGATCGTTTGCGTCACTGCAAAACGCCATATCTGGTCGCTGATTTACTGGCAACAGGGGCACCGCTCCCGCTTGCCTACCCGACTTTTTTTGCACATTGGAATGCCTGGCAACTTCTCGGAGCTGCCTATGTAGGGGAAGAAATTGCGTTTGATGGGCAGACCATCACCAGAGACTTACAACGCAGTCCGGTATTACCGGCCATGGCCCGCATTTCCCGTTTTTTTAATGGTCCCAAGAATGAAAACTGGGCCATTGCCTGTCAGGACAAACATGCTAAAGGCCACGAGGCCGATATTACAGAGGGAGCCGTCCGGGCGCTTGGCATTTACGAACGCCTCGCCGGTGAAAATACGCTGCCTTCGCTGGCCGCCTGAAAAGTGGTGGCCTTATAAAAAGTGGTGGCACGACCAGGCGTGCCACCACTTTCTTTTTATACTACAGTAGTTTTCTCAGCTTCTCTTCAAATTCTTTCCCATCGCCCATCCGCAACACCTTATCTTTTCCTAAAATGTAGGGAATACCGCCTTCAACACTCACCACTCTCCCGTCTTTATCCAGAAAAACAGTCGTTGGAAAATGTATCATTTTTAAGCTGTCAATCAGCTTCTTCGCCCCTGTAACATGGGTAAATCCGAATGTTTTCTGCTGTAGAAACGGCTTTACTTTTTTGGTACTTTCGTACGTTACCGCAATAAAATTAACTGAATCCGCAAAACGGCTTTGAAGCTCATTCAGGACCGGCATTTCTTCTATACAGGGTTTGCAGGCAGTAAACCAGAAGTTAATCAAGGTAGGCTTTCCTTTCAGTTTTTCCATGTCAACCGGCTCACCGTCAATGGTGCGTAGACCGTTTAACGGAAACTCACGGCCGATGTATGTCTCTGCCTGAAACCCTTTTGGCCCTTTATCATCAGCTAATTTTATAGTTAGCTTGTACGCATAAATGATACTGTCGTTGTTTTTATAAACTTCGGTGAGGTCCTCATTAATAACTGCTTCAGGAAATTTCGACTTTATTCTGGCAACGCGCTCTGCCTTTTCTTTTTTGTGACTTGAAGCATCTGCTATTTTGCCATTCTGATCTTTAAAGTACGTAGCCTGTGCGAATGCATTAGCGGTGAGGAAAAGAGTTCCAAGAAGCAATAATGTGGCTTTACAGGTCATGGTTCAAATCTGATTAACATGTGAATAATGTCATAAATATGAGCAATTATTCAGTCCAGGCAACCAGCTATATACAAAAAAGTGTTGGCACGACCGGCAGCCGTTGCTGTTTAAGTCGTGCCAACACTTTCTTTCAATTAGACTTAATTTCCTTTTCGCGTCGATGAAACTGAGACAACCTCAATTTCGTCATTCTTGATGCGATAAAATAAGACAGTATATTTGTTAATTACACACTCCCGCAAACCTTCACGTTTTAAGGACTTCCTGTATAACTCAGGCATCTGCTCGATATACCTTAATTTGTCAGACAAAGCAGCTAGAAAATCTGTTTTTACTTTAGCAGGCCAGTTCTCAGACAAAAACGTAACGATTTTATCAAGCTCTTCTTCAGCTTCAGCAGAGAAGTAAATTTCCATTATTGGTACTTTTTAAGTACTTCGGCAAAGGATGTCTTCCTACCGGCATTTAAATCGGCGATTCCTTTATCTATAGATTCTTTTTGTTCTACAGTCAGTTCATCCCAAAAATCGCTCCGCTGATTCATCTCACGGGATAACAGGATACGAATTGCCTGCAAGACCTCATTATCATCAATCTGATCAATCAATACGTGCAATGATGACCTTAATTCAAGCGTGCTCATATCATATTTTTGGTGAATTATCAGGTGAAATTAAGCATTTCACTGGCAAAACTCAATCCCCTTCTTTACCGCACTGCAACGGCCTGTTCCCGGCGTTTGCGCTTCAGCTCGACACGGAAGCGGCGAAGGACGGCCCCGAGGGTCAGCGTATCCCGCAGCGCCTGCCGGACAATGTACCACGAAGCTCCTTTGCTGACACCGGCCTCACGCGGATGGTAGCGCGATTCGACCTGCACCACCTTACGCCCCGACACCAGCAGCTTGGCACAGATCTCACTTTCGATCAGCGAGCTTTCGATCTCCAGATTCAGCGCGTGCAGGTCGGCGGTTTTATAAATCTTTACCCAGTTAACGTCTTTCAGGTCAAAGCCAAGATATAACTTATTGACCATGCGGTTGGCATACGACAACGCATTCCGCGCCATGGTGTACGTCGTATTTTCGAGCCGGAAGTACGACACAAAGGAGTTTGCCGGTATATCCAGATACGGAATCAGCTCGTCGGTGTTGAACTGCCCGTCGGCCGGTACAGCGGTCAGGTTTTCGTTCCGGGCGTTGACGTAGCCCGTGCGCAGAGCGTGACCAATGCCCCGGTTTGTTTTATGAAACACCGGCCGGACCACGTCGAAACGGGCGTCCAGCTGACGGATCACGGCATCAGAACCATCGGAGCTGCCGTCGTCGACAATGACGATTTCGTACTGTCCGGGCCGGTGCTGCTCAAACGTATTGACCAGCTTTGTAACGACCTTCTCGACCGTTCCTACTTCGTTATAACAAAAAACGACAACACTCCAGGTTTGATTCATGCTCTTGGCTGACAGCGCGGCCGCCCAGTTGAGCGGGCCGCGCTGTTCGGTTAATACTTATTGATTACGTTGATCACATGCTGCACTTCCTCATCGGTCAGCTCAGCGAACATCGGCAAGGACAGGCAATGATCGGCCAGGTATTCCGAATGCGGGAAATCGCCGCGGTGATAGCTCAGATTATGGTACGCCTTCTGCAGGTGGCACGGAACCGGATAGTGAAGCCCCGGGAAAACGTTGTTTTCGTTCAGGTACGTCATAAAATCGTCCCGGTTTTCGACCGTCACCACAAACAGGTGATAGACCGATTCCGCCCAGTCCGGCTGCTTCTGCATCTTCACCGCCGGATTAGTAATACCCTGCTGATACGCTTTGGCAATGTCCTGACGGCGGCCGTTCCATGCGTCCAGATACCGCAGTTTAATGTCCAGAATCGCACCCTGCAACCCGTCCATACGCATGTTGTAGCCTACCTCATCGTGGTAGTACCGGACCTGACAACCGTGGTTCCGCAGACTCCGCACATGGTCGTAATAGGCTTTGTCGTTGGTGGTCATGCCACCGGCCTCGCCATACGCGCCGAGGTTCTTGCCCGGGTAGAAGCTGAAACAGGCCATTTCGCCAAAACCACCGACGCGGGTTCCGTTGTACCGGGCACCATGCGCCTGAGCGGCATCTTCGATCATTTTCAGGCCGAACCTGTCGGCTATTCCTTTAACTGCCTGCACGTCGAAAGGTTGGCCGTAAAGGTGTACACCGGCAATAACTTTTGTCCGTTCGGTAATGCGGCACTCAATCTGAGCAGGGTCGATTTCCCAGGTATCGGGGTCGCAATCGACAAAAACCGGCGTTGCGCCTACGTGAGAAGCTCCCCACGCCGTGGCAATAAACGTATTGGCAGGAATGATTACCTCATCGCCCGGACCAACGCCGAGCGCCAGCATGGCCAGCTGCAGCGCCGTGGTACCGTTGTTAACGCCCATGGCATACTGTGTGCCGCAATAGTCCGCAAAATGCTGCTCGAAGGCATCGACATACGGGCCACCCGAAAACGCATTCGACTCGAACACTTCTTCGGTTACTTTCAACACCTCGTCCTTGATTTGCGCATACTGCTTTTTCAGATCGAGGCAGGGAATTTTAGCTATGGTTGATAACATGTTTCGTTTGACGTTTGCGCTTCCGGAGGCGTCCCCCGTCAGCATCGTTATATACCGGACAAACTGCGTTTGGCAGGCGGCTGCTCCGGTTTTACTTAGTTACTTCTTTTAAAAACTTAGCGGGATTACCGGCCACAATCGTGTAAGGCGCGACATTTTTGGTAACGACTGAACCGGCTCCGACAATAGCGCCTTCGCCAATGGTCACGCCACACAGAATGGTTACGCTTGAGCCAATCGACGCTCCTGTTTTTACCCACGTTTCTTCCATGGTCCAGTCGGCATCAGTCTGAACCGACCCGTCCGGATTGGTCGCACGCGGAAACCGGTCATTGATAAAGGTGACGTTGTGTCCCAGAAAGACATTGTCTTCGATATGAACGCCTTCGCAGATAAAGCTGTGGCTCGAAATTTTGCAGTTTTTACCGATTGTCGCCCCTTTCTGGATTTCGACAAACGTACCTACCTTCGACCCGTCGTCGATGGAGCAGTGGTAGGCATTCACAAAGTCATATATTTTCACCCCTTCGCCAACCTGCACATTGTTCAGCGAGCGCTTCGGGGAGTTTTCGGTTAATGTCTGCATGGGTTATAAAAAGATTTCCTTCCCGTTTTGTTTAATCGATGCCTCAGCCGCTTCCAGCACACGCACGACTTCAAGGCCTTTCCGGCCATCGACCAGCGGTTGCTTGCCATCCAGAATCGACGCCACGAAATCGGCAGCCATTTCAGCAAGCGCCTCTTTCTGAGCTACTTTCGGAATAAAGATATCACCGGTGCGGTAGTCGATCAGCATTTTGTGCTTCTCCTGCTCCGACTGGTTTACCTCGTAGCTCGTGCTGTACATTTTTACCTTTTCAGTCGGCTCAACATCATCGTATAGGACCATCCGCTTATCGCCGCCGATCAGAATCCGGCGCACTTTCAGCGGCGAAATCCACGAGCAGGTAAAGTGAGCGATAAAGTCCGATTCGTAATGCAGCGTCAGGTAAGCAATGTTCTCGATTTTGTTCAGCGCGTGGGCCTTACCGGTCGCACTCAGGCTGACCGGCCGCTCAGGATACAGGTGGAACAGGATCGAAATATCGTGCGGGGCAAGGTCCCAGATCACGTTTACGTCGGACTGGAAAAGCCCGAGGTTGATCCGCGTCGAGTCGAAATATTGTAATTTTCCGATTTCACCGGCATCGCACAAGGATTTGATTTTCTGGACCGACCCCGTGTAGAGGAAGGTATGATCGACCATGATCACCTTGTTCTGCTGTGCGGCCAGCTCAATCAGCTCTTCGGCATGGGCCACACTGGCCGTAAACGGTTTTTCAACCAGCACATGCTTACCGGCCAGCAGGGCCTGTTTTGCCAGCGGATAATGCGAGAAAACGGGCGTTGCCAGGATAACGGCGTCAATAGCCGGATCGTTGAGCAGATCGCTAAAATCGGCCGTTACACCAACCGATGGAAAATTACGCTGAGCAATTGCCTGACGCTCCGGACGTGGGTCGCAAACGGTTTTGACAGTGCAACGGGGGGTACTCATGAAGTTACGCAGCAGGTTGATGCCCCAATACCCGTAACCAACTAAACCGATTTGTAGCATTATAAATTTATTTCGTTAATACAGCTCTGAACGATCGTATCTGCGTGACAATCACCCAGATCAGGCACCCGATAATGGCAATTTCGAGCAGATACTCGGTCAGCGCCCACGGGTTCGATAAATCAGCAAAGCTTTTGAATAGTGGCATGTTCATCCCCCACCAGATGGGTGGCTGAACAACAACCGTAAAATTAAACAAAAGCAAGACAAGCAAATGGTATTTTTTATCGAACGATAAGGTGGCAAACAGCATCGGAAGGATGAAAATGTACGCGTAATTCGCCAGTGAACTTTGCTGTACAATCATCATGAAGGCATAGGTCACAATCCAGAGCGCCACGAAGCCATCGGCAAACCGGTTGCGCTGCCGATAGTAAAATCCTAAGAAACCGGCAAATCCGAGTGTCAGTACCAGGCCTACCCAGTTCAGGATTTTGGCCCCCAGCGGTACCATAGGCCCGATAGCCGTCCGGAGAATGGTCCAGATGTTCGGCGTCCTGGGGTCATTAGCCTGCTGAATCGGCTCCAGAAACTCCATCCCGACCAGCCAGTACATGATTGCCAGCGAGGGAATGCCGACGATTAACAGACCCAGAACGTACCGGATCTGGTTACGAACCAGAAAAAAGACCGGTATCAGCGTCAGGATCAGAATGGCCTTGGTAACCACCATCCCGATGCCGAGCACAATGCCCACCCACAGATCGTCTCTGCGTTCGCGCCAGACCAGCAGGCAGATAACGCCGAACAGCCACATCAGCAAATCCTCCTGACCGCTCAATACCGACAAGACAAACGGAATCGGTAAGAACAAATAAATCAGGGCCTTATGAAACGGGCTGTCACCACGGAAATGCACGCCGCCCCCGTCGCGGTACAGCCGGAACGTGAGTTGCAGCGTAATACCTTCTATCAGAATCAGCAATAGTATGATCGCTTTCGGGCTATTCCAGAAAATAAGGGGCAGAGCTGTCAGGTAGGCAAATACCGGCGAATAGGCCGAATCAAAGTCTTTATAAACCAGCTTCAGCTTGTAGGCATCCAGTGCCGAGACATAAAACATGTGGACATCCGAGCGGGCATCGTAATCAAATACCAGGTAAACAGCAATGAACGGCAGGATGCGTAACGCGATAAAGGCCAGCCAGATAACCATTGGCTGCTGTTGCGGAGCGACATTAATCCGGTCTCTGAATGCCCAGAGCGCCCAGACAAACAGCGACAATACGGCCGTAATCGCTGCTTTTTGATAAACTATTTGCGTGAAATCAGGCATTTTGCGCCAGTTAGTACCGCGCAAAATTATAGATAAAACCAATAATCCCTAGAACATATAATAAGCTTCTGTACCGGAAAAAGGGATGCTTTTTTTGTGTAAACCGACTTAAATCAGGCAATTCAGCCGTTTGCCGGCCTGTCGGAACGTTTAATAACTTTTTGTCTGTAACCAGGACACTTCCTTTTATAACTTCAGCACACGGCTGACATCCTTCTGATACAGCCGCCCGATCGGTAATTCAACGCCGGCAATATCAACATGTGCCGGCGTAAAGGCTGTAATTCTGTTCACGGCAATAATATACGACCGGTGAATGCGCAGAAAACCGGTCTCCGGCAGCATTTCCTCCACAGATGTGATGGTCTGTTTTACAAGTAACGGTTTCTGGCTTATGGTCACGATTTTGATGTAATCCTTCAGGCTTTCCACATACAGGATGTCGTGCAGGTAAATTTTAACCATCTTCCGGTCGGCGCGGAAATACAGGAATGCATCATTGACGGGCGGGACGGCTTCCCGCTCAGCCGGTATGGACGGGGCTGCTGCTTCGGTTTTCATGACCTTGGCAATCGCCCGTAAAAAGCGGTCAAACGGAATGGGCTTCAGGAGGTAATCGACAACATCGAGGTCGTAGCCGTCAAGTGCATAATCGCGGTACGCGGTAGTAAAGATCGTTTTGGGCGGGTTGCGCAGGCTGCGGAGAAAATCCGTGCCCAGCAGTTTCGGCATGTTGATATCCAGAAACAGCAGATCAACCGGCCGCTCCTGCAACACACCGAAGGCCTGTACCGCGTTCTGGCACGTCCCGACAATTTCCAGCCCGTCGACCAGCTCAACATACGACGTCAGTACCGCCAACGCCGGTGGTTCGTCGTCCACCAATAAGCAACGTGTTACCATGTTATGCAACCTCCTGTTCTCCGCTCACCACAACCAGCGGCGACGATGCCCGCAGCCGGTCGGTTAGTTCAAGCGTTAAAATGACCATAAACGTTTCTTCCTCAACGACCGTCCGCAGCTCATGCCGGCCGGGATAGAGCAGACTCAGCCGTTTCTGCACATTCTGAAGCCCGATACCACCCACTTCGGCCGGGCGTTGCTGATCCGTATCATAGCTGTTAATCAGCTTGAATTTAAGCGTACTGCCCTGCACATTCAGATCGAGGTGCATCCAGGCTTGTTCCAGTTGCTGACTCGTTCCGTGTTTGAATGCATTTTCCAGAAACGGAATCAGCAAAAGCGGGGCAATCTGTTTGCGGGGCCAGTCGCCGGTAATCGACACCGACATATCGAGACGGCTGCCGTAGCGCAGCTGCTCCAGGGCAATGTAGTTTTTCAGAAACGTAATTTCCTTGCTCAGCGGTACCTCTACCGCATTGCACTCATAGAGCATATAGCGCAGCAGTTCCGAGAGTTTCAGCACCACAGCCGGCGACTGATCGGAACGCTGGAGGGTCAGCGAATAGAGGTTATTCAGTGTGTTGAACAGAAAATGCGGATGTACCTGCGATTTCAGCAGCTGTAGCTCCGCATGAAGCTTTTCGCGTTCGATTTCCTGATAGGCTTCCTGCTTCATGTACCAGATTTTGGCAAGTTTAATGGCCGTTGCAAAACCGGCAAAGGTGGTTGCTCCCCGCAGCCCCGCCATCATGGAGTAAAAGAAAATTCCCTGCGTGCGGCCCGTTCCCATGATCAGCCGCAGCGGAGCCACAATCCACTGTACCGTGACTGTCGACAGCACCGATGTGAGCACCATCAGGATCAGGATACCAAAGACCAGATGCAGGTAACGGCTGGGATTGAGGTAACGCGGGAAAAGCACATAGATGATACCGTAGGCCAGAAACATGTGGGACGGTAAAAACAGAAAGGCTTCAATGCCCGACACTACGTAACTGCGGACCAAAGCCCGCCCGACCGGAACCCCTTTTTCCAGCCAGATACTCATGGGCAGAAACCCATACAGCACCGTACAGTATAACCACGCCATGCTCCAGAACAAGCCATGCCGTTGCAGCCGGTAACGCGGCTGGCCGGAGAAGACAAAATTGTGGTTGAAAAGTTGCATGGCGGAGTGATTTAATGCCTTAAAGGTAGCCAAACACCGACAGTTTAGCCATTAACTCAACGGATTGTAGACAAACAGCAGTTGTTCGTCGCCGAACAGCACGTACGGGCGATCAGCTGCGTTCAGCGACCATTTCCGGTTGTCGGTCGGCAGGTACCGGCAGGCGGGCGAAATTCGTGGTTTCGTAGCACAGACGTGCTGATTTTTGACCCGACAAACAACAGATACTCCTTCTTAAACAGTAAACAACATGACAACACACAATTGCTTCCGCCTGCTCTTATCCGCTCTTTGCTGCCTGACACTGGTTTCAGTATCCATAGCCCGGCCGGCCAAACCACGGGTCTATCCGGTATCCGGTTTCTGGGTGGTCGAAACATCGCCGGCCAACCGGCAGAGTCAGGTCAAATTTTATAACGATCAGACACAGCTTGTCTATCAGGAAACGCTTCCCCGCCGCCTGAATATCCGTCGAGAGCAAACGCAGGAACGGCTAAATGTCGTACTGGAGAAAGTGATGGAACAGGCCAAAGCCGGTCCGTTCAATGAGCCGAAGCTGGTGACTCTGGAATTAAAGAAGTAAGGAAAGGGGCCGGTGCTGCACAAAACACACCGGCCCCTTTTATCAGGCAATATAAATCGTTTTGGTGACGCAGAAATCCTTGATGCCGGCCTCCGACAGTTCGCGGCCGTAACCCGATTTTTTCACCCCGCCAATCGGCAGCCGCGAGTCGGATTTTACGACGGCGTTGACAAACACGCTGCCCACCTGCAAACGGCGGCTCAGTTGTTCGGCCTTCGCCAGATCGGCGGTCCAGATGGCCGCGCTGAGGCCGTACCGCGACTGGTTGGCCAGCCGGACAGCCTCCTCTACATCGGCGACCTCCGTAATGGCCGCCAGCGGCCCGAACGTTTCTTCGCGGAACACGGTCGAATCAGGGCTTACGTTGTCGAGCAGGGTCGGTTGAAAATTACACTGATCGCGTTTTCCGCCAACCAGCAGGGTGGCTCCTTCAGTCAGGGCCGCCTGAAGTTGTTTTTCCAGTGTTTCGGCCAGATCCAGCCGCGCAATGGGGCCGATCGCCGTTTCCGGCGCCATCGGATCACCTTGTACCAGTCTGGCAATGCGGGTTTTCACCAACGCCGTGAAGGCTTCCTTCACCGGCTTTTCGACCAGAAAGCGTTTAGCGGCAATACAGACCTGTCCCGCGTTGCTCATCCGCGACTGCACAGCCGCATCGGCCGCTTTTTCCAGATCGGCATCCTGCAATACAATCAGCGGGTCGCTCCCGCCCAGCTCCATCACCGACTTTTTAATGTTTTTCCCCGCCAGAGCCGCCACTGCCGAACCGGCCCGTTCGCTGCCTGTCAGGGTGACCATGCCTACACGGTCATCGGCCAGCAGGTGTTCAATAGCGTTTGTATCCGCAATTACGGACTGGAAAATACCGTCGGGAAAACCGGCAGCACGGTACGCTTCTTCAATCGCCACGGCACAGCCAAAGACATTCGGGGCGTGTTTCAGGATTGTGACATTGCCTGCCATCAGCGCCGGCACCGAATACCGGAACACCTGCCAGTACGGAAAATTCCACGGCATAATGGACAATACGACACCTACGGGCTCATACACCACCATACTTTTCTGCGCTTCCGTAGCAATCAGGTCGGGCGTCAGCAGTTGCCCGGCGTGTTCGGCATAATGGTCACACTGACCGGCGCACTTCTCAACTTCCGCCGCCGATTCACGCAGGATTTTACCCATTTCGGCCGTCATGAGTGCAGCCAGCCGATCTTTGTGGGTACGCAGGTAAACGGCGAGCGCCCGAAAGCAACGGGCGCGCTCCGAAAAGGTCAGGGCCGCCCAGGCCGGCTGCGCCGCCGCAGCTATATCGAGCCGGCGGATTACCTGTTCCGGCGTTTCTTCTGTGTATTCGTGAAGGGTTTCGAGGGTATATGGATTAATGGTCTGAAACGTTTTCATACAGTAGTGCATCAGCCTTATAGCCGACAAACTGGTAACGGCAGGCCATGCGGGTTTGTTCGATACCAGTCAGGGTGTATCAATCCAGTTTTCCAAAACGATTCCCTGCAAGTTGCTGAAATCACGGGTATTCCTGGTCACTAACGTCAGGCCATGTGCAATAGCTGTTGCACCGATCAACAAATCAAAGTCGCCGACCGGCCTGCCCATACGCTTAAGGGCAGTTTTTTGTCTCGCGTATTCGTAGAAACAAGCACCTATTAATAATGTACGATCCGAAAAAGCTCTTCTTAGCCAATTGACATTGCTGAGATTTTCGTGACGTCGGGAAAGAGAACTGTTCTCTACTCCAAATAGTAACTCCACAACCGTTATTTCAGATAGATAACAATTGTGGAGCCCTACCGAGTTGACCTTATCTGCTAATTTCTGGTCGCCTTTAAACAGGTGAATGCAGATGTTGGTATCGAGTAAATAGATCATAGTTCAATGTCCCGTCCCTTATCATTCCGGGCGCTATAAATCATGTCAACCAGTTCGTCACCGGTTTCTTCACCCTGCCAGCTGCCAATGAATTTCTCAAAAGCAACCTTCTGATCAATTTCATCTACGGCAGAACCCCTTACCTGCGTATGTAAACCCATGCGTTCGGCAAGTCCCTTTACCAGATCAAAATCCTGATCGTTTTGTGTTTCAATGGTGATAATACGTGTCATATGCCCTCCTTTCTTATGATAACGCCCGAAATCAAACCAGCGTTCTAATTTACCATTATTCTGACGGGCAAACAATGAGGTAGTCACCCGTCAGAATCCCTACTCCATATGCCATTTCCAGAAGGCTTCGCCCCGCTGGCGGATGGCCGGCAGGTCCTGCGGCAACAGGTAACCTCCCTTCACCAGGTCATTGGCGGCTTTCGTCAGTTTGTTCAGATAGTCGGCCTCATTTTTATAGCGTTCGGCAATGGATTTACGCGGATCACCGGCAACCTTCGTCGCTTTCGTTTTCGCAAACGGGAAGTAGGATCCGTAAAAATCTGTCAGCTGCCCGGGCGACCCCGTAGCCGGATTACGTTGGTTCCAGCCGGTGTATGTCCCCAGCGGAACCATGCCCTCCGGCATCCGGAGCCCGTCGAGTTCGTTGCCGTCAGCATCTACCTGCGGCACCTTCACGCCGTAGGCTTTCCCTACTTTCGGTGGCTGATTCGTGATAATCTTTCTGGCAGCATAGTCAGGACCATAGTCGACGCGGTAGGTGTACCGGATCGTTTCCGGATGCACTACATTCGGGATGGCCGGAAACCGGACAGCGCCGACCGGCACCAGTGACCCTTTATCAATTCGCGGATAACGGCTGACCGGTGGTTCGGTTCCGTCGGCTATCCAGCGCTGCATGGCCATCAGCAAGGCCCGCATGCCATAACGCAGGTCGTTAGGTGTTGCCTGATGCGTAACGGAGTTGTTGGGCAGCAAGGCCTTTTTATCCGGTAAAACCGGCGTCGGGAAATGCTGGCTTCCGGCAAAGAAATAGATCCGGACATCAGCCGGTAAGGCAGCATCCGCACTCCCGTCGGCAGTGGTGTGCAGCAGGGACGCCACACGCCCGTAGTACTCATAAGACGAGTAGGTATGAAACAGCTTCGGTACGACGTTTTCCGCCGTCGCCCGTTTCAGGAGTCCGTCGGTCTGACCGGTTTCGGCATCGGTCTGGTCAGCATCGGTAAACGGAAAAATGTCTACCGAGAAAAACAGTGAGTAAAACGGCGTACCATCCCGCGACGGCTCCGCAAACCGGTGGTTGAACGTGCCCATCCCCGCCCCGCCAACGTGGTTATTAACCCCGTCGAATACTTTCCGGCCCTGTTCATCGGCATTGAATCCTTCGTAGATAAAGTGACGCAGGTAGCGCCCCGACTGTGAAATACCGAAGCCAATGGCCTTCGCTACCGGCGCAATGGACGTGGCTTCGTTTTTGAGATACGAGACAAAATCCCGGACAGCCGCCAGCCCAAGGCCAGCCACCGCCGGATTGGCCACCGGCCAGACCACCTCGTAAATTTTGCCCGGCTCAAAACCGCTCTTCAGATAGACAGAGGTCGGATCGGGCTTAACAGTTCCGTTTTCCAGCTGCCCGAAGCCCCACTCCGACCCTGGAATGACCGTGCGCTCACCCAGCACCGTCGACCGGACGGTCAATGTCGCGTCAGGGGTGTTGCTGTCAAGAACAGGCTGTGCCAGCTGACCGCGATGGCCCAGCGTGGTGTGATAGGCTTTGGCAGACAGGACAATGTCGGTCCGGGCCAGGCCGGTGATGGTACGGCCCGCTTCGGTCGCAACGGGCGCAATCAGCTTCAGGGCATAGTCGGCATCCGGCGTGTCGTACTGCCAGCCGATCCAGACGACCGTAAACCCCTGATTCATCAGAAAGCCGTCGCCGAACTGTTCTTCCGTTTCGGGATTCCGGGAGCCCCCGCCCATGTTAAAAAAGGAAAGGGCCCCTTTGCCGCCCCGGTTTGAGATGTCAACCAGGGCAGTCCCGTTGCCTTTTGCGGGTAGCTGCGGGCGCAATACGTAAAAATTAGCCGAGAATTCAACCTCGCCGGCCGCGTTACGGGGTGCGTTGGCCAGATCAGCGATGATTTTGTTATGCGGATTACCCGGCGACACGGTAAACCAGACTTTGCCCGACAAACGCTCGTACGCTCCGGCGGTTCCGAAGGCCTTTCCGCCGAGCACCAGCGACCGGTTCTGAATATCGACTCTGGACACACGCGCCCAGGCAGTTAACGTAAAAAATAAGCACGTACAAAAGGTAACGATCCGGAAAAACATGAGGTAAGTTTTTTGGCGCAACTTACTCAATATCGCCCAATTCCGCTTACGGAAGCACTTATCAGGGTTCTATTTATAAACAAAATCAACTTTCCCGCACACTAAGATTTAGCTCATTTACGCACACAGACGAAAGCTTATCCATTAATTTTATGAATTAGCCGTACACTGATTACTAGTTCTGATGGTACATAATGACCTCTTTCAAGCCAGACCGGACGCCTTAACCGATCCTTTTCAACAAGCTATCTATGGCACAGCAACCGGAATTACGCTTTATCAGACAATCTGGCATGACAATGGTGATGTAGATGATTTCCGCATTATTCTCTGCAATCCGGCCGCTGCCCGCACGATCAACCTCACACCTGACGACATCATCGGCCAGCGCCTGCTGTCGATGCCCCTCGTAGAACGAACCGGCCAGCTTTTTATCCTTCTGAGTGAATTAGCCAAAAACCAGCAACAATCTGCTCATTTTGAATTTGTCGATCCGGGCCGGCAAAAATACTATGATGTCCGGCTCACAACGCAGGGCCCTTATATTGTCCAGACTACCACCGACATAACTGTAACACAGGCCCTGCTGCACCAGCTGGAGACCCAGAAAGCCATGCTCGACAGTGTCTTTCATTCGGCCAGAAACGGGTTGGTCATCTACGAAGCCATCAGGAACGAAGCCGGTCAGATTATTGACTTTAAGCCTGTCTTCTGGAACCGCGCCGCTGTCAGCCAGACCGAGACTGAACAGCTTCTGGACCGGACCTATACGCTGATGGAAATTAACCCGGCCATTCAGCAGACACCCATTTTCGGCAGACTCATTAATGTGGTCGAGAACAACATTACCTTTGACCTGGAATACGAATTTAACAATCATTATTTCGACATCTCCGTATCAAAACTCGGTGACGGCCTGCTTGCCTGGCTCTTAAACATTGATGATTTTAAGCAGGTGCAGCATCAGCAAACGTATCTGCTGAAGCAGTTGATGAAATCAAACGAAAACCTGCAGCAGTTTGCCTACATCGCCTCCCACGACATGCAGGAGCCGTTGCGGAAAATTCAGTCGTTCGGGGATTTACTGGTTTCGCAGTATGGTGATCAGCTCGAACCTCAGGCGCAGGATCTGCTGCAGCGCATGCAGGGAGCTGCCGGCCGGATGCAGGTATTTATCCGTGACCTGCTGGCCTATTCCCGCCTGACGACAAAACGGGAAACGGCCCAGAGCATTGATCTGATGAGCCTGCTCAATGATGTCCTGAGCGATTTTGAGACGGTTATTACCGAGAAAAAGGCAGATATCCGGATTGAGCCGCTGCCTGTCATTCAGGGCGAACGGCTGCAATGGCAGCAGCTTTTCCATAACCTGCTGTCGAATGCGCTGAAATTTACCCGCGAAACCCGTGACAGCAAGCCGGTTCCTCCGCAGATTACCATCACCTGCGGGCTGCTTACCGGCGATCAGCTTACGCATATACCGGAGCTGGCACGCGACCAGGCCTATTACGTCATTACCATTACAGACAACGGAATCGGGTTTGATGAAAAATACGGCGACCGTATTTTTGAACTCTTTCAGCGCCTCCACGGCAAGAGCCAGTATGCCGGAACAGGTATTGGCCTGGCCATTGTGAAAAAGGTTGCTGATAACCACAACGCCGTTATCACCGCCAGCGGAAAACCGGGCGAAGGCGCTACGTTCACGTTATACCTCCCGCAGACACCGGTAAATTAAGCCGGTTATATTTTTATAACTGATCGCTATGAAGCCATAACAGCTGGTTATCAGGTCCTACGGATTTTTCTGCCAACTTTGTATCAACCAAACGGCAGAAAGCGCTCCTTCGGAAACTGCTCTCACGGATGGGGCGCGGCAGCCGAAAAGCGTATCGAGTAGGCAATTAACTCAACCATTTATTGTTATGAAAACGCTGAATCTGGATCAACTCGAAGTACAGGAAATGAATAATCAGGAAATGATTAATGCACAAGGTGGCAGCTTCCTGAACCTGGCAAATGTGACTGAAATTTTTGATTTTGCCCTGATTGGCACAAGCCTGTCAATCGGCGGAAATGATTAATACCGTCGGTCCGTCAGACAGCTGGCGGATTGATTAATAAACGTGTCGGTGCCGGTGACTTTTTACAGGTTCACAGGGCACCGATTCGTGTTTAAAGGATTACCGGTTCGCGCTGCGGAATCGGCAGGTAAACCTTATCGATAAGCTCCTGGTACTCGGCATGCAGATCGCTTTGGGCCGTAATGCCCCCGCCGCTTTTAAACACCAGCCCGTTATGCTGCTGTTCGATAAACCGGATCAGGACACCGCTATCGAGGTTGCAGCCATCGAAATAACCCGCCACGCCGGTATAATAGCCCCGGTCATACCACTCGGCCGTCCGGATAATATCCAGCGTTTTCGGCTTGGGCGCGCCGCTGATTGAACCCGCCGGCAGCAGTTTCAGAAACAGATCGCCGAGCTGATCGGGCCAGTTATCGGGCAGCAGGCCGGCAATTTCCGAGCTGACCTGTAACAGACTCCCCCGCTGTGTTTTCACTTCTTCCAGATACCGGTACCGCTCCACCCATACCTTATCGGCAATCTGGCTAATGTCGTTCCGGATCAGATCCACGATGGTAGCATGTTCGGCAGCCTCTTTCGGATCGGCCAGAATACGGGTTGCGGCATCCGGCAGCGAGGCATCAATGGTGCCTTTCATCGGAAACGACGCAATCCGGTTTCCCTGAATCTGTACGAAGATTTCGGGCGAGAAACAGACAAACTCATCGCGAAACCGTAGCTTATAGCGCGCATTGCTCAGCCGGAAAATATCGTCGAGCGAGGCATTGGTTTCAATCGGGGTCGGCGCCGACAGGTTTACCAGAAATGAATTGCCCAGCCGGATCTGTCCGACGACGTACCTGAAGGCTGCTGCGTACTGCTCAAATCCGGCCGGCGAACGGCTGAAGGTAATCTCACGGCTGCTTACAGGCACGGCAGAACCGGCATTGCCGCGGCCATTGAATATAAATAAAATCTTACTTTCATTTATTTGTTCAGCCGGTACAACCAACGGTTTTTCCAACAAAAAGTCGAACAGGAAAAAGAATGGTTTCCGTTGGCTGCCATACTCATTCATCTGCGCGATGGCCTGATCAAGCAAGGTCATAAACTGCATTTCTTAGCGTATTCCTATAAGTTGTCAGGACAGCTGTTAGTTCCCCTTTTTCTCTATCCGCTTAGGTTACTAATTAATTATTTATATCATAAAAAGGTGACCGTTACACACTTATGACGTCTCTATATAGACATAGTCAATTTAATTTTTTCCAAAAGTTAACTTCTTAGGAGAGACTTTATTCTATTTTTTGGAAAAAATGTAGGCTCTGTCATTTTTGCAAGTAATTGATTTTAAGAAACTTAATAAAACACCAGTACTGTAGCACAGATTTTGGTCTACACCATCCATCAGCTCAACGATTTAAAACGAGTTAGCGGCTGTCAGGTTTGTGTTGTGTGTTTTATCTAACCCATAAAAATTAAAATGACGTTGCTCAAAACAAAAGTACCCGAAAGGTATTTTTGTCTTCTGGTATATTGGTTTTTTCCAATTACGTTACTGGCTCAGACGGAGCCGGCAGGAGGCCAGACCAACAATGACTCTTTATTTTTACTACCGGCCGAGCAGTTCGAGATTCTCTATTCATCGCAGAACATCCGGTGCAAAAATGACTCGACAGGAGCCATTTCACTATACATTCTGGGCGGTTACGAACCTTATCAATATAACTGGAATGATGGGGTTGATACACAAAACCGCACCGCCCTGCCCGCCGGTACATACAGTGTTACGGTGACGGATGCGGTAAATACCAGCCAGACATTAAGCGTAAACATTGCATCGGGGAGCAGTCCTGAACCGGCATTCCGGAGCATTGCAGCCACCTGCTCCGGCGGAACGGCCAATCAGGACGGGCAGCTGGTAGTGGCTAATTTCAGTGCCACCGACCGGTACGATTTTTCGCAGGGCACGACCTATACCGGCAGCGCTACAGAACCGGGTACCTTACCTATAATACCCGCCGATGGGGTTATTAACCGCCGGCAGCCGAATCCGGTCAGTGCTTTAGCCTATACTATTCGTGTGTTTAACGAACAGGGTTGTTTTACCGACGTTACCACCACGTTGCCGGTGACCAGTTGCCAGTGCCAGACCTCAGTCTGTGTACCCATCACTATTCGCCGGCTCCGGTAACCTGTCCGGCCAGCGCTACCTGCCGGCCCGATTCATCCATCGTCACATTGACCAGGACGTAATCAGGCCCTCCTAAAAGCATTTTCCACCGGAAGGCCAGCTGACTAACTGTCTGTTCGCGGCCATCGGAAAACCACCAGTAGGTATACAGCGGGCTGTCTGCCGATGACTGCATACCGGTACCGGATTTCCGCAGCTCTGCCCGGTAACATGGCTGCCCACGCCACCGGGTTTCTTCAATATGCTGTAAGACATAACCGCTCCCCCGCCAGCAAACCGCCGGACTATGCTCAGCACTCCACCAGTTCGACACGGGTTTGAGGTAGACTAAATAGCCCGGTTTCTCTAGTTTCACGAACTGATTTGGTAAGTTAACGCCGGTAAATCCCTGCCGCTGCCATTCTTCCGCTACCCGTTTCAGCTGCCCTTGATCTACGGTTTCCGGCAAGCCGGTCAGCCATTTGATGCCAATACCCAGCACTAACAAAGCAATCGCCCATCCGGGTCGGGTAGCCTGCGCCTGTTTCGCGTCATGGCCAAACCGATGGACAGCCCGGTAGGCCAGCCACCAAGCAGGCAACCATGTATAGGCCATAATACACAGCAGGCCAACCAGATCATGCAGCCACGTATCAGGGCCAAGGCCGAACAGTACCAGCACCAGAATACGCAGCAGGTTACTCACCAGCGTCAATCCTAATATAGCAATACCCAGAACGACGGTCCACAGGCTGCTTAAACGGCGGCGAAGGCGTGTTTCGTAGTGCATCAGCCACCAGGCACCCGCCAGTACCGACACACCGGTCATGTGCAGGCCCGCACAGGCCGGATCAACCGACATTTCTACGGGATGCCCCGACCCTGCCCCGCGGATCAGTACATTGCCCGCCACCTGCACATCAAACCCGCCCCATTGCAGTAAGCCGCCTGCCCAATGGCTCAACTGCAACCGGATTGCGAATCCGAAAACCGTCAGTACATACAGCAACGCGGGCGATAACAATAAGAGCGTCAGCAACCTCGGCCACCAGTGCGTCCGTAACCCCAAAACGAACAGCACCAGGGCGAGGATAGTCGTCAGATCAACGTGTATCATAGCTGCATCAGGAAACGGACCAGCGACGGATAATAAACACAAACAGAAGAGCGGCAACCAGCAAGGCCCATTCATGCGGCTCGGGCACAGCTCCTTCGTTTTTCAGGGTAGCATTTTCCAGCCCTTTCTGATCCCGTTTGATGCCAAACCGGTTATAGTCCTGCTCCGTTTCCAGCACAATCAGACTGGATACCGGCGACAGGATATTAGCCCGCTCTGCCTCACCCACCAGTACGTTATCGGATCGAAATGACTGATCGAAAAAGCGGGGCCCAACCCGCCGCATAATGTCGTTATAAATAAAGAGCCGCGCCAGATGGTCAGGGACCAATGCTGCCTGCTGCACACGTACAGGGTGTTGCTGAATGGTTACGCCCGCTATCGGCAAAGCCACTTCATCCGGTTTTATCACCGGTTCCAGGCGGGTTGGCCGGAAGCGGATCATTTCTTCCAGCGCATCCATTCCCCCGGACTGTACCTGAATCAGTTGCAGCTCAGACAGACCTTTGAGGTAAGCCGACAGCGGGGCGTCCGGCAGAGTGAATACCGCAACCGGCGTTTTCCGGGTCGCCAGTGATTGCGTTCCGGCCGCAAACGGGCTGCCATCCAGCTCTTTCAGTACCGGCCCAATACCGGTACTTTTGGTCACCAGCAATGCCGTCTCGGGGTGCGCAATCCGGTAGATAGGGAACAGCGAAAAAGACTGCCCCGACAGCTTATCGAAATACGCACCGGCAGATGCATCAGTTACCGTTTTCAGGCCATCGTCGAATACCCACAGTGTCCGGTTCGCCTGCCGCGCCCAGTCAACCACCTTATCGAATTCAATACGTGTCCAGGCAGCGTTAATATCCAGATAGACATCTGTCAGGGCGAAGGCTTCTTTTTCGGGAACATACGGCGCGAGCGTCCATGCCTTGCCATCCATCACAAAGGGGGCTGTTGAAAGTGCCGGTGCTTTAAACGAAAAAGTCCAGTCGGCATGGTAGTCTCCTTCGTAGGTAATCGTCCGGTTCAGATCCATAGCCAGCCAGGACGGGATTTCGGCCGCTTCGGGCGCCTGCATACACTCAATCCGCACCTGCTCGCGGGTATTGCGCGTATCCGGCCCCTCGAAAAACGGATTTTCATACACCAGCCGGTGTGCCGTTGTGAGCCGCAGCGGCGAGGTGATGCCGATCCGGAATTGCCGGTCCTCGCTGGCCGGGCAAGGAAACACCCGCACTGTCACCTGATTTCCCTCCTGCCACAAAGCCACCGCCGGATCACGCGGCATGGGTCGTGACTCCACATTGACTACCTGCCGGTACGCTGAATCAGCTTTGGCCAAGGTAGTCAGCCGGGCCTTTTCTTCCCTTCCGTTGATCCAGAACGACAACGACGATACAACCGAACCTTCCGGCAGGTGGAAGGTATACAATGCCTCGCGGGTTGTCTGCTGCGCCGTATTACGGATCTGTATTGTTTTCTCGGTATACGCCAGCCGGAACTGCGGCCAGATGCGCGCCAGTGTCACAACGTGCTGCGTAATCAGGTTGCGGCCAAGCCAGAACTTCTCCGAACTTCCATGCCGGTTGCCCTCCACAAGGCGCAACAGCTTAAGCCGGTCGGCTTCCGGAACAACCCTTTGTGATGCATACCGGCTGGCCATCAGTACCAGCGGATCATGCTCCCGGCGGTCATCAATGGCTGTCAGTTTATCAAGCCGGCTTTCACCGGTAAACGGTCCCTGGTCATAGAAACTCCCGACGCGCAGCATCCGGCTTACCAGCCAGTCCGGCTGCAGTTGCTGCGCCAGCAAAATCCATTCCGGCAAATCGTCGGTCTGCCGCATAACCGCTGCCGTTTTCGCCCTTTCAAGCCGGTCAATTTGTTTGCCCCACAGGGTTAAAAAGCCCCATACGACCAGAACCGGCACGACCAGCCCGATCAGGATGGCCGGCCGTAAATGCTCCTGTGTGCTATAGTCAACCCACAACCGCTTCCCGATTACCCAGGCAAGCAGTAACGGGACAAACGTGTGAAAGGTCAGCCCGAAAACCAGCAAGCCGGGGAGGCTTACCAGATACAATTCGATCAGGTAAAAGGCGGCATAGAGAAACAGCCACCAGCAGACGGCTAGCAGCAGATACACCCCTTGCTGCATCCGGACAGACATCTGCGCCAGCCACGTATGGGCCAGCATGGCCGCACCGGATACCACAAGCAGTATCTGTAGCCAAAGCGTAGAATCCTGAAATACGGCCATCAGCCGGTTCAGGGCAAAGGCGCTGACCAGCCAGAGCAAGAGGCCAATCCAGCGGACAGACCGGCTTTCGGCCGGAAGCTCCCGCAGGTTAACGTGCCGTTGCCAAAGCAGGTGCAGGCTGAATATGAGCGTCAACGCATACTGTACCATAAAGGCGATTTGCCTGAAACTCTGGTCGGCCCGCTCTTCCTGCCCGTTCATCACCAATGTAATCAGCAACGAGGTGATCAGCAGGGTTATCCCACCGCTGAATGACGGTTGTTCAAACGGACGCAGCCAGGCAGCCCGTTTCCCGAAAATAGCCGGTTGTGGAGCATCCGGAAGAATTTGTCCGCTATCGCCCGGACGAATGTCCTGCTCATCGGTTTGCGCAATACTTAATTTCATAAAGTACTTTGTTTTTCAAAGTTAAATGAGAAAAAATTTTGCCGCAACGGTGCTGTTACCCCAAGCGGCATCCTGTATAAGCATTGATCCATTGGCAATCAAAAGGCTACGGTTTCTCCGGCGATCAACCGCTACCCCAATCCTTTAATAAATGACTCCAGGCTGGTAAGGTGATCAGCAAACGCCTGGCGGCCGGCTTCTGTAGCGGTATAGGTTGTATTCGGCTTCCGGCCGACAAACTGCTTGGAAATCAGAAGATAGCCTGCTTCCTCGAGCGCCCGCAAATGGGTAGCAAGGTTGCCGTCTGTCAGTTGCAGCAGTTCCTTGAGCGCATTGAAACTCAGCGACTCATTCACCAGCAACACCGACATGATACTCAACCGTGCTTTGCTCTCAAAGGCTTTGTTGAACTGTGCAAGCAAATCTTTCATCTGTCAAAAGTACAAAAAACCGGCGTTCTGAATCAAATTGAGCCGGTTCCTTTCGCTGGTTTAGCATCGTATTTAAAGTACATAACCATTCCGTAAACAATATGCAGAACCCCGAATCCGAAGGCCCAGGTCAGCAGGCTATACCCCGTCAAAAATAAACTCAGTAAGCCCAGTACGATTTCGCAAATCCCGAGATAATGCAAATCCCGTACGGTGTTGCGGGCTACATTTAATAACGCAAGCCCGTAGAACACCAGCGTAGCCGGAAATACCAGCCAGATCAGGTGATGATGAATCAGACCCAGGCAGAAAATACCTCCTGCCAGCAGCGGTGTAAACAACGCCTGTAACAACCGTTTCGAGGTTGTGTTCCAGATGCTCAACCCTTGTTTACGTGCCTTCCGGATCGTAAATAACGAGCCGCCCACGAGTGCAACCAGTAGTACGGCAATACCGTCCAGCATCAGAAAACCGACAATATCCTGTTTCGCATCGGAAAACAGAACCTGCGTCCCGTCGTAGGATGTATAGGCCGTATAATGCAAATCCAGCCGCCAATACACGGCAGCCGCACCGATCAGGGCGACTACGCCGGCAAAAACACCGGATAAACCACTCAGCGACAGGAATTTCGATGAGCGCTCCATCAGGCTGCGGATTTCAGTTAATGTCTGTAGATGTTCGCGGGTCTCGTACATGATTTAAGAAAAAAATAGCAGGAAACGGGTATAGAGTTTTGTACCGATCAGTAAGCTGCCCACCACCACAGCCACCAGTACCACCAGCAGCACGGCTCCGGCAGACAGATCCTTAATGGCCTTAACCTGAGGGTGATAACCGGGCGACACCAGATCACATAGCTTTTCGATGGCGGTATTGAATCCTTCGGCCGCCCAGACCAGTCCGATCTGCGTCAGGACGATTGCCCATTCCGTTTGATTCAGGTTCAGCCAGAAACATACGCCGATCACCCCGATTGCTGCCAGCAGGTGTACCCTGGCATTGTTCTCGTAGCGGAACAGGTCAGCAATGCCCTGTCCGGCAAACCGGAAACTACGTACTACTTTCAGGGGGTTGATCATAGGGCAGGTTTGGGCAGCGTCAGGTAAGCTTAAATTTTTTGGCGGTATCGTCTTCGCTGAACACATAAAACGCCACATATAGACCAGCCAGTACCAGCCCGTATGTAATTGTCAGCTTCAGGCTCAGTGTGTTATGCAAGGCATCGTAAACCGCACGGGCCAGCACACCGGGCGTGGTCAGCAGATCCCAGCTGTTCAGCCGGATCCAGCGCCCCAGATAAATTCCGAAGCCCGACAAAACCTGACAACCCAGCATACAAACCCACGTCAGCAGTGTGCCTGCACGCTGCACGACCAGCCGGTGTACCAGCAAGGTCGAATACAATCCCGTCAGCAGGCCCGTCAACGCAAACAGAAAAATGGTCATGGTATCGAACCAGAGCAGCGGCGACTGAATATGCTGAATATGAAACAAATCGGTGATGATATACGGAGCATTCGGCAGAAAGACCAGCCACAGCAGCAGAAACGGAACCGCTGTCCCCGGGCGCAGTGCTCTGGATAACAGCAAGTCGCGCATTACCAGCACTACCCCCAGCGGAAACCATGCCAGCGCACCGTTCCAGCACAGCATGTAGAAAAACCACCAGTTCTGCGTTAACAGGCCCCGCATGGTCACCATACAAAGCCCGATAACGGTCAGGATCAGGAGCGCGCGCAGGCCCCTGCCCGATACAGGCGTAATAACGATTGGTCTCAGGATGCGCGGGGGAAGTAGTGTGAGTATCTGCATAAACGCAAAAGTACTTTGATATGCAAAGTAAGCTATAGTTTGGTAATCCTGTCAAGTAAATACCGGAAAAAATAGTCAGCGGAGGCTGTATTATTCTGAAATACGGATGCGCATATCGTGCGGGGCGACTTCCTGTCCCCCGAAATAGACGCCGGTCCGCATCACGATTGACTTGTCGTGCTCATACGGAATTTCTTCAATGTCCATTACAGTATAGACCTTCCGCTTGTAATCGACTTTGATACTCACATCGATCGGCTCGTTGATTTTGACGTCTTTCAGCATTTTGGCTTGCAGCACGCCGGCTTTATACACATACGAGCCAAGCTCAATCCGTTGCGAGGCCGGATTCCAGCGCCAGCCAATCCGCACGCCGTCGACGCGGTGAGGCGGTGTATAAATATTCTGGTTTTTCGACCCGACAAAGCCAAACCCGATCAGTTTGTTCCAGTCCTGCTGGTTGCCGCCATCTAGGGTGTAAATGCAGGAGCTATCGAAGGTGACCGTGGCAAACAGCAACCGCGGTTTGATCAGCGTTCCCTCTTTGCGGCGCGGGAAAGGCTCATGAGCACCTTGTTTGAGTACCACCCAGTCAGGATCACGAAAAATAAAATCAGGCACGCAGGCTGCCGCTATCCCCGTTAACACCAATCCCAATAGCCAACGTTTCGTTTTCATGTACTGCTGAATTTATACGCTCACAAGCCTGTTTTTTCCCGTAACCGGCTGGCAAGGTAGCTAATTCCTGACGGATTTGCGGGACAACAGCCGGTCAACTTAGGCAATGGAAGTAATCTGTCCCCGCTATAAAGGCATGCCTGCCACGGGTCAGCCGCCGCGGTCTGCCGTATGCCGGACAAAAATAGTTTACAGCAATTTGATCGAAACCGAGGTCTCGCCCGTCCCAACCGAAACCCGGCAGTCTTTAAAGGAAGGCGCCGACACCACCGGCCGGTAATTATTACTGAAGCCGTACGGTTCTTTAGGAATACCGAACAGTTTTTTGTCTAACTTCCCATTGTCGTTAACATCATGATAGACAGCAACGGCATACTCGCCGGGATCAACATCAAATGAAACCTGTATGCGATTTTTTTTAACGTCAATGCGTTTTCCTTCTACAGGCTTACAGTCGGGGAATTTTTCACAGGGCTTAAAAATGGCAACACTGATATTGCCGGTGAGTTCCCTGATGTTGTGAACATCAACGGTTAAGCTACTTTTAACAGGTGCCTGAGCCGGTGTTCCGGAAAGACTGACACAACATACTAGCAAATGAAGAAAAAACATACAAGTAAAAATTTGTTCCGTAGAGACGCAACATCTTGCGTCTCATACCATTAAATACCCGAAACGCAACATCTTGCGTCTCATACCATTAAATATCCGAAATGTTCATTATACATCTCAGATCATCATAAATCCGGGATGCACAATGTTCCATCGTACAACAAGTTAAGCAGTTACAGAGACGCAAAATATTGCGTCTGTACAAGAAACGATATTAATTTACATTTATGATTGCACAGCCGGAACCTAAGCGTAAACGTTGGATAAAACGTCAGCTCCCTGACACGCCGGAACAACAGGCGTTTATTCAGCACCTTGTGCAGACGCTCGGTATCAGTCCGGTTCTGGCCGGACTGCTGGTACAGCGCGGCGTTTATTCGTTCGACGAAGCCCGGCTATTTTTCAGGCCCGACATCAGCCACCTCCACGATCCGTTTCTGATGAAAGACATGGACCGCGCGGTGCAGCGGCTGACCATGGCCATTGTGCGGCAGGAAAAAATCCTCGTCTACGGTGACTACGACGTTGACGGCACCACCTCCGTGGCCCTGTTTTACGGTTTTCTCCGCACGTTTTACGCCAATACCGACTTCTACATTCCGGACCGCTACAAAGAAGGCTACGGCATCTCACAGGCCGGTGTACAATGGGCGGCCGAAAACGACTTTTCCCTGATTGTTGCCCTTGACTGCGGCATCAAGTCGGTCGATCGGGTGGCCGAAGCCAAAGCCCTTGGCATCGACTTTATTATTTGCGACCACCACCGGCCCGGCAATGAGTTGCCGGATGCGGCAGCAGTGCTTGACCCCAAACGTGAGGATTGCTCCTATCCGTACAGCGAACTGACCGGCTGCGGCGTAGGCTTTAAACTCTTACAAGCTTACTGCATTTTTAAAGATATTCCGGCGGAGAAGTTATATAATTTTTTGGACCTGCTGGCGGTCAGCATCGCCGCTGATATTGTACCGATTACGGGTGAAAACCGCGTGCTGGCTTATTACGGGCTTAAAGTGCTGAATAAAACCAGCCGACCTGGTCTGAAGGCGCTGATCAAAATTGCCGGTCTGAGCCGCGAACTCGACATCAACAGTGTGGTCTTTGGTATCGGTCCGCGGATTAATGCGGCCGGACGGATTAAACACGCCAAAGCCGCCGTGCAATTGCTACTGGCCGAAACCGACGAAGCAGCTGAACAGGCCGCTTTTGAGATTAACGAAAACAACAACAGCCGCCGGCAATACGATAGCAGCATGACCGAACAGGCCCTGGCCATGATCCGCGGTAATGAACAGCTGGTCCATGCCAAAAGTACAGTCCTGTATGATGCTACCTGGCACAAAGGCGTTATCGGTATCGTAGCCTCACGGTGTATTGAGCATTTCCACCGCCCGACCGTTATCCTTACGCAGTCGCACAACAAGCTGGCGGGATCGGCGCGGTCGGTGCCGGGTTTTGATGTGTACGAAGCCATTGAAGAGTGTGCGGATTTACTCGAACAGTTTGGCGGCCACACCTTTGCGGCCGGCCTGACGCTGTCGGAAGAAAACCTGCCTGCTTTTCAGAAGCGGTTTGAAGAAGTGGTATCCCAACGCATTGACGAGGAGATGCTGACGCCGATGATCAACATTGATCTGACCATTGATCTGGACCAGATTGACGGCAAGTTCTACCGGATTCTGAAGCAGATGGCTCCCTTCGGGCCGCAGAACCTGCAACCGGTTTTTACGACCGAAACGGTGTATCTGGCCCAACAGCCGATTATCATGAAGGAAAAGCACCTGAAACTGATGCTGCGTCAGCAGGGTTCTGACAATACTTACACGGCAGTAGGATTCGGGATGGCCCATTACGCGCCGCAGCTGTCCTCACAGCAACCGTTTTCAATCTGTTATCAGCTCGATGAGAACACTTACAACGGCAATACCACGTTGCAACTGATGCTGAAAGACATACGGGTCGCGGAGTCGTAATGACATTCATTCCGGACAGTAATACGGTAATTTGGCAATAAAATGTCTGCCTGACTCCGTGAAAGAGTGCATCTTTGCAGGAATAAAACGTTTATCGTTAAAAAAGATTAAGAAACGATTGTGTACGAGGTCTGTATCAATTGATATGGTAATTTGCCCAACCCAATGAATACGATAAGCTTCGTGATAACAACAAAAGCTGAATGATACTACGAACCGAAAATCTGATCAAAAAATACGGCGCCCGCCTCGTCAATAACAACGTTTCCTACCAGGTCGGACAGGGCGAAATCGTCGGGCTGTTAGGCCCGAACGGAGCCGGCAAAACCACATCATTTTACATGGCCACGGGCCTGATCAAACCCAATAGCGGCAAAGTTTACATTGATGATCAGGATATTACCTCCCTGCCCATGTATAAGCGCGCCCGGCTGGGTGTCGGCTATCTGGCGCAGGAAGCGTCTGTTTTCCGGGATTTATCGGTAGAGGAAAACATCCTTGCCGTACTCGAAATGACTAACTCGCCCAAAGCAGAACGCAAGGTCAAAGTGCAGGAACTGCTCGATGAATTCAGCCTGAATCACGTCCGGAAAAGCAAAGGAAAAGTACTGTCAGGCGGGGAACGCCGGCGGACGGAAATTGCGCGCGCGCTGGCCGTTGATCCGAAATTTATCCTGCTCGATGAGCCGTTTGCCGGGGTTGACCCGATTGCGGTTGAAGATATACAGAGTATTGTGGCGAAGCTGAAACACCGGAACATCGGTATCCTGATCACCGACCACAACGTAAACGAAACCCTGTCGATTACCGACCGTGCCTACCTCCTGTTTGAGGGCCGGATTCTGAAACAGGGCTCCGCCGAAGAACTGGCAAGCGACCCCGAAGTACGCCGCCTGTATCTGGGCCAGCACTTTGAGTTGAAACGTAAAATTTAAGCGCTTAATCCCCGACGATTAAGCCGGACCTGCACTGCCCAACCCACCGGCCTCATTCTGGTACAGTTAACCGGTTGGCAGTGCATAAATTGCCGTTGCAGATGAAAATACTGGTCATTGAGGATGAAGTGCGCATGGTGCAGCTTATCCGGCAGGGTCTGGAAGAGCATCAGTGGGAGGTCGACATTGCGTATGACGGCACTATGGGTTTTCAACTGGCCACCCGATCGCCCTACGCCCTGATTATCTCCGACATCATCCTGCCGGGCATCAACGGGCTGGAGCTCTGCCGCAAACTCCGCGAAGCCAACCTTGATACACCTATCCTGCTGCTGACGGCCCTGGGTACTACCGACGACAAAATCACCGGGCTGGATGCAGGAGCCGACGATTACCTGGTCAAACCTTTTGAGTTCAGGGAACTCATGGCCCGCGTCCGCGCGCTGACGCGGCGAACCGGCGGACTCGTTCAACAGGCCAATACGCTTCGTTTTGCCGATCTGGAACTGAATTTAGACACCAAAACCGTTGTGCGGGCCGGCAAGGACATTACCCTGACGGCCAAGGAGTTTTCGCTGCTGGAGTATTTCATGCGCCATCAGGGCCGCGTTATCTCAAAAGTCGAGCTGGCCGAAAAACTCTGGGATCTGACCTTTGACACAGGCACCAACGTGATTGAGGTATACATCAATTTCCTGCGTAAAAAAATCGACAAAGACTTCGACACCAAACTTCTACACACCCAGATTGGCATGGGGTACGTCTTAAAACTTAACGCATAGCCATGATTAATATCCGCGCTCGTCTCACTTATCAGTTCGTGGTTCTGGTAACGGGTATACTGCTGTTTTTCTCACTGGGGGTCTATTTTTTCAGTAAGCTTTACCTGCAGAAACGCTTTTTTAAACGGTTGCAGGACCGTGCCATTACCACCACCACCCTCCTGTTTGACCTGCAGACGGCCGACTCCACGGTCATGCGCCTCGTTGACCTGTCGAACAAGGAGCCGCTCATCAACGAAAACATTTCGGTCTACAGCGAGCAGCTGAATAAAGTGGTCTTTACGACAAATCCGGCCAATGCCACGTTTCACGAACAGTTTATGCCGCAACTCCGGAAAGCCGCCCAAACCGCTTACATCCACTTCGGTGATTATCAGGTTCTGGGCCTTTACCTGACCAATGACAAAGGCAATAACTGGGTAATTGTCAGCGGTATTGACCAGAACGGACGCGAGGCGCTCGAAGATCTGCGGAAAATTCTGATCGTTATGGTACTGGCCGGTATCCTGCTATTGAGCGTATCCGGTTGGTTTTTCGCTGACCGTGCGCTGGCTCCTATGTCAGGCATTGTGCAGCAGGTGAAGACCATTTTTCCGGCGAATGTCGAGAAGCGCGTCGAACATCCCAACAAATCCGACGAAATCGGGGTACTGGTCGCTACCTTTAACCAGTTGCTCGACCGCATCGAACAGGCACTGCTGACCCAGAAAATGTTTATCGCCAATGTGTCGCACGAACTGAAAAACCCGCTGGCAAGATTGTATGCGCAGATCGACGTGACACTAATGCAGCCACGCACAGCAGACGTCTACGAAAACAGCCTGCGCCTGCTACAGGACGACACACGTTCCCTGACCGAGCTGACTAATACCCTGCTGGCGCTGGCCAATACCGTGGCCGACGGCAAACAACTGCCCTTCGCCCCGATCCGGCTCGATGAGCTGCTGTGGGAGGCTAAGGCACAGGTTCAGAAATGGCGCAGTGAGTATCAGATTGCCTTACATTTTGATGAATTCCCTGAGGATGAAGATGACCTGCTGATCAACGGCAACGAGGCGGCACTTAAGGTTCTTTTCATGAACCTGCTGGATAATGCCTGTAAGTTTTCAACCGATAAAACGGCCAGCATGCACTTCTCGGCCAATGCCGGCGGGCTCACGGTTTCTGTGTTCAACCACGGCAATCCGATTCCGCAAACAGACCTGCCTCACATATTCCAGCCCTTTTACCGGAGCGATGCAACCGCCAGAGCCGCCAAAGGGCATGGTGTCGGACTGGCTATCGTCGCTCAGATTGTTGACCTCCATAATGGCACAATTTCGGTAACGTCTACCGAAGAAGGGACCCGTTTTTCACTTGTTTTCCGCCATTAAGGGCCATTTTAAGGTAAATTTAAAGTCAGTTTAAGTCGTGCTTAAGTTTCTGCCTGTTCATTTGTAACCCAATAGGCGAAACAAAAACATGCAGGCGACAACTAACCACCAGATTATCTTTAAAATAACCATCGGCGTGCTGATCGGCATATTTACACTGATGGGTTATCTGTATCTGGGTGCTCAGAATGAAACACTTGAGCTCCAGAAGTCGCTCACGAACAAAGTAGAGCAGCTCGCCGAAACCGAAGCCAAACTCGATTCGATTGCCCGGCAGCTGGACACGCAGATTACGCAGATCCGGCAGCTGGGAGGCAATGTCTCTGAACTGCGTAAAATTCGCCAGCAGCTCGAAAACGACAAGAAGAAATTAAAATACGATTTCAGTTTTTCCGCTCAGAAGTATCAGTTCAAAATCAGGGAATACGAAAACTACCTGACGACCAAAGACGATGATATCCGACAGCTCCGGGCCGAAAACGGAACGCTGTTGAGCCGCGCGAAAGAATTAGAAGCCGAAAAGCAAAGCGTCATTAACGAGAACGCCGGCCTTAAGACAGAGAAGGAAGCACTGAGCCAGACCGTTGCAAGCTACTCGGCCCAAAACGATGACCTGAAGCGTAAGGTTAATCTGGGTTCAGCTCTGAAAGCGGTTGATGTACAGGTGGCTGCGGTTTCGTCCGGTGGCCGCGAACGAAGCGGTGGCAGCTACAAAGCCTCCCGCATCGACCGGCTTAAAATTGCCTTCACCCTACCCGCCAACCCCCTGACAGCCCAGAATACCAAAGATATTTTTGTCCGGATCATGGACAGTAACGGCGCGGTGCTGAGTGAAAACGGCGTCGGTGGTATGCTCTATTACGAAGGCCGGGAGATTGGCTACAGCATCCGTCAGGCCGTATTCTACGAAAACAACGACCAGAAGATTGACATTCTGTACCGGAAGGATACGAACTATAAATCAGGCAGATACACTATCGAACTGTATGCCGAGGGCTTCAGAATCGGCAACGGTAGTTTCGAGGTTAAATAAATATCCACGGCTATGAACGTATTCTCAATATATCGTACCGCAATCAGGAAAGCATATCCGGAAACGGTCAGCTACGCCAGCCGGGCGGCCCGGCTCCTGATGGCGCAATACCGGCAATTTCCGAAAGCCTACGCCATGCTGGGGTATCTGTTTCTGACAATGGCCTTCTGCTACTACCCCATTTTCGGGCACTGGTTAACGGGCTTTATCATGATGACGCTGCCCGTGGCCATTGTTTCGGGGTTTATTACCTGCATTTATTTATGGCGCAAAGGCCAGCACATCATCGCCACGGCAGGTTTGTGCTGGGTTTTGTTCAGCCTGCCGGTGGTCAAACGCCTGACCGGTGGACTGGGGACACCGGCGCAGGAACTGAGGTCGGCCAAAAAGCTGAATGTACTCAGTTTCAACAGCGAATCCTTCGGCGATGATCACACATCGGCGGCGACGCTCAAGGCCCTGAAAGCCGATATCGCCTGTTTTCAGGAATACACCCCGAACCGCCGGATCGAACAGCAATATGCCGATCAGATGGCTAAACTCACCTGCTTTGATAATAACCGTGAGGTCGGGCTGGCACTGCTCTCGCAATACCCGATTGTGAACCAGTACGGCCGCATCTGGCACCGGACCGGTGGCCCGAACATCAACGGCTACCTCTGCGCCGACATTGCCTACGGCCACGATACGGTCCGTGTCGTCAACGTACACCTCTGGTCGATGGGCGTCCGCGTGAATACCGTTTTTGACGCCATCAGGGACGGCGATCTGCTACAGGCCGGTTCTGCGCTTTACGATACATTTGACCGGCTCCGGGAAGGTTTCGAAAAGCGCGATGAACAGATTCAGGAGGTTGAAGCGTTCGTTGCCGGCAGCCGGTATCCGGTCATCATTTGCGGCGATTTCAACGAAACGCCTTTCAGTTACTCTTACGGGCAACTCAGTAAACGGTTCAGCAACGCCTTTGAGGTCGCCGGTAAAGGCATGGGCTTCACCCTCAACCGGCACCCCTACTGTGTCCGGATTGATCAGCAGTTTTTCAGTGCCGACTGGTACGTCACCTCCTGCCAGACCATTTCGGACATTACCGTATCCGATCACTTCCCGGTTATGGCGCAGTATGTGCTTAAAAAATCGGTAACACAACCGTCAGCCTACGTAGCCAGCCGCTGAAAAACCGGTTTAAAGAACGGTTTTGTTGGACTTAATCACGTTTTTAAGGCTTATTTTTATTAATATTTTGTGAACTGCGCCGGGATTCCCGGATTTTCCGTAGCTTTGCCTGGCAAATAAGACAACCAGTTATTTGCCATGAGCTTAGACTCTTCCAAGTTTCTCTACGAGGCTCTCACCTACGACGACGTACTGCTCCTGCCTGCCTATTCGGAGGTTCTTCCCCGCGATACGAAAACCGACACGCAACTTACCCGTCACATCCGGCTGAATGTTCCGCTTATTTCGGCGGCCATGGATACTGTGACTGAGTATGAGCTGGCCATTGCGATGGCGCAAACGGGCGGTATCGGGATTATCCACAAGAATATGTCGGTGGAGGCCCAGGCCGAACAAGTCCGTAAGGTGAAGCGGTACGAGAGTGGGATGATTATTGATCCCGTTACACTTACCGAGGGAGCCACGCTGGCCGATGCACACCGCATCATGCGTGACTTTAAAATCGGCGGCATTCCGGTTGTAGACGCTTCCAATAAACTGATCGGTATTCTCACCAACCGTGACCTCCGTTTCCAGACGGAACTGTCGCGGCCGGTTACGGATATCATGACCAGCCAGAACCTCATCACAGCCCGCATCGGCCTGACGCTGGACGAGGCAGAAAGTATTCTGCAACAGTTTAAAATTGAAAAACTGCCTATCGTTGACGACCAGAATCACCTGGTCGGACTGATTACGTACAAGGATATTCTGAAGAAGAAAAACTTCCCGAACGCCTGCAAGGACGAACTCGGCCGGTTACGGGCAGGAGCCGCTGTAGGGGTTACGCACGACTACATCCAACGGATTGAAGCGTTGGTTAAAGCGGGCGTTGACGTGATCAGCGTTGATACCGCCCACGGACACCACGTTGGCGTTTTAAATGCGGTTCGTGCGATCAAGGAACGTTTCCCTAAACTTCAGGTCATTGCCGGTAATGTGGCAACGGGCGAAGGTGCGAAAGCCCTGGCCGATGCCGGTGCCGATGCGGTGAAAGTTGGTGTTGGTCCGGGCAGTATCTGTACCACGCGGATCATCGCCGGTATCGGGATGCCGCAGCTAACGGCCGTTTATGAAGCAGCGAAGGCTCTTGAAGGAACAGGTGTTCCGGTGATTGCTGACGGTGGTATCCGGTTCTCGGGCGACATTACCAAAGCCATCGCCGGTGGTGCCAGTACGGTCATGGTAGGCTCCCTGCTTGCCGGCACGGAAGAGGCGCCGGGCGAAGTGGTCCTGTATGAAGGTCGCCGCTTTAAAACCTACCGCGGTATGGGCTCGGTTGAAGCCATGGAAGAAGGTTCGAAAGACCGCTACTTCCAGGATGCCGAAGACGATATTAAGAAGCTGGTGCCGGAAGGTATCGTAGGCCGTGTACCATTCAAAGGCCGCGTTTCCGAAATCATCTATCAACTGGTAGGTGGTCTGAAAGCCGGTATGGGCTACTGCGGTGCGGCATCTGTTCCTGCGCTGCAACAGGCTAAATTTGTGAAGATTACGTCGGCCGGTGTGCGCGAAAGCCACCCGCACGACATCCAGATTCAGAAAGAAGCGCCGAACTATTCGGCACGGTAATTTCCGGATATAAAAAAACGCCGGCAGGTCCTGAGATCTGCCGGCGTTTTTTTATGTATTGCGTTCCGGATCAGGCATCCTGTCTTTCGGCTTCGAGATAATGTACCGTGCTGTATAACCCGTCAGAATCAAAAATAAACTCACGGACAGCGGGCCGGTAATGGTCAATCACCACTTCTTCGGTCTGATGTTTCATCTGGAAATACAATGACGGTGTCACCAGCACCGTCAGGTTACCCCGCTGCACCCATTTCTCAACATGATAATGCCCGCATATTGCCGTTACGTGACAGGGTAAGTTCTTAACCAGCTCCAGAAAGCGCTCTGATTGCCGGAACGGGTAGTTTGCGTCCATAAAGGCTACGTGCGCTTTTACCGGCGGGTGGTGCATGAACACCAGCACATTGTTATCCCTCAGTGCCTGTAAATGTTCGGTAAACCATGTCCACTGAGCTTCCGACATTTCGCCTTTCGACGTATCCAGAAAAAGGGCAGGATAGCCTTCAAGCGGAAGAGCGTAATACAGCTCGCCGTTTTGTAAATGGTGGTTGAACCGCAGGTGCTCGCACAGCATCACCGTGTCATCGTGATTGCCGGAGATCACATATACGGGAAACGGCATGTCCGTAATCTGCTCGTTTACCCATTGATAAATGGCTTCATCACCGACGTTGTAGCAAATATCGCCGCCCAGCACCAGGACGTTCGGATGAAGGTCTTTGGCGTAGGCCAACGCATTCAGAAAATTTTGGCGCACATCGACGCCGTAGGGCATTTCGCCGGCACCGGCAATGTGCAGATCAGTTATAAACGCAATTCGCATGGCAGAATAGTGAGGTAATTTCGGGCAGTTTTTAGTTCCGTTTGGCTTCTTCCCAGTACACGTCCATTTCGGCCAGCGTCATGTCTTTCAGCGCCTTTCCGGCCAGTTTTGCCTGCTCTTCCAGATACTGAAACCGGCGGATAAACTTTTTATTTGTCTGTTCCAAAGCCGTTTCCGGATTGATATCAATAAAGCGGGCATAGTTGACAAGGGAGAACAACAAATCCCCGAACTCCCCTTCTGCCTTTTGTTTGTCGATGGGTTGTTCGCCCGACACATTAAACTCCGCCTTAAATTCCTGCAGTTCCTCTTCGACTTTTTCCCAGACCTGCTCCTTTTCTTCCCAGTCGAAACCGGCACCGCGCGCTTTTTCCTGAATCCGCATGGCTTTCACCAGCGCGGGCAGCGAGCCCGGCACACCCGACAGCACCGACTTATTCCCTTCTTTCAGCTTCAGCTGTTCCCAGTTCTGTTTCACCTGCTCTTCCGTATCGGCCTTTACATCGCCGTAAATATGCGGGTGCCGCGAGATGAGCTTTTCGCAGATCCCGTTCAGTACATCGACAATGTCAAACGTGCTGGTCTCCGAAGCGATACGGGCGTAAAATACGATATGTAACAGGATGTCCCCCAACTCCTTACGGATCTCAGGCAGGTCATTATCCAGAATGGCATCTGATAACTCGTACGTTTCTTCGATAGTCAGGTGGCGAAGACTGGCCATGGTCTGCTTTTTATCCCAGGGACATTGTTCCCGCAATTCATCCATGATCGTCAGCAAACGGTCAAAGGCCAGGAGCTGTTCCTGACGGCGGGCGGGCATAGCCTCAAAAGGAGCGTTCATCTTCAGGTTGTTTCGTATGAAATAAGGGTTGCAAAATTAGCCAAAAGCTGTCGCGAACAGCGATTTTATGGCAATATCTTACTAAAATCTCCGTCAGCTCATCACTTCATGCAGTACGGCCAGCGACTTAATCTCGCCCATGGCGTCAACATGGATCCGGTAATAGGCCACCAGTGCTTCCAGCAGGTTGAGGCGGTCGGTCCGCGATAGTCTGACAGCAGTGCCAAGCGGCCGGCGAAGCAAGGTATTGAGAGCCAGTTCGGTTTCGGTATTAGGTAAAAACGGATAAGAACGCTCACGGAGTTGTTGTTCAAACTCCCGCGCATTTTCCGGGCCAAAGCCCAGATAGGCGGACAGCTTCGCCAGAAAGGCCAGGTGAAAGTTTTCGTAGCCCGTCTCCATGTGCTCCAGCAGCAGAATCGATTCCAGCAGAAACTGAAAGAGCATCGGATTACCGGATTCTTCTTTCAGGCTTTTCGTCAGCATTTCGGTAAGAAAGAGCGCAATCCCGGATTTTGCGACTTCAAACGGGATACTTTGCAGCGGATGCAGCGTCTTAACTTCAGAAAGCCGGTTCAGGTCACGGTCGTCTTTATAGTATACCACCATGTCCAGCAGCGTCATCGGCTGAAAGAGGGCAATCTTATTGGTTTTGCTTTTGGCCGAGCGGACGTTATTGACAACATAACTCTGAATACCAAACGCCTCGGTATATACTCTGGCAATGATTGATGTTTCCCGGTAACGTATATAACTTAAAGCAATTCCCCGTGTTTTATGTAGCATAATCCAACATGCGTATACAGATGAAAAACGAATATATTCATCTGTTACCAGTAAGCAGTTCCTTTTCTTATTTAACACAAAAGCCTAAAAAAAAAGGCGTATTTTCGTAGATATTTTTGTTGACTGAGGTGCATGATTAATCGACTACGCAATTATTTATTACTGATTATCACAGCGTTGCTGGTATTACCCGCCAGCCTCAACGCTCAGGTATTAACCCGTCGCTCAACCGCCGGCATTCCCGTTGATAAGTCAGGAGCCGGTCAGGGAAGCCCGAGGCTGGTACTGCCGGCCGTTGCTGTGGATCAGCTTATGGCCGAAGACGATGCCGCGGCTAAACTGGGCGTCCCGTTCCGCTTTGGTACCAAACGGGATGCTGATGTAAGCATTACCGGCGAAGGTCTGCGTTCTGAAAGCGGCGGATACCGGCTTTATCATTATCAGATTTATTCAGAAGGAGCCTATTCGCTCAATCTGCTCTTCGATCGGTTCCGGCTGATTGATGGGGCTAGTCTGTATATCTATAATCCCGGGCAAACGATGGTAATCGGGCCGATCACCAGTGCTCAGAATCCGGCCAACAACCAGTACTGGACAGATATTATTGCGGGTTCGCAGTTAACGATTGAGTTACGGGAGCCCCTGTCGGCCACCGAAAGCAGCGACCTGCACCTGTCCGGCGTTGTCCACGGCTACCGGAATCTGTTTCCTGACAAAAATCAGGATAAAGTATTCGGCAGTTCATCGTCCTGCGAGCTGAATGTAACCTGTTATCCGAACCTGCAGAACGAAGCAGACGGCGTGGTAATGATTCTGATTGATCAGGCAACCCGTCTTTGTACGGGCTCTATGGTCAATACAACGCGCCAGAGTTTCCGGTCGTTTTTACTGACGGCTTTCCACTGTATCGATATCGGAACGTATGTCAACGGCGTACGGACAGGATACAACGACGGCGTACTGAATAGTGCCGAAATCGGGCAGGCGCAGAACTGGCTCATCCGGTTCAACTACCAAAGCCCCACCTGTAATCCTTCACAGGAAGACAATGAAGTTGTTACCCTGAACGGAAGCGTCTTACGGGCAGCTTACAACCAGTCGGACTTTGCCCTGATGGAAATTTATCAGCAGGTTCCGGCCGACGTCAATACGACCTACCTCGGCTGGAATAAGGCCAATGCCAACGCCAGCAATGCCCTGACGATCCATCACCCCCAGGGAGACGTAAAAAAAATATCTTTTTCGAACGCTGACACCCAGATTTCAGGGTACGGGAATTCTTCCGGCAATGACCACCTGACCGTGTCGTGGGGAAGCCTGGGAGTGACTGAGGGTGGCTCGTCCGGCGCTCCACTCCTTGATGCCAACCGGCGTATTGTCGGGCAACTCCACGGTGGTCCCTCATACTGTGGGGCTCCCTCCTCGCTGCTTGCCGATTACTATGGGCGGTTCTACACGTCATGGGCTGGCGGAGGTGCCACGGAGTCACGTCTGTCCGATTGGCTTGACCCGATCGGTAGCGGTGCCCAGACAACGAACAGCGTTAAAGCTACGGTCAGCGGCCCATCGGCTTTCACCGGAACCGGCATCTTCTCCCTGAATGTCAGCGACGGCAGTAGTGTATCCTGGGTAATATCACCATCAAACTCCGTTTCTGTAAGCTCAGGCACCGGCAATACAGCAAGCCTGGTGGCCACCGGAGTAGCTACTTCACTCACAATCACCTTTACCGTCAATGTCGGACAGCCATATCCAATCAAATTCACAAAGGTGTTTGCCGCCTCAATTCCGTCCCCGACCGCGCCGGCCGGCGGTATCAGCAGTCAGACGCTTACGGTAGGCTTTCCGTTTTCGAAAACCATTCCTGCTTTTACCGATACCAATCCGTTGACGTATACCATCGCCGGACTACCGGCAGGACTGTCATTTAATGCCGTAACCCGGGTCATTTCAGGTACGCCAACAACTGTCGGTACTTCTTCGGTTAAGATCACTGCTACTAATAGTGGCAACCTGTCTACCAGTGTTGATTTCACATTAGCCGTTGTTCCCCAAGGCCCGTTAGTCTTACTGGATCCATCGTATAATTGCATCACCCGACAGTTTGTTTTTCAGTACACAGGTGGTAGCACTGAACCGGTTCAGTTTATGTCGGTAGGTATTACGAACTGGACAACCGCAACGACATTTACCCTTGATGCCGGTCTGGTCAATGATCCTAATCTTGCCCCACTGACTATCTTTGCCCGTCAGGGTACGACTAACCTGAGCCGGACTTTTGATATCCGGACGTATTGTAAGGACAAAACGCCTAATTCTGGTCCTGTTGCTCCGACACTTACAAACCAAAGTGGTACAATCGGGCAGTTTTTCACGTACCTGTTTCCGGAATTTACCGATTCACAACCGGTTTCCTATCAGGCGCTTGGCCTTCCGGGCGGGCTTTCTCTCAATACACGGTTGATTAGTGGTGTTCCATCTGCAACAGGTGTATCTTCTGTTACCATTGTTGCGACAGACTCAGACGGATTAAGCGCACGGGCTACCTTTACATTAAGTGTGTTTGCCTATACACCACCCTCGCTTTCCCTGGTTGCTCCCACCTATAATTGTCAGACTGGTGCGATTAAATTCAATACGGCCGGTGGCGACGGAACCACCATTGAGTATATGGCAATCGGCGTAACCGGATGGACCACAAACCCGAATCAGATAGTAGAAGCCGGTGTCCGTAATGACCCGAACTCAAATACTATCCTCATGAGAGCGCGTCAGAGTAATATGGTCGTGACAGCCGAATTCAACATCCGCCAGTATTGTATCAACAATGGTCAGAATCAGATTCCGGTTGCCCCGACGGTGCCGAATATGACCGCCCTGGTCGGTCAGCCATTCAGTTATACCGTTCCGGCGTTTATTGATGATCAGTCACTATACTATGTGGTCATTGGTATGCCCTACGGCCTCTCCTTCAACTTCCAGACGCGGGTGATCAGCGGGACTCCTCAGTACGCAGCCAATTATAACCTGAGTATTACGGCCTATGATCCATACGGATTATCCGCAAATATCTCGTTTGTAATCTCGGTAGTCTCTGCCGTTCCGTCGGCATTTGCCCTTATCGAGCCGCTGTATAACTGTAGTACCCGGCAGCTGACCTTCCGGACAACCGGAGGTACCGGAACAACGATTAAGTACATGGCCGTTGGCGTTACCGGCTGGACAACTAATCCGGTTCAAATTATTGAAGCAGCCGTCGTTGCTGATCCTAATAACAGCTTCGTTACGTTAAATGCCCAGCAGGACGGCAATTTCGTTAGCCGTACGTTCAACTTCCGGCAGGCCTGCGGTTCGGCAAGAGAGGCGATCCGCGCAGCCGCGCTGGACATACGCATACTGGACAACCCGACAACCCAACCAACCGTCTCGGCCCGCATTTCGGGATCGGCCGGCCTGCCGTTAACCGTCGAGCTGATTGATTTGCAGGGGCAGGTACTGGCAACCGAACAGATCGGGACCCCGTCGGATGATGAACCGGTTACCCTGCTGTTAACGAAGCCTGCCGGTTTATATCTGCTCCGCGCCCGTAATCAGCAGCAGGTCAAAACCGTAAAAATCATCAAAGGGCAATAGTTTCAGACCAAAAAAGCCCGGCCGTCGGCCGGGCTTTTTTGGTTATCTGTTTCTGCTATACGACCCGGACCAGTATGATGATACCGGAGGCCCAGTTCATTTTCAGCCGCTTGAACCGCTGATCCTGTTCGAGGGTTTCAATCAGATGCTGCACTTTCAGGTCGTGCCCCTCAGGCCAGTTCGGCTGCGGCAGCATATCGTCAATTACATAAAATCCGCCGGGCTTTACCAACTGCAGGGCCTCTTCCAGGTGGTTATATTTTCCCGGCCATGTATCGGCAAAAACCATGTCAAATGCCGACGGCTCGAGACGGACAAGCACCGCTTCTCCCCGCTCTTCCAGTAACGTCAGCCGTGGGTCATGCCCTAACAATGTCCGGGCGATCCCGATCAGCTGCGCATCAGACTCCACCGACATGAGGTGTGCACCGGCACTCATACCCTGCAGCAGCCAGGCCGTTGCCCGGCCAGCTCCCGTACCTAGTTCCAGAAACCGCCCGCCCGGCTTACAGGCAGCCAGTAGCTGTAGCAGTGCCCCCGATAAATCGTCTGACTTCTGATTAAAGCCTATGGCCTGCGATTGCGCATCAATCGCGGCGATAATCGCCGGGACATCCCGGATGTCGGTTTCGTTCATTCCTGACATACTGATAAACTAAATACGTTAACGGATGTGAAGTCATCACACCACCGTCAAATGTAGCGTTAAAAATCGCCTGTTAACACAGTTCCGTTTAAAATGCCGGTTTTCCAGGCAGCGAAGTTATATCATCCCAATAGCAGCGCATTGCCGGACTTACCGTACCGTCGAGGTTTTCATGCATCACCTGTTCTACTTCCTGCCCGCCCAGATGCCGGTATACCTCCCGCGCCCGCCGGTTATCGGCATACACCCAGAGATACATATTTTTTGTTCCGTACGTTTCCTGGATCCATCGGGCAGCGCGCTGAATTAACGCGCTGCCAAGCCCTGTCCCGCGCGCTTCTTCACGCACATGCAGATTGTCGATCAGACTGCCATACACCGGATCATCCTGGCCATATACACAGATAAATCCCAACAGTCGGGTATCGTCTTCGGCCAGCAGCACCCATTGGTTATCCTGCGGATTAACCAGCCGGCTTGTCCAGACAGCCAGGCGGTCGGCCAGCACACGGTTGTCCAGAAAATCGTCGGAGAAAATGCCCCGGTAGGTTTGCTGCCAGCTCCGGCTATGTAATCCGGCAATGGCATCAACATCAGTTTTATCAGCGTTTCGGAAGGTCATGGTTTCAGTAGCGTTTAGCTGCGAAGTAAACAAAAACGGCCCACCATCCGGTGAGCCGTCCTGTATTTTTTTACAGCTGTAGCGGCTTAAGCCACGGTCTTGATTTTCAGTTCATCCAGCTGCTTGTCAGCAATTGTTGACGGCGAATCGATCATCACATCGCGGCCCGAGTTGTTTTTCGGGAAGGCAATGAAGTCACGGATCGAATCGGCTCCGCCAAAGATCGAACATAGCCGGTCGAAGCCGAAAGCGATCCCGCCGTGCGGTGGTGCACCGAATTCAAAGGCATCCATCAGGAAGCCGAACTGTGCTTTTGCCTCTTCCGGCGAGAAGCCCAGCAGGTCGAACATCCGCGCCTGCAGGTCGCGCTGGAAAATCCGGATGGAACCGCCACCGACTTCGGTACCGTTGATAACCATATCGTAGGCATTGGCCCGTACCTGACCCGGATCGGTATCGATCAGGGCGATATCTTCCGGCTTCGGCGAAGTGAACGGGTGGTGCATGGCAAACCAGCGGCCTTCGTCTTCGCCCCACTCCAACAGCGGGAAGTCGAGTACCCAAAGTGCCTTGAACTCATCTGCCTTGCGCAGGCCGAGGCGGCTGCCCATTTCCAGACGCAGCTCGTTCAGCTGTTTGCGGGCCTTACCGGCGTCGCCGGAAATAATGAGCATCAGGTCACCAGGTTCGAAGTTTTCGCCTTCGCTTTTGAAGCGGGCTACCCAGTGTTTCAGGTCTTCTTCAGAATAGAATTTATCAACCGACGATTTCAGGCTGCCATCTTCGTTGTAGCGGACATAAATCAACCCTTTGGCTCCAATCTGCGGACGTTTTACCCATTCCGTCAGTTCGTCCACCTGTTTCCGGGTGTAGCCGGCGCAGCCTTTTGCATTGATACCAACCACCAGTTCGGCGCTGTCGAATACGGCAAAGTTTTTACCCGATGTCAGGTCAACCGTGTCGAATGTACCTTTCAGTTCCACAAAACGCATTCCGAAACGGGTATCCGGTTTGTCGGAGCCGTAGAACCGCATCGCGTCGGCATAGGTCATGCGGGGCACTTCGGCCATGTCGATGCCTTTTACCGTTTTGAACAGGTGACGTACCAGCCCTTCGAACATGTTCAGAATATCTTCCTGCTCAATGAACGACATTTCGCAGTCGATCTGCGTAAATTCCGGCTGACGGTCGGCCCGCAAATCTTCATCGCGGAAACATTTCACAATCTGATAATAGCGGTCAAAACCCGACACCATCAACAGCTGCTTAAAGGTTTGCGGCGATTGCGGCAGGGCATAAAACTCACCCGGGTTCATGCGGCTGGGCACCACAAAGTCACGGGCACCTTCCGGCGTTGATTTGATCAATACCGGCGTTTCTACCTCAATAAAGCCCTGTCCGTCCATATATGTCCGGGTCTGCTGCGCCATTCTGTGGCGAAGTTCCAGGTTTTTACGAACGCTGTTCCGGCGCAGGTCAAGGTAACGGTATTTCATCCGCAGGTCGTCGCCGCCGTCGGTTTCGTCTTCGATCAGGAACGGCGGTAATTTTGCCGCGTTCAGAATTTCCAGATTACCGAGCCGGATTTCAATTTCGCCGGTCGGGATATTCGGGTTCTTGGATTTACGCTCGATGACCGTTCCGGTAGCTTTTACCACATATTCACGTCCTAGTGAACGGGCTACCGAAAACAAATCTGCCGAAGGAATCGCGGTTGTATTGGCCACACCCTCGTCGAGGATAAGCTGCGTAATGCCATAACGGTCGCGGAGGTCAATCCAGAGAACGCCTCCTTTATCACGGATGGTTTGCACCCAACCCGTCAAAATTACATCGGTATTTACGTGTTCAAGGCGTAGTTCGCCACAGGTATGTGTACGGAGCATTGCGAAGTATGATTGGGTGACCGTTATATGAGCCACTAACTGACTTAGGCACAGTATACTGGCTCATGTATTGGCGCACTCAGTTAATTAGGGCGCAAAAGTACAAAAAAAGCAAACGCAAGTTGTAGACCTTTCCTGCGATAATGCCAAATATGTCGTTGTTTTTTACCGTTTTTGCTTGATTTAGTTCAAAAACTGCAAAAAATTAATACAGAAACATCATAATCGCATTGCAGGGCCGGAAAGAGCAGAGCAGGCTAACGGAACTACCGGCAGGGCTTGTCTTTTACCGCGTTGCCGGTAACGAATTTATTTCCGCCCGAAATCAGCCGGATTCTCGCCCCAGTAATCCGTTTCCCATTTCAGCACCGGATTGGCATAGGCATGGGTTGCCAGCCAGCGTTCGGCCCGTTCGATGAGCTCAAACAAGACAGCATTATGGGGTGTCGGGTCAAGTTTGGTATTTGCCTTCTTTTTCCTGACCCAGCTGATGGCCGTTCTTGAGTCAGAATAGACCGGAATATTGCTTTTTTTCTGGTGCAGCAGCGCCAGCGCATGGACAATGGCCAGAAACTCGCCGATGTTGTTGGTCCCGTCGGCATAAGGTCCCATCCGGAAAATATACTGTTTGGTCGCCAGATAAATGCCCTGATATTCCATGTCGCCCGATGCCGTATTCCAGGCCGCATCGACAACCATACTATCTTCGACAGGCTTACCGATCAGGGCTGATGATTTGGGGGCCGTAGCAGCCCCTTTCGGGTTACCGATATGCACGTGCGGCTTATCGGAAAAGGCTTTCTGCGCCAGGGCTTTCGAGTCAAAAGATTTATACAGCGCCCCGTCGAATCCTTCTACCTGCTGTTTGCAGTCGTCCCAGCTATCATATACGCCATTTTGCCGGCCCCGCCAGACAACGTAAAATTTGGGCTTTTTGGCCATAACTTGTCACTTGGTATCCTGCAAAGATACAGCCTCTGAAGAATCGAATAAAAATTATTCACAATACACTGATTTACAGATTATTAAAAATACATTAATCCATTGGATTCACCCTGTTGATGCCGTATTTTTGAGGAACCAAACCCACCCCGCAAAGGTTATTTATATAGCTTATACGATGAGTTGGGGTTTAAGCGTTAATTGATTGATTTAACCACTAGATACTGTCGCTTCTGCGATCCGATAAAATGAAAGTCAAAGCCATAATTTCCAGTTTATTCCTTGCGGGCATGATGGCGGCTTGTTCTCCAGCCATCACCGTGCAATACGATTACGATTCGAAGGTTAATGTACGTCAGTTCACGACCTATCGCATCGAAGCCGACCGCCAACGTAATGCCGATCCGATTGTAGGCAGTAACCTGAACCAGCGCCGGATTGCCGACGCACTCGACCAGTCACTGAAGGGGCGCGGTTACAAGCCGGTGCAGGATGGTGAAGCGGATCTGGTTGTCCGGTTCTTTACTGATTCGCGGGACCGGCAGCAGGTGCAGTCCAACAATACCATGAGCCCGTATTGGGGTTGGGGTTGGGGGATGCCGAATAACCAGGTATATACCCGCAACTACGAAGAGAACCGTGTCGTGATTAATGTGTATGATGCACGTACCAATGATATCATCTGGCAGGGCTGGGCAAAAGGCCAGCTGAATACCAAAAAAGAACGCGAACGCGATACGGCTTTCCGGGAAACCGTAGCCAGTATCATGAAAAATTTCCCTGAAAGCGCAGGGCAGGACTACGGAGCTGCTCGCTAACTTTTAAGCCGGAAAATTGATAAAAACCCCGACTCTGGCGAGCCGGGGTTTTTATTTCGTCTCAGGTTTCGTTTTTTTGAAGCTGATTATCAATAACAATTCATGGCAGTATCAACTAAACGCCCCTTCATATACTCGCTCCTTGCAGCATTGGTTTTGCTGTTGCTGGGGCTGGCGGGGTTGCTGTGGATTAGTTATTTACGCGAACAACGCTACCAGGACGAAGTGAAAAGCCTCCAGTTTGAGCTGTCCCGCAAGCAGGACAGTCTGCAACATTTACAGGAACAGTTATTATTCCCCGTCCCCAAACAACCCGCCCGCGATACTTCCGATGGGTGGAGCATCGCACCGAAATCGGATAAGCTTTCTGCTGATAAATGAGCAGAATCATTTGTTTTTCGGCTGACAGTTGTATTTTAGACCCTGAATCCAAATGGATTCATTTGCTAATCTGACCATGTTCAGCTACCAGTTTGCGGCACAAACCAATATCGGCGGCCGTCGGGAAAATCAGGACAGTTATGGTTCCGGCATGACGCCTTATGGCTTTGTAGTTACCGTATGCGATGGCATGGGTGGTGCTGCCGGAGGTAAACGAGCCGCTGAGACCGCCGTGAACCTGATTATCCGTCACCTAAAAACCAGTCCTCACCCCACCCCACGCCTCGCTATTATCGCTGCTATCGAAGCTGCAAATGAGGCTATTTTTCAAATTAGCCGGTTAAAAACCCACCTACATGGCATGGGTACAACGGCCACGGTATTGCTGATTAACAAGGACCTGGTATATATGGCCCACGTAGGCGACAGCCGGATTTACCACCTCCGCAACCAACAGATTCTATTCCGGACATTCGATCACTCAGCGGTCTTTGAACGGGTACTGATGGGGCAGATGACCGAAGAAGAGGCAAGGCTCTCCCCCGAATCAAATATAATACTACGGGCGTTGGGTGTTGAAGCAGCGGTGGATATTGATTTACATGAATCAACCTGGCAATCCGGCGACCGCTTTGTCCTGTGTACCGACGGTGTATCCGGCATTATGCCGGAGTCTGAGCTACTGGCACAGCTCACCCAGCCGAAGATTCCGGCCCGTCTGGCGGATGATCTTACGGAATACATCAATCACATTGGTTTTGCGCAGGGAAGCCGCCACGATAACCTCACCGTTGCCGTTGTCGATGTAGGCTAGTCAGAGGCGTATCCAGCCAACCAACCGGTTCCGCTGCCGGATAAGCTGGTATCCGTTGAAAACACCCAGCAACTCAACCAGTGCTCCGGCCGGCAGGGTCTCAATCACCGCCGCAGAAGGCACGGCCGCCTCTATCAGATTTGTCGGTTTGTTCAGGGTCAGCTGCCGTATACTGCGGCTCACCGGTACAACACTACTATTGGTCAGATAGCCGCTGATACCGTCCGGCAGTTCTACGCGGAGCCAGTCGGCGGTACCGCCGAGAATGGTCAGCGCCGCTGATCCGGGCAGCCTGCGGACAATCGGGCTATCGCCGTCCGGTGCACTCCGCAGCAACGCCTGACTAGCCGCTACCCTGACCGAATCGCCCAGGCGGCTGGCAGCCAGTAACGGTTGCCGCGCCGGACCGGACCCCAGCCGGATAAACGGCAGCGGATCAACGGCGCCTTCTCCGTTCAGGTAGATACCGAAATGCAGGTGCGGCCCCGTAGTACGGGCATTTCCGGTATTACCGACAAATCCGACGGTATCACCCGCCGATACCCGCTGTCCGTCGGTAACATTCCAGCGATCAAGATGCGCGTAATATAAGCGCTGACTGCGGGAATCGTCTGACAGAAATACGATATTACCGCCCAGCTCGTTGACACCAACCCGCGAAATTACGCCGTCGGTGCAGGCCAGGGCCGGTGTCCCGCGCGGCGCAAAAATATCGACCCCTTCGTGCCGGCGCTGCCCCCCGTCCCGTGCGGCCCCGAAAAAGCTGCTGATCTGCCGGCTTGTACGCCCCTGCACCGGAAAACCAAGCATCGGCTCACGGCTGACGGCGATTGTATACCGGCCACTGCGCAGCAGCTCCGGCTGAACCCGGATCAGGTACGTTCTGGTCCGGCGTACATCCCATTCAAGCTGATTGGTATCGGCTTTCGAGGAAGCAACCAGATTCGGCCGGTTAGCCGGCGCGCGGTCGTCGAGCTCGAACACATCAATAAACACCTGCCCTTCTTTCTGTCCCTGTATATCAACGCGGATAACGAGTTTATCGCCCCGCTGTGCGTTTACGCGGTACCCGACCGCAAAGGGCCGGCCGGCAGCAAAATAACCCGATTCGCGGTAAGGTATTGAAATCTGTAATGAATCACGAAGCGCCCGTTGTGCCACATCAAGCCAGTCGGTACCAAGAGCAGTCTGGTCGAGCTTAGCAGATTTGAGCGACTGTTCATACTGTACATGTGGGGAGGTACTGCGGAATAAACCCGCGGCTGGTCCGGTTCCATTACAGGCTTGTAACCAGAAGGTACCGGTAATTAAAAGTAAAGCGATCAGCTTATAACTGGTAATGTATCTGCTTCTGCGTTTCATAAATCATTGAGTAGCTCTTAAACCGAAACCAAAACAGATGCACATGGTTAAGAGAAAGTGTTGAAATCACCTGTGTAGTACAGGATTAGCGTAAAGTGTGGAAAGAAGTACACAGTGAATACGGTACACATATGTTGTCTGGTACCTTTTAATTATGTATGCACATTTTAAACTTTTATTGACACTATTTTCGTCTTTCGGGCCCGGAAGATCCTATCATTATTTAACCGGCCCATTCGACAAGGCATTGATTTACAGCACAATAACAAATAATTACTATTTTTTTTTGAAAAATAGTAACACAGGCTATTATAATTCCTATTAGTTGTGTAGATTTGTACACATAATTCTACAATGTGGGGAAAAAAATCCCCAATCCGACTTTTTTTATCTGCCGTATTTGATTTTTATCCATCGTAACCATATACAGAAAGCCGTCTCTTGGAGACGGCTTTTCTTATTTAGACCTATTCCATAAACCATTGATAAACAATGATTTATGGTACATAAATTAACCCACTACCGACAAAAAAGGGCAAAAAAATAAGCTGGTCAATGTGCCAGCTCTTTTTTTACCCACCGTAACTTGTACTATTGTATTATTTAGAGTCGCAAACCCCGTGCCAGTCACATCACGGGGTTATTTTTATTTTTACGCATTACTACGTTTAGTCCAGAAGTATACCGGAATTCCTAATCCGGCTATTAACAGTCCCATACCGGTATTAAATGTTTTGGTCCATAACAGAATGCCGCAAATCGTTAAACCAGCGACAACATACAAAGCCGGCACCAGTGGATACCCAACGGCTTTGTAGGGGCGCTCGGCATTTGGTTCTTTCCGGCGCAGCACAAATATCCCCGTGATCGTCACAATATAAAAGACCAGGGAGGCAAAGGTGCAGTAATCCAGCAGATCTCCGTAAGTGCCCGACAGACAAAGCAGCGAGGCCCAGAGGCATTGCAGCCACAAAGCGCGGCCAGGCACGGCGTTCCGGTTCAGGTGCGAGGCCTGCTTCAGAAACAGACCATCCTGCGCCATGGCATAATACAACCGCGCGCCTGCCAGAATCAATCCATTGTTACAGCCAAAGGTAGAGACCATGATCAGGGCGGCCATGATCCCTACGGCCACATTCCCGAAAATAGTCTGGGCAGCCGCCGTAGCAACACGGTCGAACTCCGCAAACTGAATTCCGCGGCCGATAACATCCGTAGCGACCGGCGAACCTTTCAGCGGCAGAATCGACAGGTAGGATACGTTGGCCAGGGTATAAATCACCGTGACCATCAGGGTACCGAAAAACAGGGCCAGCGGGATATTTTTACGCGGATTCTTAATTTCACCGGCAATGAACGTCACGTTATTCCAGGCATCTGCCGAGAACAGCGACCCGACCATCGACGTACCGAACGCCAGCACCAGCGCCATACCAGCCAGCGGCATTACCGACCCGTCGGCCGATGTCGTGGTGGCTTCCCAGGCGTTCTGTAAGTTAGCACTCAGGGTATCCTTGCCCAACCCTACGCCGATGCCCAGCAGGATAATCCCGAAGAGCGCAACCAGTTTGGCGGAGGTAAACACGTTCTGAATGATTTTCCCACTTTGAATCCCCCGGCTGTTGATCCAGGTCAGCAAGACAAGGCTACTGATGGCAAACAACTGACCCAGCGACACCTTAATGGTACCAAGGGTGAAAAGCACATTCTGCGGGTTAAAGGCCGGAATAAAGACCGCCGTATACCGCGCAAAGGCTACCGCAACCGCCGCAATCGTCCCGGTCTGAATAACCATAAACACGGTCCAGCCATAGACAAAGCCCCACAAAGGCCCGAACGCCCGCTGGATGTATACGTACTGCCCGCCGGCCTTGGGCATCATCCCCGCCAGCTCACCGTAGCTGAGAGCCGCCGTAACGGTAATGATACCGGTTAAGACCCACAGCAGCAGCAGCCACCCGGACGCGCCAAGGTTACGCGCCATATCGGCCGAGACAATAAAAATACCGGACCCAATCATGGAGCCGGAGACAATCAGGGTTGAGTCGAGCAGACCCAGTGAGCGTTTAAAATCGGTCTTTTCGTCGGTAGAGGCCGGGGTCATAATGGATTGAGCTAATAGGAGATGTTTGTTGAACGGAATGATTATGGGTACTAATCCGTGCAAGAAACAACAAAAGTGGTACTTTTGCCAATTCGTTATACGTCATCAACGCGGAAATTTTACGTGTAATTTGCTTAATTTGATTCATTCGTTTTCATGATTATCCCTCTTGCCCATCGCGCAGGACAAACGCAGGAATACTACTTCTCGGTCAAACTGGCCGAAGTCCGCAAACTCCTGGCCGCCGGCCACGATGTGATTAATATCGGCATTGGAAATCCTGACATGATGCCGTCAGTGCAAACCCTTCAGACGCTGGCCGATGCGGCCTATCGTCCGGACTCACATGGCTATCAATCGTATAAAGGAACGCCCGCTTTACGGCAGGCCATTGCCCGTTTTTATGCACATACGTATGGCGTTAACCTGGAGACGGAAACGGAAATCCTGCCCCTGATCGGCTCCAAAGAAGGGATTACGCACATTTCCATGACGTTTCTCAACGACGGCGATGAAGTGCTGGTACCCGAACTGGGCTATCCCGCCTACCGCGCCGTGAGCCGCATGGTTGGTGCTGTTGTAAACGAATACCCGCTGGACGAACAACGCGGCTGGCAACCGGACTGGGACCTGCTGGCGGAACGCGTTTCGGACAAAACAAAAATCATCTGGCTCAACTACCCGCACATGCCGACGGGCGCTCCTGCCTCGCGGGAACTGTTCGAACGGTTTGTCCGCTTTGCCCACGACCACAAGGTATTGCTTTGCCACGACAACCCGTATAGCCTGGTGCTGAACCAGAAAGCGCCAATCAGTATGCTGTCTGTGGACGGGGCGCGGGACGTAACGATTGAGCTTAACTCCATGAGTAAGTCGTTTAACATGGCGGGCTGGCGGATCGGCTGGTTAGCGGCCGCGAAACCGTACATTGATGCGGTGCTGACCATCAAGAGCAACGTCGATTCGGGCATGTTTAAACCAATGATGGACGCCGCCGCCGTAGCCCTCGGCAACTCCGACGAATGGCACGCCGAACGGAATGCGGTATATGCCGGCCGGCTGGAAGCTGTCCATGCGTTTCTGGATGCCCTCAACTGTACCTATACCACCGATCAGGAAGGCATGTTTATCTGGGCTAAACTGCCGGAATCAGTTGCATCAGCCGAGAAGCTGGTGGATGAGCTGTTGTATCAGAAACACATTTTTATTGCACCCGGCTTTATTTTCGGGCCGAAAGGCGGGCGGTACATCCGCATTTCGCTCTGCATGCCGAAAGAACGCATCTGGGAAGCTGTTAACCGTCTGAAAGCATGAACGTTTCGATTATAGGTATCGGCCTGCTGGGCGGCTCATTTGCCCTGGCCGTCCGCGAAAAATACCCGAAAATGCACTTTATCGGCGTCGATACGTCGCCGGTACATGGCCAGCTGGCCATTGCCAAAGGCATCGTTGATGAATGCCTGCCGCTGGAAGAAGCCGTCGCCAAGTCAACGCTGGTGTTGCTGGCGACGCCGGTGAACATCATCACCGACATGCTGCCTAAGCTGCTTGATTTGCTGCCGGAAGGCGCCACACTAACCGATCTGGGTTCGACCAAAGAGCTGATCTGCGAAGCGGCCGACCAGCACCCGAAGCGGGCGCAGTACGTGGCTGCTCACCCGATGGCCGGGACCGAAAATTCGGGACCGGGTGCGGCATTCCGCGACCTGCTGCCAGGCAAAAACCTGATCATCTGCGACCGCGAAAAAAGCGCTCCCGACAGCCTTAAGCTGGTCGAAGCGTTGTTCCGCGACATCGGCATGAAGATTTTTTACATGACCCCGAAAGAACACGACCTGCACCTGGCCTACGTATCGCACCTGAGCCACGTCAGTGCCTTTGCGCTGGGGCTAACGGTACTGGAAAAGGAAAAAGACGAAAACACGATCTTTGAGATGGCCAGTACGGGTTTTGGTTCTACGGTTCGTCTGGCGAAGAGTTCGCCCCAGATGTGGGCCCCGATCTTCGACCAGAACCGGCAAAACGTATCCAAAGCGCTGGGCGACTACATTGATTTTCTGCAGCAGTATAAAGCTATTATCGACAATCAGGATATTACCGGTTCGCTGGAATATATGCAGCGGGCCAACGTGATCCGGCGGGTCCTGGAAGGGATTGAGAAGAAATAAAAGACGTACCGCTGTTTTTATACCATGAGAGCCTTGCCCGAACCGGCGAGGCTTTCTTTATAGTCGTCAACTGTCTGGCCGGTGTACTCAAAAAACGCTTTTTTAAAGGCTTTCCGGCTTGAAAAACCACACTCATGCGCCAGCAGGAACAGGTTCATCTCCGCCATTTTCGGATTCTTCAGCAAAACCTTCATTGCTTCGATCCGGTATTCGGCCATAAGCCGGTCAAAGGATTTCATAAGACCACGCCTCAGCACTTCAGAAAGCTGACAAACCGACATCCGGGCATGGACCGCCAAACACGCCGGTGTAAGCTCAGGGTTCAGATACAGCATTTCGCGGTCCAGCACATCCTGTAGCTGACCGGACAGCACAATAAGATCGACCTCCGTTAAGCAATTCGTCACGGGCAGCTCATGTGTCAGGGCAGCCGGCTGCGACAGTCCCTGCAACAGGGTAACTGCGTAATTCCGAACGGAAAGCACTGTTTTGTAAATAGTGGTACCAAAAAGCGACTCGGTCATGACGGGAGCTGGAACGTGCATATATCTGATGCTTAACGGGCTGTAAAGGTTGTAAGCTACATGACAAATTTCATACCAGCAAGCCAATACACTGATTATCAATAATATAACTCAAATAAAAGGCATTTAATATGTTCGGTTCCGAACAAAAGTGTACGAAATCGAACACCTTTCCCCAAAAAACCGTTGGCCTCAGTAACAGGCGCGGGCTTTCATACCCTCGTTTACCATGATCTTTACCAAAAAAATACTCAATTCACTATATCATGAAAGTTAATATTGGCATCAACGACAGCAACCGTCAGGAAGTTGCTCATGCACTGGCTAAACTTCTGGCCGACGAGTACGTACTTTATACCAAGACCCGTCATGCCCACTGGAACGTTGAAGGGCCTGATTTTTACGACAAACACAAGTTTTTCGAAAGCCAGTATGAACAGCTGGATACGTTCATTGATGACATTGCCGAGCGTATCCGTGCGCTCGGGCACTATGCTCCGGCCTCACTGAGCAACTTTCTGAAAATGACGCACCTGACGGAAGAAATCCGCAGCGAAAACAGCAGCAAGGGCTTTATTACCGAACTGCTGACCGATCACGAAAGCATCATCATGAACCTGCGCGGACTGGCTAATACCTTTGCCAACGACTACGGCGATCTCGGCACCAGCGATTTCGTTACAGGCCTGATGGAAGAGCACGAAAAAATGGCTTGGTTTCTACGCGCTCACCTGCGCTAGACCACAAAATTCTCACTGAGTATTACAGCACTAGTCCTTATTTTACCACATAGTCACATCAGAACACAAAGAATAAAAATCTGTGTTTTCTGATGTGGCTATGTGGTAAATCTATTTTTACAACCAGTATTCCTTTTTTGCCCGCCTCTTCTGCGCCATAACAATAAAGCGGCTTGTCCTGCGTATTTTTGCGGTACATATCAATTTTCATTAAGCCAGTGACTCCAACAATCGGCATCTTAGGCGGCGGCCAGCTCGGCCTCATGCTCCTGCAAGCGTCTATCGACTGGAACCTACGCGTTCATATCCTCGACCCTGATCCGGAAGCCCCCTGCCGCCACCTTGCTACCCAATTTGAGACCGGTTCGCTGCTCGATTACGACACCGTATACCGCTTCGGTCAGTCGGTCGATGTATTGACCATTGAAATTGAAAAAGTAAACGTTGAGGCCCTGGAAGCCCTCGAACGCGAAGGCAAAAAGGTGTATCCGCAACCGGCTGTCATCCGGACCATTCAGGACAAACGGCTCCAGAAAGCATTTTACCGCCAGCACGGCCTGCCAACCGCCGATTTTATCCTGACCGACAACCGCGCTGATGTTGCCCGGTATACTGATTTTCTGCCGGCGTTCCATAAACTCGGCCGTGATGGCTACGACGGACGCGGGGTGCAGCGCATCGCCTCAGCCGCCGACCTCGACAAAGCCTTTGACGCGCCGGGCGTACTCGAAAAAGCCGTTGATTTTGAGAAGGAACTGGCAGTGATTGTGGCCCGTAATGCCGATGGCGCCATGCAGACATTCCCGACCGTTGAGATGGTCTTCCATCCGGAGCTGAACCTTGTTGAATACCTCTTTGCGCCAGCAGAAATTACGGCGGAAGTGAACGAACAGGCCCAGCAGATCGCCCGCCAGACCGCCGAAGCATTCGGTATTGTCGGGTTGCTGGCCGTTGAGCTTTTCCTCGATAAAGACGGGCAGGTGCTGATTAACGAAGTAGCTCCCCGCCCCCACAACAGCGGTCACCATACGATCCGGGCCAACGTTACGTCACAGTTTGAGCAGCATTGGCGGGCCATTCTGAACCTGCCACTCGGTGATACGGATTTCTACCAGCCCTCAGCCATGCTGAACCTGCTGGGCGAAGACGGTTTTACCGGCCCCGCCAAATATGAAGGACTGGAGACACTACTCGGCATGTCGGGGGTTTTTCCGTTTTTCTACGGCAAGGCCATCACAAAGCCCTTCCGGAAGATGGGGCACGTAACGGTTATGGATGCCGACATAGACCGGCTCCGCGAAAAAGTAGCCGTCGTCCGCGACAGCATCCGCGTAATCGCCTGATAATTTTGTAAAAAATCGGGGATCTGCCGCAAGTTTCAGCCAATAACCGGGCCTAACAAGCTGTTAGAAGTATAAAAACCTGAAACTATCATGAAACCAACCACTCCCGTGCTGGCTGGCTGCGCCGTATTGTCAATTGGCAGTATGGCACAGGCGGCAACACCGGGCATGTACATCTCACATGCCGATCATGTACTGGGCACGTCACTTGATGTACGAATTATTGCCGGATCGGAAGCCAGCGCCCGGCTGGCCGAGCAAAAAGCCCTTCAGGAAATTACGCGGCTGACTAAGGTGCTGAGCGGCTATGATGCCCAAAGCGAATTCAGCCGCTGGGTAGCAACCCGGCACGAAGCGGTCCGGGTCTCCGATGATCTTTTTTCCGTTCTGCAGTTATTTGAGCAGTGGCACAACCAGACAAACGGTGCCCTGAGCGCATCGGCCGAAACCATCGGTCAGTTGTGGCAGCAAGGGGCTATTGACGGGCAACTACCCTCAGTAGCAGCCAAAGCAGAAGCCGTTGACCTGGCCAATCAGACCCACTGGCAGCTCGACGCTGACAACCAATCGGCTACCCGCCTCAGCGAAGCGCCGCTGCGGCTGAATACCTTCACCAAAAGCTATATCATCGACAAAGCCTGCGAGGCCGCACTGGCCGTTGACGGTATTGAGGCACTGGTCGTTAATGCCGGTGGCGACATTATTGTCCGCGGCAATTTACCGGCGCCGGTGGCGGTGGTGAACCCGCGCGCCAGTGCCGAAAATGATGCCCCGATGGCCCGCCTGTCGGTACAGAATCAGGCAGTGGCCACGAGCGGGGATTACCGCCGCGGTGTCCGGATCGACGGTACCTGGCACTCCCACGTTGTCGACCCGCGTACGGGCGAACCGGCATCGGAAATTATCAGCGCCACGGTGGTCCATCCGGATGCGGTGGTTGCCGGAGCCTTATCGACTGCCTTCAATATCACCACTGCCGGTGAGCGCGAACAGCTGGCCGCAGCCTATCCCGAGGCCGCTTATCTGCTTGTGACAAAAGACGGCAAGCAGCTGAGCAACGCTAAATGGAGCGATCTGGCGGTAACCATGCCGGAGTCGACAGCAGTCCTGGTTGCCGATGCCTCGGACCGGCTGATGTCGGCCAAAGTACTGGGCATCACCGCCGCCAAACCCTGGAATCCTGACTACGAACTGGCGATCAACCTCGAACTGGCGAAGTTTGAAGGGCGCTTCCGCCGTCCGTTTGTGGCCGTATGGGTAGAAGATGAAGACCGGAATCCGGTCCGGAATATTTCACTCTGGTATAACAAACCCCGCTGGCTGCACGAACTGAAAAGCTGGTACAACAACACCCGGCAAATAGAAGGCTTTGATCCGGCCTCCATTGCCAGCGCGACGCGCTCGCCGGGAGCCTATACCCTCACCTGGGACGGCAAAGACGATAAAGGCCAGTTCGTGAAAGCGGGCAAATACACCGTGGTGATCGAAGTCGCCCGTGAGCATGGCACGTATCAGATCATGCGCAAGGAAATGAATTTCAACGCGAAAGCAAAACAGGAAAAATTAGAGGGTAATGTCGAAATTTCAGCCGCGTCCCTGGACTACCACAAAAAGACAGGCAATCCATAAGGAAGGCGTGAAGGCCGTGCACCAGCCTGCCTGGAAACGGCAGCTGGCCTCCGCAGCCCGCTGGCTGCACATCTACCTGTCGATGATCAGCTTTGCCATTCTGCTGTTCTTTGCGGTAACGGGACTTACGCTGAACCATACCGAGTGGTTCGGAGAACATGTAACAACGGTTGAGCACAAGGGAAAACTGGACGTTAAATGGGTTAGTTCGCCGGATACCAATAAAATCGGCAAGCTCGAAATCGTTGAGTTTTTACGGAATGCGCACGGCATAAAAGGATCTCTCGGCGATTTCCGGATCGATGATCAGGAGATTTCCCTGTCATTTCGCGGCCCGGGCTACACGGCCGATTCGTTTATCGACCGTGAATCGGGCGAGTATGAGCTGACCGAATCGCGGATGGGCTTTGTGGCCGTGATCAACGACCTGCACAAAGGCCGCGACACGGGCGGTGCCTGGTCACTGGTGATTGATATTTCCGCCATACTGATGACGGTTGTCTCGCTGACGGGTCTTGTGCTGATGGTATTTCTGAAGAAAAAGCGCCTTGCCGGTCTGCTCATCGCCGCCATCGGTACACTCATCAGCTACCTGATCTACGTACTGCTGGTTCCTTGAAAAAGAATGAATAATGTAAAATGGATAATGAATAATGGCTACGCAGCGCTCATTGTACATTATCCATTTTACATTGTTCATTCTACATTACCCATTATCCATTTAATTAAGCTACCGTATTTTCCAGTGTTCCGATGCCCTCGATCGAAATCCGGACCACGTCGCCGGAGGCAAGGGTGAAACTGTCGGGCGGTACGATGCCGGTGCCGGTCATCAGGTAACAGCCGTTCGGGAACGAGCATTCGCGGAACAGGAAGCCCGCCAGCTCATCATGTTTACGCTTCATCTGATCAATGGCAATCTGATTTTCAAAGGCCACTTCACCAGCGCGGCTGATTTCCAGCCGGATGAGGGTTGACGGAGCGATCGGTTCGGCCGGTACATAGAGGCAAGGCCCTAACGCGGCGCTGCCATCATAGGTCTTGGCCTGTGGCAGATACAAAGGGTTTTCGCCTTCGATACTCCGTGAGCTCATGTCATTGCCACAGGTATACCCCACAATTTTACCCGAGCTGGTGATAAACAGCGTCAGTTCCGGCTCAGGCACATCCCACTGCGAATCTTTCCGGATACGCACCTGCCCTTTCGGGCCAACCACCCGCGAGGCCGTCGATTTAAAAAACAATTCGGGGCGCTCCGCATCGTAGACACGGTCGTAGAAATTACCGCCACCGGCTTTTTTCGATTCTTCCATCCGGGCGTCACGGCTCCGCAGGTAGGTTACCCCCGAGGCCCATACTTCCTGCTGACCAATGGGGGCCAGCACTTCTTCAGTAGCCCAGACCGCATATTCATCCGACGCCGCTGACGACGGAATGGCCTGTAACAGAAACGAATGCAGATCATCCTGATTGACCAGATAATCCCAGTCATCGGAAGGGGCACGGTGAAACTGGCCGTCGTGCTCGACTACCAGTCCCTGGCGGGTTTTGTATAGCTTCATGATAATTGTACGGAATTTATTTTGAAAGGACTATTGACGCCTATTTTACTTTTATCGTAATATTGCGATCATAATCATTAATCGTTTTCATTCAGCATGGGCGTCACCAAAACAGAAGTCTTTACCGATGAGCACAACCGGATCGCGGAACTGGCCAAGGCCTTTGCGCATCCGGCGCGGGTAGCCATTCTACAATTGCTAGCACAGAAAAAAGCGTGCGTCTGCGGTGATCTGGTCGATGAGCTACCGCTGGCCCAGGCAACCGTTTCGCAGCATCTGAAAGAGCTGAAACGCATCGGCATTATCAAGGGCGAAATCAATCCCCCACGGGTGTGCTATTGCATCAACGAAGTTGTCTGGCAGGAAGTCCGGGAACTCTTCGGGTCTGTGCTCGACACATTTATTCCTAATACCTGCTGTTAAATTTTTTTATCCATATTTATCGTATTATTACAATAAACCGATTAAAACAATGCAAACCGACGAACAACTCAAAGCCATTGTGCGGGAAAAGTATACCGCCATTGCCGGCCAGTCAGCAGAACAAAATGCGGCATCCTGCTGCGGATCAGGACCGGTAAGCTGCTGCTCACCGGCAGATGTCCCGATTATGGCCGACGATTACACCCAGCTGGACGGCTACGTTGCTGACGCCGACCTGGCCCTCGGCTGCGGACTGCCCACCAAATTTGCCCTGATTAAGCAAGGCGACACCGTGATTGACCTGGGCTCCGGTGCGGGTAACGACTGCTTTGTTGCCCGCCACGAAACCGGCCCGACCGGCAAAGTAATTGGCATTGACTTCACCGAAGCCATGATTCAGCGGGCACGCACAAACGCCGAAACACGCGGGTTTAACAACGTCGAATTCCGTCAGGGCGATATTGAACGAATGCCGGTAAGCGACAACGTAGCCGATGTTATTGTCAGTAACTGCGTACTGAACCTGGTACCGAATAAGAAAAATGTCTTCGGTGAAATCTTCCGCGTGCTGAAACCAGGCGGCCATTTCAGTATTTCGGATATTGTCCTGCTCGGCGATCTGCCGGCCAATCTGCAACAGGCCGCCGAAATGTATGCCGGTTGTGTCTCGGGAGCTATTCAGAAAACGGATTACCTGCGCCTGATCGGCGAAGCCGGTTTTACGGCCGTTTCCCTGCAAAAAGAAAAGGCGATTGACTTGCCGGATGACATCCTTCAGCATTATCTTTCGGTGGAGGAGATCGCAGCATTCCGGAACTCCGGCACTGGTATCCAGAGCGTTACTGTTTATGCCGAAAAACCGGGTAACGCGCCCGCTGAAGCTTGTTGTACACCAGGTAGCGGCTGCTGTTAATTCGCATGACCTTGAAACGAATTCTGGTTCTTTGTACAGGAAATTCCTGCCGCAGCCAGCTGATGCATGGCTTTTTGCAGCAACTGGCCGGTGAGCGGGCTGAGGTTTACAGCGCAGGGGTTGAAACGCACGGCGTAAACCCCAAAGCCATTACCGTTATGGCCGAAGCCGGTATTGATATTTCCGGCCATACATCCAATCATGTTGATGAATACCAGCACATTCCGTTCGATTATGTGATTACGGTTTGTGATCATGCCAAAGAGCGTTGTCCGTGGTTTCCGGCAACGGCGGAGCGGTTCCACCATAATTTTCCGGACCCGGCCAAAGCAAGCGGCACGCCCGAAGCGGTGATGAATACCTTTCGCGAAGTACGGGACATGATCCGGGCTTACGCGCAGAATTTTGTAAACGAAAAGATTGCCTGACGCCAGAACCAAATGTATATGCTACGATCTGCCCGGTTTTCGGACCGGGCTTCACTCTGCCAGTTTTTGCAGGCCGTTGACCTGCCGGTTGAGGACTTACCGGAGAGCCTCGACCATTTTTTTGTCATGACGAACGAGACGATACTAATCGGCTCTGCCGGTGTGGAGCCCTATGGCTCCGTGGGGTTATTACGGTCGGTGGCCATTGCACCCGATTACCGGAAATCGCAGCTTGGCAAGCGCCTGATCGATGCCATTGACGTGCATGCCCGCCTGAACGGCATTCAACAGCTCTACCTGATCACAACGACAGCCGACGGCTATTTCGGTAAACTGGGTTATTCGACTGTCGAACGTACGGTTGTACCACCGGCCATTGCCGCGACACAGCAGTTTAGTGGCATTTGCCCGTCGAGTGCGCGGGTGATGGTGAAGATGTTGAAATAAGTAGTATTTATCGTTAATTTTCTTCTACACAATATCTCTTTTATTTACAAAAAGATAACTTTCGTTCACTTGCCGCGTGCGCTGACAATACCAACTTTGTATCGTTATGGCCGATCAGCAAATACTTGATAGCGAACTGATAGCCCGGCTTCGTCAGGACGACGATCAGGCTTTCCGGGTGTTGTATGAACGATACTGGTACCATTTTTTTCTCATTGCCAAACGCAAACTCCGCGACGAGGCACTTGCCGCCGATCTGACGCAGGAGGTCTTTCTGAAGCTATGGCAAAAGCGGAATACGCTGCTTGTCAGTAACCTTTGTGCTTATCTGACCACCTCCCTGAAAAACAGCATCATTGACCATGTCCGGACTGCACTCCTGAATGAGCAATATGCCAGTCATTATATTCAGGCGGCGCAACATCAAAGCTTCAATACGCTGGACGCCGTTCAGTATGAACAACTTACCGATTCACTGCATCAGGCGTTACAACACCTGCCCGACAAAACACGGGAAGTATTTGTCATGAGCCGTTTTGAGCAACTCTCCATCCGCGAGATTGCCCAGCGGCTTGGTGTGTCCGAAAAAGCCATCGAATACCACCTGACCCGTTCCCTGACCTATCTCCGCTCCCACCTGCACGACTACGCCACCGCCGTTGTGGTCGCCACGATTTTCAGCCGTTAACAAATTCTTAATAAACGGTCTTAGGGTATTTACTGAGTTGTCCGTCTGGCCATCAGCAGCAGGTATAAACCGCTGGCTGCGACCCGATAAGCATGGACCCTCATCTACTCCGGACCCTTTTGACCAAATACCGCGACGGTACCGCAACCGACGAAGAAAAGCAGTTCATTGACGCCTGGTACGACGCACTGGACCAGCAGGCCGACAATGCTCCTGCCCTGTCGGCGGCCGAACAAACCGCGTTCGTTGACCTCCACTGGCAACAGATGGCCGGCCAGGTTTCTGCCACACAACCGGTCCGCCGCCTGACGGGCCGCTACTACCGCATGGCGGCCGCCGCCGCCGTGATTCTGCTGCTCGGTATGGGCTGGTATAGCTACCGGCAGCTTGCCCAACCGGCGGGCAAATCGGCCGTAATCAGCCAGGCAGAACCCGCTGCGCTCATCGACCGCACCAATCCGGGTACGAAACCGCTAACCCTTTCCCTCAGTGATGGCAGCCGGATTACCCTCCAGCCCGGCGGCCGCGTGCAGTATCCGGCCCGGTTTGCCGCCGGCCAGCGGATTGTCCGGCTGGAAGGGATTGCCTTTTTCGACGTACAGAAAGATCCTGACCGGCCGTTTATGGTATTTGCCAATGGCATGGTGACCAAAGTATTAGGCACGAGCTTTACCATCACGGCAAAAGCCGGCAAACCCACAGCCGAGGTAGTCGTCCGGACCGGCCGCGTGGCCGTTTTCCGCCAGACCGACGACCATACGGCAACCACAAACCTGGTGCTGAAACCCAACGAAAAAGCAACGTTCTACCGCACCGATAACCGGATTGTAAAAGCCCTGGCCGACCAGCCGGTAGTGCTGCGGCCGGAAGCCATTAAAACGCATTTTGTCTACAGCGATACCCCGGTTGCTGACGTATTCCGGGAGTTGCAGGAGGTCTACGGCATTACGATTGCCTTCGATCAGGAGGCATTTGCCAACTGCACGCTCACGGCCAATCTTGCCAACCTGTCCCTGAACGCACAACTCAACATGATCTGCCTCTCAATTGGTGCGCGGCACCAGACGCAGGGTACCCAGGTCTACATCGGCGGCCCCGGCTGTCCTTAATCACGCACAACTTAATCCTCTATCTATTAATTACTTAAACAACATGAAAAACTTTTTTTTACTCCTGCTCAGCCTCTTGCTGAGTACCGGCCTGACACGGGCGCTGCCGGCTACGGCCCAGGAACTCCTTAACCGGCCGGTGTCCATTTCGGCCGAGGGCGAACCCCTCCGCAATGTGTTACAGGAACTGGAAAAAGCGGCTAACGTGCAGTTTGTGTATAGCCCCCGCATCATCGGTGCCGACAAACACATTTCGATCAGTGCCCGAAACGAGCGGCTGTCGAGTGTGCTGCAACGGCTGTTCGGATCAATGGATGTGTCGTGGGAAGTGGTAAACGGGCAGATCGTGCTCCGGAAGGTGAACGCCCACAGCAGCCTGCTGTCGTTTCCGTCGCTGCAACTCAACACACGGATTATGGCTCCGCAACAGCCACAGCGTACGGTGACGGGTGTGGTCCGCGACAATACCAGCAACCAGCCCCTGCCCGGCGTCAGTATCGTGATCAAAGGCACAACGCGCGGCACCACTACAGGCGCCGACGGCAGTTTTTCAATCAACATTCCGGAAGGCGGGGCCGTAACCCTCACGTTTTCATTCATCGGTTACGAGCCAATGGAAATGCCGGTGAGCAGCAGCCAGAGCACGATCACCGTCGCGATGAAGGAATCGAGCAGCGCCCTGAGCGAGGTGGTTGTAGTCGGCTATGGTACGCAGAAAAAAGTAAACCTGACAGGGGCCGTTTCGCAGGTACAGGCGAAAGATCTTGAAAACCGGCCGGTCAACAACATGTCTCAGATTCTGCAAGGCATGGTCCCGAACCTGAACATTACGTTCAGCACCGGTCAGCCGGGGCAGGGCGGCAGCCTGAACGTGCGGGGCGAAACCTCGATCAACGGCGGCGGCCCGCTCGTGCTGATCGACGGGGTGCCGGGCGACATTAACCGCATCAACCCGGCCGACGTTGAAACCGTATCGGTCCTGAAAGACGCCGCCGCTTCGGCTATTTACGGAGCACGGGGCGCCTTCGGGGTCATTCTGGTTACGACCAAAACGGCGAAAAACGGCAAGACGAGCGTGACGTACACCAACAACTTCGGCTGGTCGACACCGACCGTCAGCACGAAGTTTATGACCAACGGGTATGAATCGGTCCGCCTCAACGACGAAGCCTTTATCCGCGCAACCGGCAACAGCTACACCCGCTATTCGGAAGAAGACTACAAGGAACTGGAAGCCCGCCGCTACGACAAAACTGAAAATCCGGCACGGCCGTGGGTGGTCGTTAAAAATGTGAACGGCAAGGATATCTACAACTACTACGGCAACTACGACTGGTGGAACACGATTTTCAACATGTCGCAGCCATCGCAGCAGCACAACCTGAACATGTCGGGCGGCACTGATAAAGTCAACTACTTTTTGTCGGGCTCCTACTTCGGTAAAGACGGCATCATGCGCACCAACACCGATAAATTCCAGTCGTATACCCTGCGCAGCAAGATCAATGCCCAGCTGACGCCGTGGCTGAAGGTGAGCAACAACACCCAGTATTTCGATTCGAAATATGCTTATCCGGGACTGGAAGGCGGCGCCAATGCCAACTTCGTCGCCATTACGGTGCACGCCTTACCGGCCTATGCCCCGCTGAACCCTGACGGTACGGCCACTTACAACACGCTGAAAAACAACTACTCCATCGGCGACGGTCTGTTTGCCAACCTGCTCAAAGGCGTAGCCGGCGGCGAAAAGAAAGTGCATGAGCTGACAACCATCAACTCGGTTACGATTGATTTCATGAAGAACTGGAACCTGGTGGCCAATCACTCGTACTCGTTCTACATCGCCGATGACTGGTACCGCTCGGCAGTAGCCCAGTACTCGGTGCAGCCGGGTATTCTGGCGACGGTGCCGAACTACAACGTCGATCAGTTGAAGAAAACCATGTGGTTCGACCCGACCATGTCGACCAACGTGTTTACGTCGTACAACCATACCTTTGGCAAACACTATGTCGCTGCGACGGCCGGTATTAACTACGAGACCAAGAAGCACCAGCGCCTGTTCGGAGCCCGTAAAAACCTGCTTTCGGAAAGCCTGAATGACCTGAACCTGGGCACCGGCGAGCAGCTTTCGGGCGGTGATTCGTACCAGTATTCGCTGTTCGGGGCCTTTTTCCGAGTCAACTACGATTACCTCGGCAAGTACCTGCTGGAAGTCAACGGCCGCTACGATGGTACGTCACGCTTCGGCGAGGGCCGCCGCTACGGGTTTTTCCCATCGGTGTCGGCGGGCTGGCGGATCAGCGACGAGGCGTTCTTCTCGCCGTTACGGAACGTGGTTAATAACCTGAAATTACGGGCATCGTATGGTACGCTGGGCAATCAGTTGCCGTCGAATACCAACTCATCGAGCTTTTACCCGTATATCGCCACCATTCCGACGGCCCAGTCGAGCTGGATCAACGGTGGTCAGAAACAGTTCTACGTGAACAGCCCGAACCCGATTTCGCCGGGTCTGACGTGGGAAAAAGCCACCACCACCAACTTCGGTCTGGACGCCGTTTTCCTGACAAACCGGCTGAACCTGTCCGTCGATGCCTATATCCGCAACACAACCAATATGCTGGTGCCGGGTCAGGTACTGCCGTCGGTCTACGGCGCATCGGTACCGACCCAGAACGCGGGTGATCTGCAAACCAAAGGCTTTGAGCTGGCCCTGTCGTGGCGCGATCAGTTTAAACTGGCTAACAAGCCGTTCCAGTACAATGCCGCGCTGGTGGTATCAGATTCTAAGTCGGTGATCACCAAATTTGATAACCCGAACAAGATCCTGTCCAACCGCTATGTGGGTCAGGTAATCGGCGAAATCTGGGGGTATACCATCGACGGCTATTTCAAGACCAACGAGGAAGCCCAAAGTTATCCTGTTGACCAGACGCTGGTTAACAAACAACGGCTGAGCGCCCCCGGCGACTGGAGCAAAATCCAGGCCGGTGACCTGAAATTCGTTGATCTGGACGGTAACGGCAAAATTGACCAGGGCGCCAATACGCTCGACGACCACGGCGACCTCCGCATTATCGGCAACAGCCGCGCCCGCTACCGCTACGGCATCAGCCTCGGCGGTTCGTGGAATGGGTTCGACCTGTCGTTGCTGGCACAGGGTATTCTGAAAAAGAGCTGGTACCCGGGCAACAACGCCGACAAATTCTGGGGGCCGTATTCACGCCCGTACTACTCGTTTGTTCCGGAGAAATTCGCGGATGATGTCTGGACGCCCGAAAACCCGGATGCGTATTTCCCGATCCTGCGCGGCTACACGGCCCTCAATGGCGGCGGCGACCTGAACGCGGTCAACAACCGGTACATGCAGAACGTCGGCTACCTGCGCCTGAAAAACGTGGTTATCGGCTACACCCTGCCGGAACGACTCTCGAAGACGATACGGATTCCGCGCCTCCGGGTATATGTCAGCGGCGAAAACCTGCTCACCTACACGCCGCTGCGTACCAAATACATTGATCCTGAACAAATCGACGGCGACGGGACCAACGGCCGGACCTATCCCTTCTCAAAAACGTTCTCGGCCGGCCTGAACCTGACTTTCTAACCTTCCTGCAACGTTACGACCATGAAAAAAATAATCAGTCTTTTCGTCCTCACGCTCTGCCTGGCATCGTGTAATCTGGACTTGCTGCCACAGGACGCCATTTCGCCGGAAACGTTTTTCAAAACCGAAAACGACCTGCTGTTATACACCAATTCGTTTTACAATGCCCTGCCGTCGGCCGAAGATGTCTATAACGAAGATGTGGACAATGTGGTGAAAAACAGCCTGCGCGATGAGCTTCAGGGTACCCGCGTGGTGCCAACCAGCGGCGGCGGCTGGAGCTGGGGAACACTCCGGAACATCAACTACTTTCTCGAAAACTCAAAGAAATGCCCTGACCCAAAGGCCGTAGCAAAATACAACGGGCTGGCGCGCTTTTTCCGGGCCTATTTCTACTTCGGGATGGTGAAGCGGTTCGGCGATGTGCCCTGGTACTCGCGCCCTATCGAAACCAACGACCAGGATTTGCTGACCAAAGCCCGCGACCCGCGCGCGATGGTAATGGACTCGATTATGGCGGACATCAACTATGCTATCGCAAACCTCGACGCGTCCCGCCAGCTGAATACGGTGACGAAGTGGACGGCCCTGGCGCTGAAATCACGCATTGCGCTGTTTGAAGGTACGTTCCGGAAATACCATCCCGAATTCAGCCTGCCAAACGCCGATAAGTTTCTGGATGATGCCATCGCGGCTTCCGATGAACTGATGAAAAGCAGCGGTTATACCATTTACAAGGCAACGCCGGCAACGGCTTACCTGAAGCTGTTTTCGTCGGACAACGCCATCCCCGATGAGATTATCCTGGCCCGCGATTTCAGCGATGAACTCCAGACCTATCACAACCTGAATTACTACACCATGACCGCCTCCTATGGCAAGCCGGGTCTGGAAAAGAAACTGGTAAACAGCTACCTTATGGCCGATGGCTCGCGGTTTACCGACATCAAGGGCTATGAAACCATGCAGTTTTACGACGAAGTGCAGAACCGTGACCCGCGTCTGACCCAGACCATCCGCACGCCGGGCTACACGCGGATCGGCGAGACAACGCCACTGGTACCCGAGTTCGGCGCGACCGTAACCGGCTATCAGCTGATTAAGTTTGTCTCAACGCCGAAGTGGGATACCTTCAATAAGGACATCACCGACATGCCGATCTTCCGGTATGCGGAGGTGCTGCTCAACTTTGCCGAAGCCAAAGCCGAACGGGGGACGCTTACCCAAGCCGACCTCGACCGCTCCATCAAACCAATCCGCGACCGGGTGGGCATGCCGAACATGGATCTGGCCAAAGCCAATGCCCAGCCCGATCCGTATCTGGTGGCCCAGTATACGCAGGTCAAAGGCAGCAATCAGGGCGTAATTCTGGAAATCCGCCGGGAGCGCCGGATCGAACTGGTTATGGAAAACTTTTTCCGCTGGGACGACCTTATCCGCTGGAAAGAAGGCCAGCTGCTGACGAAGCAGTTTAAGGGTATGTACTTCCCGGGTCCTGGCAGCTACGACCTCGACAAAAACGGCAAGATCGATCTGGTGATTTACGAAGGCACCAAACCAACGGTTCCGGGAGCGCAGTTGCTGAAACTAGGCAGCGAAATTCAGCTCGAAAACGGCAATAAAGGTGGCAACATCGTGGTAAATGGCCATATTACGAAGAAATTCAACGAGGCCCGCGACTACCTGTATCCGATCCCGAAACAGGAACGCCTGCTTAACCCGAACCTGACCCAAAACCCGAACTGGGAGTAAGGGCGACCCCACGTGGTCGCCCAATTCAAAAGACCCCACGGGGTCGCCCATACAGTTATGCATTCAGACAGACGCGCTTTTTTACAGAAAATGTCACAGGTGGGGGCGCTGAGCCTCTTGCCTGTGACCGGCACGCTGGCCGGTGAGGCGGCGGTCGCCGACGAAAAAAACAGGTTTGTGGTGGGGCCTTACCTCCAGCACATTGGCCCCAATGAGGCCACCATCATGTGGATTACCGGCAAAAACTGCTTTAGCTGGGTCGAATACGGGGCCGGGACCTATACCTCTAAACGCGAGTTCGGGTATGTGAACGGGTTGATTGAGGCCAATAACCGCATTAACAAAATCACCCTGACCGACCTCAAGCCCGGCACGGAGCACAAATACAGGATTGTCTCGACCGAGGTTCTGGGCTACAAAGGATCAAAGGTGGAGTTCGGCGAAAGCATCAGTAGCCCGATGTATGGCTTTAAAACCCCGTCGGAAAATCAGGAGGAGGTAAAGCTGGTGATCATGAACGACATTCATGACCGGCCGCAGACGATTCCGCAGCTACTCTACCGCCACGGCTATACCGGCAACAAACGCGACTTCGACTTTGTGGTTTTCAACGGTGACTGCTTCGACTGGATTGCAAGCGAGGAGCAACTGATTGACCACCTGTTGCAACCGGCAGTTGAGGTGTTTGCCAGCGAAGTGCCGTTCCTGCTCACCCAGGGCAACCACGAGTGTCGTGGCAGCTTTTCGCGCCAGTTACCGGCCTACTTCGGGTACCCTGACAACAAATATTACTATGCCTTTACGCAGGGGCCGGTGCGGTTTGTCGTCATTGACTCGGGCGAAGATAAGGCCGACAGCAGTGTCGAATACGGTGGATTATCGGCATTTGACCGCTACCGCGAAACCCAGAAAAAATGGCTTGAACAGGAGATTGACAGTCCGGCGTTCAAAAAAGCGGCGTTCCGCGTGGTGCTGATTCACATTCCGCATTACCATTCCGGCGACTGGCACGGGCCAATGCATTGCCGCGAGGTGTTTGGTCCGCTGCTGAACAAGGCGAATATTGACCTCCAGCTTTCGGGTCATACACACAAGTACGGCACCCACGATCCCGACAGCAACCACAATTTTCCGATTGTGATTGGCGGGGGACCACTGGAAGGCAACCGGACCCTGATCAAGCTGCACGCGACGACCAAAAACCTGACCATGACCATGATCCGCGACGACGGCGAGGTGGTTGGCAAGTACAACCTTCCGCGAAAAACCCGTAATTAACGTCTCAGAACCGAAACCAATATGCTCAACCGTATTTCGTATTTTCTTTTCCTGATTGCCTTACTGCCCTCACTGGCAGCCGCCTGCACGATTGATGCGCCCGCCAAGGCAAAACGCATTACCGTGATGACCTACAACATCCACCACTGCAATCCGCCGTCGGCAGGGGCCAAAATCGACATGGAAGCCATTGCGCGGGTGATTAACAAGGAAAAGCCAGATCTGGTGGCGTTGCAGGAGGTTGATGTCAACACCGAACGGTCGGGCAAGGGCTTACATCAGGCGCGGGAACTAGCACGGCTGACGGGGATGCACGCTTATTTTTCGAAAGCCATTGACCACCAGGGCGGCGATTATGGGGTAGCGGTGCTGTCGAAATTCCCGATTGTGGATTCGTCGCGGATTATCCTGCCCATCGACCCGGCCATCGGGGGCGAAGTCCGAACACTGGCGACCATTACGGTCGATGCCGGACGCGGGCAAAAGCTCATCTTTGCCTGCACCCACCTCGACCTGAAAGAAGCCAACCGGTTGACGCAGGCCGACCTGATTCTGAAACATCTGGAGGGGTCTACCCTGCCGGTTATCCTCGGCGGCGATTTCAACGCCCTGGCCGACAGCAAAGTGCTCCGGCAGCTGGAGCAGCGGTTTACCCGCACTTGTCAGGACTGCCAGCCGACGATTCCGGTCGAAAAGCCGAACCGCGCGATTGACTTTATCCTGTACAGCAACGGTGGTCGTGTAAAGCCCCTTTCGACCCGCGTCATCGACGAGCAATACGCCTCCGACCACCTGCCGGTCGTCGCGGAATTGACGGTGAAGTAGTTCATATTGGTGGCACGACCGCCAGGCGGCCCTGTCAAAGTCGTGCCACCACTCTTTTCTATTCATTCCACGCGTGGCCGACCTCAGCCAGCGGCATGCAGGCGGTAAAACCGCCCGGCAGCGGATCGAAACTCAGAATTTCCTTACCGACTTTTTGTGAGGTGTAATACCCCAGTAAGGTCAGCTCCTTCAGCCGGCGGAAAAAAGCAGTCGGCGACGGTGGCGCCAGCCGGATACCCCATACCGACGGCGGCAGTTTAGCCGCTTCCCTATCCAGCTTAAGCAGCAGTTCTTCCCGTTGCTGTGTTGTCAATTCTGTGAACGCCTTTCCGTATACGCCCTTGCTGGTATCATCTACTTTTTCCAGGCCTGCCACGAAATCCTGCTGCTCTTCTTTCGAGAGCAGGTCTTTTACCATTTTGTCTACAAACTGTGGTACGCCCAGTTCTTTTGCGCCCGGTGTCTTCGTTTTCGGCAAAATGGTCTCCGCCATTTCGGCCACCGTATTTGCCTGATTAGCCGACAGAAACTCCGGTTTCCAGTCGAGTTTGGCCTCCCGCGAACAGGCCACAAAGGTTTCGGTCAAGGCCGCCGTCGATACGGCATAGCCAAAAAATAACGCGGTATGTTTGAGTGCTTCTCTTCGTTGCATGGCTTTTTAAAGAGTGAATGAGCGAAAGACAGAAAGAGTGAAAGAGCGGTGATTACTTAAGGTTCGCTTTATATCCGGCAGGATTTCACCGCGCGGCGACCGCTCTTTCTGTCTTTCGCACTTTAGATAATTAAATATTCCCCTTTTTGCTTTCGTTGACGGCAAAATCCACGGCGCGGGCGGTCAGGGCCATGTACGTGATCGACGGGTTCACACACGACGACGAGGTCATACAGGCGCCATCGGTGACGAATACGTTTGGTACCGCATGAATCTGGTTGTTGCCGTTCAGGACCGATGTTTTCGGATCGCGTCCCATACGGGCCGTGCCCATTTCGTGCACCCCTACCCCGATGCCGCCGGAGTAATCAAACGGCGTTACATTTTTCAGCCCCGCCGCTTCGAGCATCTCAACGGCATCGGCCTTGATCTGCTCCCGCATTTTCATTTCGTTATCCTTAAACTCCGCGTCGATGGTCAGTGTCGGCAGGCCCCACTTATCTTTCTTGTCCTGATTCAGCGTCACGTGATTTTCGTGGTAAGGCAGGCACTCGCCGAAACCCACCAGTGACATGCCCCAGCCACCCGGATCGAGCAGCGAGTCTTTAAACGCACCGCCAATGCCTTCGGTATTCACCCCACGGCCCCAGTTACCGCGACCGGCAGCGCCCTGGTAGTCGTAGCCCCGCAAAAATTTATCGGTACGGGTGGCGGCATCCAGGTTGCGGAAACGCGGGATAAAAATGCCGTTCGGCCGGCGTCCCTTATAGTATTGGTCTTCGAAGCCTTCGTAGCCACCCATCGCGCCGAGGCGGTAGTGGTGGTCCATCAGGTTATGGCCCAGCTCGCCGCTGTCGTTACCCATCCCGTTCGGGAAGCGGGTTGACGTCGAATTCAGCAAAATACTGGTTGTTCCGAGGGTCGATGCATTACAGAAGATGATTTTCGCGTAGAATTCAACCATCTCCTTCGTTTCGGTATCGACAATCCGGACGCCGGTAGCGCGCTGCGTTTTATCGTCGAAAATGATGGAATGCACTGCCGAGCCCGGCCGGACCGTCAGATTTTTCGTCAGGTTGGCGGCCGGCAGCGTCGCGGCATTGCTGCTGAAGTAGGCCCCGTACGGGCATCCCCGTGAGCAGCGGTTGCGGTACTGACACTGCGCCCGGCCCAGTTCGAGGTGCCACGGCTGGGGTTCGGTCAGGTGAGCTACGCGGCCAACGGTCATGTGGCGGCCCTTGAATCTGCTTTCAATTTGCTTACGAACGTGCTTTTCGAGGCAGTTCATTTCCATCGGCGGCAGAAAATAGCCGTCGGGCAGGTGCGAGAGGCCCAGTTTTTCGCCGCTGATACCGACAAATTTCTCGGCGTAGGTATACCAGGGTTCGATGTCCTTGTACCGGATCGGCCAGTCAATGGCGATGCCCTCTTTGGCATTCGCCTCAAAGTCAAGGTCACTCCAGCGGTAACACTGTTTGCCCCACATCAGCGACCGCCCCCCTACCTGATTGCCCCGTATCCAGTCGAAGCGTTTGGTTTCGGTGTAAGGTGCATCCAGATCGTTATTGAAAAAATGCTTGTTCGTTTCGTTGACAAAACCGCTTCGTGTCTGAATATGATAAGCCTGTTTGTCTTCGTCGGTAAGCGCGCCGCGGTGCGGAAATTCCCAGTGTTCAAGGTTGGCAGTCGGGTAGTCTTCCACGTGGTTTACCATGCGTCCCCGCTCAAGTACCAGTGTCTTTAAGCCCTTTTCACAAAGCTCTTTAGCCGCCCATCCGCCACTGATGCCGGAGCCGATTACAATGGCATCATAGGTATGTGTTTTATTGACGGTGGTATTTAAATTAGACATTATAGGAATTGGTTTAGAAACATATCCCGAATATAGGAGAAATACTCAATCGAATCTTTACAGAGGTTAGCAAAGATTCCGGGCTTTCCGCTAATTTTGAACGTTTATTGAAGCCTAACTGACCAATCCGATACACATCCTACTATGGCTGAACTAATCCGGATGCCCAAAATGAGCGACACCATGACCGAAGGTGTCATTGCCGAATGGCATAAAAAAGTGGGCGACAAAGTAAAATCAGGCGATATTCTGGCCGAGGTTGAGACCGACAAAGCCACAATGGACCTTGAGTCGTACGAAGAAGGTACGTTATTATACATTGGCGTTGAAAAAGGACAGGCCGTGCCTATCGACGCTGTAATTGCGGTAATCGGTGCCGAAGGCGAAGATTACAAAGCGCTGCTGAACGGTGAATCAGGGGGCAGCCAGGCACCAGCCGCTGAACCGGCTCCGGCTCCGGCTGCCGAGGCCCCGAAAGCAGAAGCCGCTCCGGCTCCCGCCGCCCCTGCGGCTCCGGCCGAAGACGTGAATGCAACGGTTATCCGGATGCCGAAAATGAGCGATACGATGACCGAAGGAACCATCGTGGCGTGGCACAAAAAAGAAGGCGATACCGTAAAATCAGGTGATATCCTGGCCGAAGTTGAAACCGATAAGGCAACGATGGACCTGGAAGCCTACGAAGAAGGTACCCTGTTGTATGTCGGGGTGAAAGAAGGCGAATCTGTAGCCGTTGACGCTGTAATCGCCGTGATCGGCGAAAAAGGCGCCAACTTCCAGGCCTTACTGAACGGTGGCAGCGCACCGGCACCGGCCGCTGCTGAAGCGCCGAAAGCCGAAGCGGCTCCGGCAGCTGCGGCTCCGGCAACCTCAGACAACGGCGACGGCCGTGTAAAAGCGTCTCCGCTGGCAAAAGCTATCGCCGACCAGAAAGGCATTGACCTGAAACAGGTAAAAGGATCAGGTCCGGAAGGCCGCATCGTGAAAGCCGACGTAGAAGGCTTCTCGCCATCGGCAGCGCCGGCACCGGCCGCTGCAAAACCAGCGCCTGCTGCTGCTCCGGCTCCTGCCGCAGCGCCTGCACCTGCGCCGGTTGCAGCTCCTGTCCCTGCGGGCGAGTACGAAGACCTGCCGGTTACGCAGATGCGGAAAACGATTGCCCGCCGTCTGAGCGAAAGCCTGTTTACCGCTCCGCATTTCTACCTGACCATGGAAATCAACATGGACAAGGCCATCGATCTGCGCGGCAAAGTAAATCAGGTAGCCCCGGCCAAGGTATCGTTCAACGACTTTGTGATCAAAGCCGCTGCACTGGCCCTGAAACAACATCCTGCGATCAACTCCTCATGGCTGGGCGACAAAATCCGTCGCTACAAGTACGTGAACATCGGCGTGGCAGTAGCCGTCGACGAAGGATTGCTCGTACCGGTTGTGCGGAACGCCGACCAAAAAACACTGTCGACCATTGCCGGTGAGGTGAAAGACCTGGCGGGCAAGGCCAAAGAACGTAAGCTTCAGCCGAAAGACTGGGAAGGCAGCACCTTCTCGATCTCAAACCTGGGTATGTTCGGCATCGACGAGTTTACGGCCATCATCAACCCGCCGGATGCCTGCATCATGGCCATCGGTGGTATCAAGCAAACCGTTATTTTCGACGGTGATACCCCGAAACCAACCAACGTCATGAAAGTAACGCTGTCATGCGACCACCGCGTGGTAGACGGTGCTTCGGGCGCGGCCTTCCTGCAAACGTTCAAGCAGTTGCTGGAAGATCCGATGCGCATGCTGGTGTAACCCAACTAACTGATTTTGACTATCAAAAGCCGGACCTTAAGCAGGTCCGGCTTTTTTTATTACACATACAAATGAATCTTGTATCAATTATTGATAAAAGAAAATTTATTCCTTTTATTACGACACAATTGAATTAAATGCATTATCAGTTTAGCCCACAATGTACTCTATATGAAAAAGTATTTATTACTATTATTCTTTACCTTGTATGAGGTTACTTTATTTGCGCAAATGCCTGCTATCCGTGGTAAAGTAACGGACCAATTTGGTAGCCCGCTTCCGGGAGCTAGTGTCATTGAAAAATTTACGACGAACCGGGTTTTTACCAATTCAGAGGGCGAGTTCGTGCTGCGGCCAACAATTGCTCATACTACGTTTGTATTCAGTTTTATGGGTTACAATTCCGTTCAGGCCCTGGCGCAACCCGGCATGGTTATCCAGCTATCCGGTACGTCAACCAGCCTGGCGACAATCCAGATTGTCGGCACCCGCAGTCTGAACCGGACATCAACCGAAACACCTGTTCCGGTTGATTTACTGCCAATACCGCAGCTTACCCGCTCGGTAGCACAGACCGACCTCAGCCAGACACTCCAATACATTGCCCCGTCGTTTAACGCCAATAAACAGTCCGGGGCCGACGGGGCCGACCACATTGATCCTGCGGCCCTGCGCGGGCTTGGCCCCGATCAGACGCTGGTCCTGATCAACGGCAAACGGCGCCATCAGTCGTCGCTCATCAACCTGTTCGGAAGCCGTGGCAGGGGCAATACCGGTACCGACCTGAATACTATTCCGATAGCAGCGATTGAGCGGATCGAAATCCTCCGCGACGGAGCTGCCGCCCAATACGGCTCAGATGCGATTGCCGGGGTTATTAACATCGTCCTCAAATCGACCGTCAACGAAAGCATGACGAACCTCAATACCGGTATCTATAGCAAAGGCGATGGCCAGCTGCTCAATGCAAATACGTATTATGGCTTCCGGCTGGGTAAGTCAGGCTTCCTCAGCCTCACGGCTGACTACACCAGTCGCGACAAAACATACCGGCCGGTCGACCGGTCAGCCTTTCCCGATGCAGCCCCCCGGAATAAATTCGGCGAGGCGTCGGCCCGCAACCTGAATCTGCTGCTGAATGCATCACTCCCCCTGGGCGAAAAAGCGGAATTTTATGCATTCAGTATTTTTAATCAGCGGCAGACGGATGCCTATGCCTGGACCCGTACGGCCGAAAGTATCCGTAACGTTCCCGCGATTTATCCAAACGGTTTCGACCCCCGCATTCAGTCAGCAATCGGCGATATTTCGCTGGCGACAGGTGTAAAAATGCAGTTTGGTGAGTGGAAAGCTGACCTCAGTAACACGTTCGGCCACAATCAGTTCCGCTATACGGTTGCGGGTTCATTGAACGCCTCCCTGGGCAGTAATTCACCCACCAGCTTCGATGCCGGCGGGTTTTCGCTAAGCCAGAACGTCACGAACGTTACACTGGACCGCACGTTCCGGTCAGTAGCAAAGGGTCTGCACCTCGCTACCGGTGCCGAGTACCGGATTGACAGCTACCAGATTACGGCGGGTGACGAAGCGAGTTGGAAATATTACCCGAACGCCGAAAACCGGCCGGGTGGTGCACAGGGTTTCCCGGGCTTCCAGCCGGCGAATGAACTGCGCAAATCCCGAACCAATGCAGGGCTGTTTGCCGATGCCGACCTGGATATAACTAACTCCATTCTGGTTTCCGGTGCCTTGCGTTTTGAACACTATAGTGATTTTGGCAGTACACTGAACGGCAAGCTGGCGACCCGGCTTGAGCTGACGCCGGCCATTACCTTCCGGGCATCGGCCAGTACCGGTTTCCGCGCTCCGTCGCTGCCGCAAATCTACTTTAACAGTACCGTTACCAACTTTATCGCCGGTAAGGCCGTGGATCAGGTTATTGCCGGCAGTACGAGCTCCCTGGCGAAAGCCGCCGGTATCCCGCCGCTCAAGCAGGAAACCTCCCGGAATTTCAGCGCCGGTTTCAGTATCCGGCCAGGCCGAACGTTTACGCTGACCCTCGACGGATACCGGATTACAACCCGCGACCGCATCGTACTGACCGGTCCGTTCAGCGACCAGGACGATGTGATCGGAGCGTCATTACGAAACCTCCGTGTCGGGCTTGCTCAGTTCTTTACCAATGCGCTCACCACCAATACACTTGGTGCCGATCTTGTTTTGACCAATACCCGGCAGCTCGGCGGCGGCGTACTGACAACCTCCCTGGCCACCAATGTTAACCACATGACTGTTGAGCGGGTTAGTACCACCACACAGCTCCAGAGTAAGCAGTCTATTTATTTCGATGAGCGGGAAAAGGCGTTTCTGCTGGCCTCTGCGCCGAAAAGCAAATCCAACCTCACCTTTGATTACCAGGTTAGCAACCTGCGGTTTAACCTGCGCTTTGTGCATTATTCGGCCATTGACCTGATTAACTTTCACTACTACGATACGAACCCTAAAGATTACACTGACCACTTCAAAGCACGCGTAACCACCGATCTGTCAGCCGGTTATTCATTCCGGCGGTATGTCAGTCTGACACTGGGGGCATCTAATCTTTTCAATGCCTATCCTTCCCGTCATGATCCGAACTATACCGAAACGGGGGGCATGTATGATGCCGTACAGATGGGTTTCGGTGGCTGTTTTTTATTTAGCAGGCTACAGATTAAATTATAATTACATCATATAAAAAACGGTATTTATCCGTTATTTAGGTGACCTGCCGGCAGGTCACCTTTTTATTTTGCTCCGGTAAGTCAGGCCGGGTTCAGCTTATCTGACGCAACTTATTAAGCGCTTCTTCCGTTGTCTCTCTACCATGACAACAATTCACGCAACTACCGTAGTCGGTATCCGGCACAACGGCCAGATCGCTCTTGGGGCCGATGGGCAAGCCACCATGGGCAATACAATTGCTAAAAGCAACGTTCGTAAAGTAAGAAGTCTGTTAAATGGTAAGGTGCTGGCCGGCTTTGCCGGCTCTACAGCCGATGCCTTTACACTGATTGAACGGTTTGAAGAAAAACTTAATGCCTTTGGCGGTAACCTGAAACGTGCTGCCATTGAGTTAGCCAAAGACTGGCGGACGGATCGTTACCTGCGCCGCCTCGAAGCTATGATGATCGTTGCCTCTAAAGATGACTTACTGATCATTTCGGGTACGGGCGATGTGCTCGAACCGGATCACGATGTTGCCGCTATCGGTTCCGGCGGTACCTACGCCCAATCGGCAGCCCTTGCGCTCAAAAAACATGCGACGCATTTAACGGCGGAAGAAATGGTACGCGAAAGCCTGCACATTGCCGCCGATATTTGTATCTATACAAACCATAACCTGGTTCTTGAGACCATAAAGTAATTTCAGCATTTTTGTTTACCGTAAATTACATTAATTAAACAAAATTTGTTGATTGCCGCTACGGTTTTACCAGCAATATACTCACTAACGCTATGAAGGCTCTAACACGCTACCTGCCGGGTCAGGCCAGGCAACGTATTGCGATTGGCTTTATTACGGCCATGCTGCTCATAGCGGTTGGGTTCGGGCTTTCGTTTTATAGCTATAACCGCCATAGTGAAGATAATTCGCTGAGTCGCCGGACTGACGTTGTGATTAATGATCTTAACGAACTCATCTCGCAACTGAAAGATGTGGAAACAGGAGCCCGTGGCTTTGTGCTCACACAGGATTCAATCTACCTCGAACCACGCAATGCGGCTTTGCCCCAGTTACCTAAACGACTGAAACACCTCAATGAGCTGATAGTTGATGATCCGGCGCAGAAACAGCGGGTTGACTCGTTAGGCAAGCTGGTTCAGGCAAACATCTACCGCACCGATCAGTTGATCGGCCTGTCGCCCACCCGTGGTAACTGGACGCAGGTTAAAAGCTATCTCCTGCTGGGGAAAATGCGGATGGATGATGCCCGGCGTCTGGTAGCCACCATGATCAGTGCGGAGCGGGCCTTAACCCAAACCCATGACCAACAGGCCAGTAAATCGTTCAACACGACCATTATTATTATTCTCCTGCTATCCGTACTGACGTTTATCGTGCTGATTGTGTCTTATAATGTGCTGGAGGCCGAACTAACACACCGCCAGCGGGTTGAAGACCAGTTGCGGGGTTATGAAGCCGAGCTGAAAGCCAAAATCCAGCAGTTGGAGACCTCCAACGAAGAGCTGGAACGGTTTGCGTTTGTGGCTTCCCATGACTTACAGGAGCCGCTCCGGAAAATTCAGTCGTTTGGCAGTATCCTGCAACAGCGCAGTCAGCAGTCAGCGGATGCGGAGACGGGTGAATACATGAGTAAGATCATGCAGTCGGCCGAACGGATGTCGAAGATGATCAAGGACTTACTGCATTTCTCACGGTTATCGGCCGGCTTAGGTAGTGAACAGAAAACCATCCGTCTGAATGACCTCGTCCGCCGGATTCTGGCCGATAAAGAACTACAGATTAAAGGCCTGAATGCCAAAGTCGATGTCGGCGACCTGCCGGTAATCAAGGGAATTCCGTTCCAGATTGAACAGCTATTTACCAATCTGATCACCAACGCGCTCAAATTTATCCGGCCGGGCGTGGCTCCCCGCATTCAGATCAAGGCAGAAACGATCGACGGGAATCTGTATCCCGAGCTGGTTTCCGGACAAGCCTACACACGGATTATGGTCTCGGATAACGGCATCGGTTTCGATGAAAAATACTTAACCCACATCTTTCAGATATTTCAGCGGCTGCACAGCAAGACCACGTATGAGGGTACCGGTATCGGGCTGGCTATCTGCAAACGGGTGATTCAAACCCACAAAGGACACATTACGGCGATCAGCCAGCCCGGTCAGGGGGCTGTTTTTATTATTATTTTACCCGAATATCAACAATCATTACAAGCGTATGATAACCCCATTCCAAACGAGGTTTATTCATATCCTGTTAGCTGACGACGATGAAGACGACCGGTTTCTGATCAAGGAAGCCTTTCAGCGTCAGTTTACAAATTGCCAGGTATCAACTGTCGACAATGGCGAAGAACTACTGGATTTTTTAAACGACTATGACCAGGACGAAGCCTTTAACCGGCAGCTGCCGGACCTGATCCTGCTGGACTTAAACATGCCGCGGCTCGATGGCCGTAATGCATTGAAAGTAATCAAGCAGAATCCGGCATGGCGGCACATTCCGATCATTATCATGACCACTTCCGATGCGTCACCTGATATTGAACTGTCGTATCTCAACGGCGCCAACAGCTTTATTACAAAGCCAGCCACGTTCCAGCAGCTGACCCACGTTGCGGCTGTCATCGGCCAATACTGGTTCGACATCGTCACGACCTGCAATCATACGGTAGAAAAGTAAAGAGTGAAAGATAGAAAGAGCGAAAGAGCGGCTGCCGCCTATAGACAGGCGTAAGCACACTCTTTCACTCTTTACCTCTTTCGCTCTTTATCTGAACTTGATATTAGCCGCGCGCTGGGCGGGAAACCAGGAGGTCAGAATAGTGAAGATCGTGACGACGATGCCGGTTACCGCCAGGTCGCCCCATTCGATTTTGACCGGATAGGCGTCAATGACCGTTTGCTGGGTACCAAACTTAACGAAGCCATACTGCTCCTGAAGATAGCAAACCAGCAACCCAAGCAGCAGGCCGGTTATGGCACCGGTCATGGCAACAATCACGCCTTCGGCCATAAAAATACGGCGCACCAGCTGACGTGTAGCCCCCATCGCAAAAAGGGTTTTGATATTTTCCTGCTTCTCAATAACCAGCATCGACAGCGAGAAAAAGATGTTGACCGAGGCAATCAGGATGATAAAGGCAAGCGTGAGGGTGACAAACAGCTTTTCGATCCGGATGGCCCGGAAAAGGTCTTTGTTCAGGTCATCACGGGTTTGTACCAGAAAGGTACTGCCCAGTACATCCTGAAGCGTGGTTTTCGCCTCTTCCTCATCAACGGTATTCTTAAGCTGAATCTCAACGCGGCTGATTTCGTCGGGGCCATACCCGACCAGTTCGCGGATGACACCAATCGGCGCAATAACGTAGTTATCGTACTGGGCCTCAATAAAGAATACGCCCGATACGTTCAGGTATTGCTGATTAAACGCGTTTTCAGACATCAGATTCAGCGTCTTTTGTCCCGGCTTTGCATTGGGATACCACAGCTCCAGCGGCGTCAGAATGTCTTCCGGAGAGACCCCCAGACTCCGCCGCACGCCATCCCCGACAATGGCATAGTTCACCCCGTTGCGCAACAGATAAAAACGCCCCTCAACCAGTACCGAATCCAGCTGACGACGCTTCAGGTACGAATTATCGACACCTTTTACCTTTACGACCGTCTGCCGACCTGAATAACGGGCCAGTGCATTGTCCTGAATAACGGGTGTAATCAGTTCCATTCCCGGTGTTTTCTGCATGGTGGCCCACAGCGCCGGAGAAGCGGTAAAGCGTTTACCGGTTGTCGGCGTGATGGTCAGGTCTGCCTCAAACGTCTTGAAAATAGACCGGTTCAGTTCCTCCATCCCGTTAAAGACCGATAACACAATGACCAGCGCCATGGTACCGACCCCAACGCCCAGCATCGACAGTACTGATAACCAGCTGATAAAACTCCGTTTTTTCCGCGTAAAGAAATAACGTTTGGCAATCCAGAAAGGAAGACTCATGGTTTGTGGGTGATTGTCACCGGAGCCGCTGCATACCGTTTTGGCGCAGCAACTCCGGTGCGACAGGCTTATTCTTCGTCATCATCATCCGGATCAGCCGGCGGGATGTCGAGGCCGGCAAACAGCTTCTCCATCTTTTCGGCATACTCCGCCGTATCGTCGATGAAAAAGGTCAGCTCAGGCACAATCCGCAACTGATGACGAACGCGCTCGCCCAGATGCTGGCGGACGGTTTTACTCTTTTCCCGGATCATGTCCAGCAAACCTTCCTTGTCTTTTACGGCCAGAAAACTCAGGTATACGCGGGCTACACCCAGGTCCGGCGATACACTGACATTAGTCACGGTAATAAAGGCCCCCGAGGTAAACATATGCGACAGATCACGCTGAAAGATCTCACTCAGGTCTTTCTGTAATTGCCGTGCTACTTTTTGTTGTCGTTTCGATTCCATTTTCAATTCATTCACCAGGGTTTGTTGTATAACCCGCTGCCCTGACAATAGTTCCGGCGCGGCCGGCCAACAATTCAGGGCCGGTTCTTTACCTAATGATACTGCAAATATCCGTACCTTTTTTTATTCTGCCGTAAACTAGCGTAAATTCGCATGACAGTCGGGGCCAAACCACAGGAAATATACGGTCTGTACTCCCGGCGTTTCACGCATAACTGCTAACTGGCTTTGCTTAGCTTTTTTCGTTCGTACGCTCCTTATCAATACGTTAGCCTGCTGGTGTTATTGTTTGCCATGCGGTTACCGTTTGTATTAAAGCCTTTGCCGCTACTCATTCCGGAATTAAACTGGATGCTCGTCGGGGAACAGATGAGTCAGGGGTATTTGCTATACCGCGACATCTGGGACAGTGTCAGTCCGCTTTCGGCCCTGATTTACTGGCTCATTGATGCTATTTTCGGCCGCTCACAGGGGGCTTATCACGTAGCAGCCACGCTGATCGCTATTTTCCAGATCGGCTATTTCAACTACGTCATGAACAGCCGTGATGTGTTTCCGGACCGCAGCTTCTGGCCGGGGCTCATTTATGCCCTGTTTCTGCACCTCTCCTTCGACTGTCTGACCCTGTCACCCGTACTGCTGTCGACCAGCTTTCTGCTGCTGGCTTTCGGTACGCTGATCAAACAGATGGACCGGCAAGGGGCTACCGATGAAGTGTTTGAAGTCGGAATTTACATCGGACTGGCCGCGCTTTGTTACCTGCCCTCAACCGTTTTTGTCTTCTGGGCTGCGCTTTCGCTTCTTTTTTTTACCGGCGCTACCTTCCGGCAGCACTCTCTGCTGCTGTTCGGTTTTGCGTTTCCGGTCGCCGCCACTGTCTTCTTTTATTACCTTACCGACAGCCTCGACGACTTTAACCGAAACCTGCTTTCATCGGTATTCCGGGTGCGGCAGTATGATCTATCCGACTTTCAATCCTTGCTGGCATCCTTGTTTTTGCCGCTGACGATGGGGGTTCTGGGCTTCTTCAGTCTGTTCAATACCAATAACCGGTACGTCAATTTTCAGCAGCGCTGCCAGCAGATCATGCTGTTGTGGTTCTTCGGTGCGGTGCTCACCATTATTCTGATGCCGTATCTGGCCCCAATGATGTTTCTGAGCTTTGTGCCGCCGATGGCATTTTTTGCAGTCCTTTACTTTCAGAACATGCGGAAAGCCTGGCTGGCCGAAATACTCTTCACCGCCGTTTTCGGAGCCATGATGTTTGTGTTTTATCAGGGTGGTCTGCAACTGTTGCCGGGTATTGACACCGGTCGTTTAACCAGCCTGCAGGTAAAACCTTCTGCGTTGCCGGGCGGCATCAAAAACCAGAAAATACTGGTGATCGGCGATGATATGAGTGCGTATTACGACAATCGGCCCGCCACTCCTTATCTGAACTGGAATCTGGCCCAGTATGACCTTAAAAACCTCGACAATTACGACGCGGTGATTAACGTCTACAATCATTTCCGGCAGGACCCGCCGGCTTACATCATTGACCGCGCCGATGTTGTCGGGAAGCTGTTTCAGCGCGCGCCCGCCCTCGGTGCACGGTATAAAAAAACCGGCATGGCCGGTGTGTATCAACGGAAATAAAATGAGGATGGTTGTACCATCCTCATTTTATTTAACAGCTCATTTTCGCGACGCGGCGTTCGTGGCGACCACCTTCAAATTCAGTAGCCAGGAACAGACGGACACTTTCAATCGCCGTTTCGAGCGAAACAAACCGCTCCGGCAGGCAGATGACGTTGGCATTGTTATGCTGGCGGCTCAGCGGAGCCAGCTCCGGACTCCATACCAGCGCCGCCCGGATGCCCTGATGCTTATTTGCGGTCATAGCCACTCCCTGACCGCTGCCACATACCAGAACACCCCACTGTGCACTTCCCGACTCAACCGCATTGGCCACCGGATGGGCAAAATCAGCGTAATCGGCCGAATCAGCGGAATAGGTGCCGAAATCCTCTACCTGATACCCCTGTTCCTGTAACCAGTTTTTAATAGACTCTTTGTATACAAACCCTGCATGGTCTGAGCCAATGGCAATCCGTATATCCATATTATCGGTATTTCTATTGTTTGACGAACAAATTTCCGATAAAAATACGTTATTACGTTCCCCTCTTTCCTAAAAGTATCCGGAGGGGGGCTTAAACAATCATACAAAGAGCAGAAGGATGACCAGCTTTGGGCAGAACTTCGCTACACTAAATCCAACAACTATGGAATCTAAAGAAAATGTCTACCGCTCTGAAACCCAGAGCACAAAAGAAATTTCACAACAACTTCCGGAACGTGATGAACTGCTGCTTACTCCCGATGAACAGCGGATTAAGGAAGCTTTTCAGGATCGTAACTGGAATGAGATAAAAAGTGCCGATTCGTGGGTAATTTTCAAGGTAATGGCCGAATTCGTGGAAGGATTCGACAAACTGGCGAAGATTGGCCCATGCGTATCGATTTTCGGGTCGGCCCGCACCAAAGCCGAGAATCCGTATTACAAAATGGCGGAAGAAATCGCAGCCAAACTCGTGCGGCATGGCTATGGGGTAATCACAGGCGGTGGCCCCGGCATCATGGAGGCGGGGAATAAAGGTGCCTTCGAACAAGGCGGTAAATCCGTTGGTCTGAACATCAAACTGCCGTTTGAGCAATTCAGCAATATTTACATTGATCCGGATAAAAGCATCAACTTCGATTTCTTCTTCGTCCGCAAGGTTATGTTCGTAAAATATGCCCAGGGCTTTATCGTGATGCCGGGTGGTATGGGAACGCTTGATGAGTTGTTTGAAGCGATTACGCTGATTCAGACCAAGAAAATTGCCCGTTTCCCGATTGTGCTGGTAGGTCGCTCGTACTGGCAGGGTCTCATTGACTGGATTGAAACCGTCATGCTGGGTCAGGAACACAACATCAACCCGGAAGATATGAAGCTGATCAATCTGGTGGACACCCCTACCGAGGCGGTTAAAGTCATCGACGATTTCTACCATAAGTATTTGCTGAAACCAAACTTCTGAGCACAGAACGGCGCTTTTGACCTTTGTCAGAGCGCCGTTTTTGTGATCAGAACGCCAGATAGGGTGTCAGCCGCTCAATGGTTTTTGCATCCAGAATACGAATCGGCTTCAACGCTTCGGGGGACGCAAACGCACCATGCTGCTCCCGGTATTTCACAATGATCTCCGCCTGCCGCCGCGACAGATACACATGCCGGTCAAGCTCTTCGGCCGATGCGGTATTAATATTTACCTTTTTCGGCGCCGACCGGATATGGCCAAAGCTCCTGAGTTCTGCCAGTGCCAGTGAATCCAGTCCGTAGATATCGCCGAATTGTTCGGTTGACACAAACCCGCCCAACGCATCCCTGAATTTCACAATCCGGTTCGCGAGTTTATTGCCGATGCCTTTCAAACTGGCCAACTGGAGCGTGTCTGCGGTATTAATGTCGAATGCCTGTACCGGCAAAGGTTTTGCCCGCTCAGGCCGGTTAGCAGCCTCTGTCCGCTTACCGGCATCATCAGTAAACGGGCGGCTGGCAGCATAATGATCCGTGGAATTAGTCCGTTCGGGGAGGGTAATGTAGGGCGCCAGTTCCTGATAAAGCGCCGGCGGAAAATCGTATATCTTCTGCACGTCTTCCTTTTTCCGGAACTGCCCGCCACGGCTCCGGTATTTCTCAATCCGCTCGGCCAGCCAGCGGGGAGCACCCAGGGCCTGCCATTCCGTTACACTGATCTGATTCGGGTCAAAGGCATGGAGCGGCATCCGGCGGACGGCCGGATCACTGTGCATCTGGTTTCCGTTGTCATGGTCGCGATACCGCCTGGAAGCCGATGCCTGTTTATCGTCGTGTTCCATCAGCGCCACCAGGCTATCCAGTTTACGCTGGTCGGCAGCCGTGGTGTCGGGCAGCGGGTCAGGCTCCCTGAAACGGTACAGAAAGGTAATGAGCAGAAATAAAACAGCCAGCAGAATCAATACGAATGCGCCGCGTGCCTGCCGGTTCGAAAGTCCGAAATAATCCCTGAATCCCGACCACATAGTTGTTTTTATGGTAGGACGAGGGAAAACCGGTTTGGTAATGGTGCAAACAAAACATCCGGGAAGTGCAAAGCTTCCCGGATGTTGATACCGGCGATCGTCAAAACGTTCGGGGAGTTGGTAATCAGTTCAGTATTCCTGACGTCGGGTCGGCGTTTTTACGTTCGTCCCGTTCGCGGCGTTTTCGTTCCCGGCGTTCCTGCCGCAGCTGCCGGCGCGTTTTAACCGTATCGGCGGCCGGTGAAAGCGGTACGTTGGCTTCTTCCTGCGCCTGCTGAACCGTTTCTTTCGGTTTGGCACTTTCTTCGTTATTGTCCTTGTCACGGTCTCCGTTGAAGAGCCGTTTGAAGAAACCGTCGAGCCCGCCGCCTTCATCCGTCGGATCGGTCATCAGGCTATCGAGACCCGCACTGTCGGCCGGCATAATCTGACGGCGCAGGCTTTCACGCAGCCGTACACTGTAGAATCCGTACGCCCCGCTGTCGGGCTCTGTCAGGCCGCGACGGGCCATAATCTTACCGATGATCCGGAAGTAGCCACGAACATTGCGTACCTGTAAAGAGCCGTCCGGCTGGAACCAGTTCAGCGCCTTTTTCGGACTCGGAATCACAAAGGCAAGGAAAATACTTTCGCCCAGATCCAGCTCCGACGGGTGTTTACCGAAATAGTAGCGGGCGGCTTCACCGATGCCGTAAATATTTTTCCCCCACTCAATGAAGTTCAGATACACCTCATACATCCGCTCCTTCGACACCAGCCGCTGGTTTTCGATCAGCCACACAATCAGAATTTCTTCTACTTTGCGCGACAGGGTTTTGTTCCGGTTCAGGAAGGCGTTTTTTACCAGCTGCATCGAAATGGTACTGGCACCGCGCTTGAATTTCTTCGTTTTAAAGTTGGTGGCAATCGACACACGGAAGGCCTTTTCATTAAAGCCTTTGTGGGTGAAGAAGTTAAAATCTTCAGACGTCAGTACCGCATTTTTCAGATTATCGGAGATACCCGTCAGCGGCACAAAATCAGGGTTTTCCGGCCCGATGATAATGTCCCGTACCGGTTTATCCTTCTCATAGGGCGTATAGACAAACGAGTTGTTGATCCGGCGGAAATCTACCGCGCCCATTTGCAGAATCTTAAAATCAACCGGTGTCAGACCGGCATCGAATTTTACCGAATCCGGCTCGCCGGCATCGAGGTGCAGGGCCAGATCATACTTCAGTTTACCCGACACCCGCATGCCTTCCAGGGATTCGAATAGTCCCTGCGGAAAGGAGTTGAACAGCGACTGCGCATCTACCTCATCCGTATGCAGCTGTAAGTCATACACTTTCGTCGGGTAGATGGTGTATTTTACAAACGGCCGCGCACTGACTTCGCCCAGGTAAATCACCGACGAGCTGTCAACGCCGACGTAGTTTTCTCCGACAAAGACATTGGCATCCATGGCCGCAGTCGCTACCAGCACGTCCGTACGGGCAATGGCAGGGTGGTTAATGCGCAGGTTACGCACCGACCCCTTGCCTTCCATGTGAAATTCGCCCCCCGACCGGTCAACGTCGTTTAACGCCGCCCGCACCGTATCGGCCTGTACTTTCAGGTTGAATTTCTCCTCAAGGTATTTCAGTTCCAGCGGTTTACCATCTGCATACAAGGCGAGGTCATATTCACGGCTGCCGGGGTCGGCGGTACCGGTTATGTGCCATGTCGCCTCATTGCCGTTCAGCCGCAACGTCGATGTAACATCTTCGTTATCAATTACGGCCGTTTCGGTCAGCAGCGAAACGCGCTTTTCGTTATCAGTCAGGCGGAAAGCCAGATTCCGGACGTTCATATCGCTCGGAATTTTCGATAATACCTGATCAATCAGGTTCTCAGCCACATCCGACAGATCGGCGCGGCGGTCGCTGCTGGTTTCGGTGGAATCCCGTTTGCGGCGGTGGAGAATGAAATCAATGTTGGTGAGCGAATCCCGGCGAATGACCTGGACCATGCCGTTTTCGAGATCGAGGTGCGACAAGGCAACCTTGCCGAATAACAGCGGCCACAGGCTCAGGCCGACTTCTACAGTATTGATCCGGGCAAGGCTGTCCCGCTCTGCCGGTACGACAGAGATGCCCGTAAAGGCAACGGACGATAAACCGGTAAACCGTGCCGATCCGATTTTCACGTCCAGATCATAATCCCGTTTTGCTTTTTTGACGGCTCTTTCTAAAACCACCTGCAACAGACTTTCCCGCTTAGAATAGGCAATACCGACGCCCACACTTCCTAACAAAAACAGTCCCAACAGGGTCCAGCCGACAATGCGTAGTACTTTTCGTTGACGATCCGTCATTCTATGGCTTACAATTGCGATGGTGCAAAGATAGGGAACAAAGAGCGAAAGAGCGGCCGCTCAAGCGGCTAATGAGCGAAAGAGCGAAAGAAGTCCGGACGCTGCGGCAAATAACGCGTTCCCCAACTCATCTACGCTTTCGCTACGCAGCATTCACTCTTTCGCTCAATCGCTCTTTCACTCTTTGATTTAAAAATCCAGATGGCAGTTGGTCCAGCCGTCGTCGAAGCGGGTACCGAATTGTTTGTAAAAACCGATGGCCGGCTCATTCCAGTCAAGGACCTGCCACATCATACCGGTACAGTTCAGTTCACGTGCTTTTTTGATGGTGGCATCGAGCAGCATCTTACCGATACCATATCCCCGATGGCTCTCGGTAACAATGATATCCTCCAGGTATAACCGCTTGCCTTTCCAGGTCGAATACCGGAAGTAATACAGGGCAATGCCCACAATTTTATTGGCTTCGGAATCTTCAGCGACCAGTAGCTGGAACAACGGCTGAGGCCCGAAACCATCTAATACCATCTGCTCCAGCGAGTTCGACACCTGATCGGCAGCAAGCTCGTAAACGGCAAGCTCCATCACCAGCTCAAATACCTGAGGCATATCCTCTATCACACCGGGACGAATTGAAATCATACGCTAAAAGGCTGTTTTTTAGGGTTAGTGACTTTTGTGAAAGTTGTAAAAATAACGCAATCCAGCGAGCAGACCGCATTAATGTTGGGCCGAAGCGTACAGTTTACGCCATTTTTCGAGGGCCGCCGTGAAATCGGCCGGCAAATCCGAATCGAACTGCATCCACTCACGCGTTTGCGGGTGAATGAAGCCCAGCGACTTCGCATGCAGCGCCTGACGCGGCACCAGCGCAAAGGCATTTTCCACAAATGCTTTGAACGATCCGTTGACGCTGCCCCGCAGAATCCGGTCACCGCCATACATGGCATCATTGAACAGCGGATGGCCGATATGGCGCATATGCGCCCGGATCTGATGCGTCCGGCCGGTCTCCAGATTACACTGGATCAACGACACAAACTGGAGCATTTCCAGCAGCTTATAGTGCGTTACCGACCACTTACCCTTGGTTTCGTCGTCGTAAATGGTCTGCACTTTCCGGTCTTTTACACTCCGGCCAATGTAGCCCGTTACTGTCCCGTCAGCCTCTTTCGGTACGCCCCATACCAGTGCCTGATACGTCCGTTCGATGGTGTGCTCATAAAACTGTTTGGCGAGGTAAGTCATGGCAAACTCGGTTTTGGCAATTACCATCAGGCCGGACGTGTCTTTGTCAATCCGGTGTACCAGTCCGGGACGGATTACCCCGTTCCGTGTCGTTGGCAGATTCTGAAAGTGATACACAAGCGCATTGACCAGCGTACCACTCCAGTTACCGTGTGCCGGGTGCACAACCATACCGGCCGGTTTGTTCAGCACCAGCAAATCATCATCCTCAAAGACAATATTAATCGGAATATTCTCCGGCAACACTTCGGTATCCCGCGGCGGATGCGGCAACGATATCGTAATGATATCTTCCGGTTTGATCTTGTAACTGGCCTTGGTAAGCTTCCCGTTAACCCGTACCGACTCGGCATCAATGGCCGCCTGAATTTTGGTACGGGTAGCATTCGGCAACCGGTCCATCAGAAACCGGTCGATCCGGATCAATGCCTGCCCTTTGTCTACGACAACCCGGTGATGTTCGTATAATTCGTCTTCTTCCTCTTCTGAGAAATCGTCAATATGTTCTGTCATAAAATTCGGTCGGACGGAATGAGATTCCGTCTCACGCATGCAGCCGAAGCCACACATTGATTGTTAATTAGCAGCAAAATTACGGTTTTATGGACGAACTCAGGCAGTTGCCCGACCTTTTTAGCAACTACTCCCCGCTCAGACGGCTCCATGACCCGTTTCCGGAGCCCGTACCTATCCGGCTCTACCTCAAGCGCGATGACCTGATTCACCCGCAGGTGTCGGGCAACAAATGGCGGAAACTGAAGTACAATCTGGCCGAAGCGAAGCAACAGGGACATACCACACTGCTCACGTTTGGCGGCGCCTTTTCGAACCATCTGGCGGCTACGGCGGCGGCCGGTAAACTGGCAGGCTTCCGGACCATCGGCATCGTCAGGGGCGATGAGCTCCGGCCCGATCAGAACCCGACCCTCCGCTTTTGCCAGGCATGCGGCATGATGCTGCATTTTGTCAGCCGGGAGGCGTACCGCCAAAAAGAAGAGCCTGATTTTATGGCCGGCCTGAGGCAGCTGTTCGGGGGTTTCTATGCCGTTCCGGAAGGCGGTACCAATGAGCTGGCGATTCGGGGTACGGCCGAACTTGTGCCCGAAATTACAGCGCAGCTGGGGTTCGCCCCTGATGCGATTGCCTGTGCGGTCGGCACGGGCGGTACGGTCACCGGCATAGCACTGGCCGCCCCGCCGCAAACGCGTGTGCTGGGCATAGTGGCCCTCAAATCGGCCACTGCGTTTACTATGCCCGTGGCCTCCCCCGCCGAACTGCTATACGAGTATCATTTCGGTGGCTATGCCCGGACCACGCCGGAGCTGCTGGATTTTATCCGCACCGTTGAATCGCGGACCGGCATTCTGTTTGAACAGGTCTATACCGGCAAGATGCTGTATGCGCTCTACGACCTGGCCCGCAACGGCTTTTTCCCGCCCGACGCCACCGTCGTTGCGGTACATACCGGCGGGTTGCAGGGAAGGAGTTTTTAGTTTTTGGTTACTGTTTTTTTTCTGGTGGTTGCTGATGGTTCTGGTGGTTACTGGTTGTTCTGAGTTACTGGTGGTTTTGTTCTGATGGTTCTGGTGGTTCTGGTGGTTACTTGAGTTACTGATTGTTTTGTTCTGTTTGTTCTGGTGGTTCTGGTGGTTGCTGAGTTTGTGTTACCAGCAGGGCGTTGTGACGTCAAAGACAAGCTGATTATACATCATACATCAACTATGGCAACTATCAACCGCTTCCAGGACCTTACTTGCTGGCAAGCTGCCCGGCAACTCGAGAATGAAGTCTTTGCATGCACCCGGAATAGCGAATTAGGAAAAGACTTTGGACTCAAAGATCAAATTAATCGGGCAACAGGGTCGGTCATGGACAATATTGCGGAAGGATTTGGGCGGGGTGGCAACAAAGAATTTGTTAATTTTCTGACAATCTCCCGAGGATCTTGCCTTGAGGTTCAGTCTCAATTGCATCGCGCTTCAGACCGCCGTTATCTAGATGAAACAACCTTTACACATTTATTTCAGCTTTCTGAACTTGTCGTCACCCGCATAACCAATCTCATTAATTACCTCAGGCAAAATCCCAACAAAGGCCCTCGCTTTCGCTAAAACAGCAACAACAACAATTAGCAACCACCAGAACAACCAGCAACTCAGAACAAAAACAACAACCAGCAACCACCAGTAACTCAGAACAAAAACAACCAGTAATTAACCCTTACCGCGCGGCGGCGCGGCTCAGCCGGTCGTTGATGGCGCGGCCAAGACCGTCGTCGGGCAACACCTCGGCATAAATCATTTCGATGTTGAGCCCGTCCAGCTCGCGCAAGTAGGCAAACAGGTTTTTAGCCGCTTCGGCCATCGAGCCGGACGGCGACAGAATCCGCTGATTTTCGGGTAGAATGCCCGGCAACGGCTGTTTAAACGCCAGCGCTCCGACATCGCGGAGGCCCTCCAGCGACAACCGGGAACCATCACTGGTGTAGTGCGTCGGCAATAAAATCAGGGGTTTACGCGGGGCGTAGTGACTGCTCAGCATCCCCGGCGCTTTCGGATTCGATGATGAATGACTGCGAACCGCCGCCTTACCGACGACGTTTTCAATCTGTTCGACAGACATCCCACCCAACCGGTAAATCACCGGTTCGTCGTTTTCAAACCCTACAATCGTCGATTCCAGCCCAATACCACAGGCGCCTCCGTCAAGAATGTACGGAATCTGGTCGCCCAGCTGATCGGCAACGTGCTGAGCAGTCGTCGGGCTGATATAGCCGAACGGGTTGGCGCTTGGCGCGGCCAGCGGGAAATCCAGTTTTTCCAGCAAACGCAAAGTCAGCGGATGGTTCGGCATCCGCACTCCCACCGTCGGCAGGCCCGACGTAACGAGGTCCGAGATAATTTTCTTTTTGGGCAATAAGATGGTAAGCGGTCCCGGCCAGAAGGCTTCTGCCAGGCGGCGGGCCGGCTCCGGAATCGTGTCAACGTATGCAGACAGTTGCTCAAGCGACGCAACGTGAATAATCAGGGGATCAAACGCAGGACGTTTTTTTACCTCAAAGATGGAGAGAACGGCATCTTCATGTAAGGCATTGCCAGCCAGACCGTATACCGTCTCAGTTGGTATTGCAACTACCTCTCCTTTTTCCAGCAGCTCCTTAGCGAGCTCAATATCAGTACCAATTCGGGCCATGGCGCAAAGATACGCACCGCAGCCGTCTCCACGTATGATTCCGGCGATATGCCCGCGCAATTCTGTATGATTGATTTTCTTACCGGGCTACCCACACCGCCAGTAATGCCAGTATGGCCGGTAGTGCCTGAACGAAAAAGATGGATTTCTGCGCCGTCAATGCCCCGTATATACCAGCGACAATCACACAGCCCAGAAAAAAGTACGCGACATGCACCGACCAGACCGGATCGCTGATGAGGAGCGACCAGATCAGACCGGCCGACAGAAAACCGTTGTATAACCCCTGATTGGCTGCCAGTGCCTTAGTGGGTTCAAACAGGTGTTTGGGCAGTGAACGAAACGTCTTCGGCCCGCGCGTGGTCCAGGCAAACATTTCGAGCCACAAAATATAGAGGTGTTCAACGGCAACTAACCCGACAAGGATTTTTGCGAGGTACAGCATACAGATAAGCGTTAAAGGTTGGCTGCAAGTTACACCTTTCCTGCAACCAACCAACTTGCTTCAGGCTCTGATTAATTGCCAGATGGCACGGGCTGCTTTCCGGCCGGTTTCGGCCCCGCCATTCATGTAGCCCTGGTAATCGGCGCTGCAATGCTCACCGGCAAAAAACAGCTGACCGGCAGGTTCCGTTTCGGCCCCGCCAATGCTGGTCCACTGACCGGTTTTGTAGCAGGCATAGCTGCCGAGCGTGTACGGATGAGTCGGCCAGTGGAACCGTTCCACATTGCCGTTGTAGCGCTGTGAGGCGCCGGGAAAAATCTGGTTCAGCAACGGCAGATACTGCATCACTTTCGCCTGTTCGGAACCGGTACCCAGCTGGACACCGCGTGAACCACCCAGATATACCGTATACCCACCGTTCGGACCGCCCTGTAACTGGCTGTTGTCCCAACCGGATTGCAGGCCGTTATCCGAAAACACATACCCCGAATACCCCAGGCTACGCCACGGACGGCCCGAAAAGCCCATCATCAGCTTGGCGTTGGTACCATAGCCCAGCGTATTGATTGAATTCTTTTTCACTACCGGCAGTGATACATTGATATCTACCTGCCGGAGTTTGGTAAACGGCAAGGTTAGCAGCACAAAATCAGCGCGGACAGCCGGCGAATTGGCAAACCGCAGCTCAATTTTACTGCCCGACTGGTTGATGGCCTGTAGCGTACGCCCCGTCTCAATCGAATCCTGATAGAGGTTTGTAAGGCGATCGGTAATTTGCTGGTTCCCCCCCGCAATTTTATACCGCTCGTCGCTGTCGCCGAATATATCAAACTTCCCGCCGCGTGTATCGGTTGAAATCAGAAACAGCAGGTTAATGCACGACTGCTGATCCGGTGCCAGTCCGTATTCCGTTTCGTAGGCGACTTCCAGCAGCTCCCGGATCAGGCCTCCGGCACCAATGCGCGATAAATAAGCTGAAATAGACAACTGGTCGAGCTGACGGGCAACCCCTGTTGTGGTGTAGTCAATGGTATCAGGCAGGCTGTTAATGTCTGCTTCCATGCGCGGAGCAATGGTCCGGAATGCGGCTACCACTTCGGCCAGCGAATACTGACGGCCGTTGAAATAGTAGGCGTCCTTGATCAGCGCCAGCTCAGACGGAGCCTGCGTATCGAGCAGGGTCAGGCCGAATTCCTGCGCCAGATTGAGCATATCCTGATGCCCGCTGTCAATAAACTCCCCGCCAAGTTCGGTTGTCAGGCCGGGAGCCATAACGTTTTTAGCAGTATATATCCGGCCACCGGTCCGGGTAGATGCCTCGTAGATGGTAAAGTTGGTAAATCCTTTTTTGGTAAAAGTATGCGCGGCCATCAAGCCGGCTATACCCCCACCGACAATAGCTACGCTGGGGGTATTGGTCCCGATCCGGCCGGCACCCGTCTGCGCAGGTGTTACCGGTTCAAGCGGTGTACGGCAGGCATTCAGCGCACTGATACCACCGGCCATCAGCACCATCTGACCCGACGAACGCAGAAACTGACGCCGGTTACGAACGTCTTTCAGCTGATCAATCAGCTCATCGGCCGGAGCGGTATGGGGTTTATTTGCAGCAAGAGCCAAACGCCAGGCTTGCCGTAAAAAGAGCATTAAGGGGGTTTTAGAGGTAGGCATAAGGTTACAGATTTAGACAAACCAAATCTAAAGCAATTGTTTAAATTAACATAGTCGTATTTATAGTATCCTGATTATTTTATTTTTTCAGTATTTTTTATTCTTTTTCCCGGTAATAAATCAACAGAATTTTTAGCGCTCCGGACGGGTATTTTCAATAGTCTTTTTCATCCTTTCCAACGTAACCGTTAAAAAGCGTATAATTTTTGCTTTATAGATAGTATAAGCTATGTTCGCAACGTTTTTTCGATGTGCGTACACTTATTGGTTCTATCCAACAAGCTGATAATTCGTTTACTCAAACCTTTCATTAATGAATACGTTCCAGATCAAAGAAGCGCCCACGGTATACGATGTTGCCATCGTAGGGTCGGGTGCCGGTGGCGGTATGGCCGCTTACCAGCTCACCAAAGCGGGCGCTAAAGTAGTTTTGCTGGAAGCAGGCGGTTATTTCGACCCTGCTGACCCTAAGTATATTACCCAGCTGAAGTGGCCGTATGAATCGCCGCGGCGCGGTGCGGGCACCACACGGCCGTTCGGTGATTTCGATGCTGCCTGGGGGGGCTGGGATATTGACGGCGAACCATACACCGCAGCAAAAGGTACCGAATTCTTCTGGTTCCGGTCACGGATGCTGGGCGGCCGGACCAACCACTGGGGCCGGATTTCGCTCCGTTTCGGGCCCGACGATTTTAAGCGCCGCAGCCTGACGGGTGTTGGTGAAGACTGGCCGATCAGCTACGAAGACATCAGCCCGTACTATGATGCGGTTGACAAACTTGTTGGTATTTTCGGTTCAAAAGAAGGGATCCGCAACGAACCGGACGGCTTCTTCCTGCCGCCTCCGAAGCCGCGTCTGCACGAGCTGATGCTCAAGAAAGCCGCCACCAGCATTGGTATTCCGGTAATTCCGTCGCGTTTGTCGATCCTGACGAAGCCGATCAACAAAGACCGTGGCCAGTGCTTCTACTGCGCCCAGTGCGGCCGTGCCTGCCAGGCATATGCCGACTTCTCCTCATCGTCGGTTTTGTGTATTCCTGCGATGAAAACCGGCAACCTGTCGCTGATTAACCATGCGATGGTACGCGAAGTACTGACCGACCCGAACACCGGCCTGGCTACGGGTGTCAGCTACGTGGATACCATCTCGATGCAGGAAAAAACAGTACGCGCGAAAACCGTGATGCTGGCAGCCAGTACGTGCGAAACGGCCCGTCTGCTCCTGAACTCAAAATCATCACGCTTCCCGAACGGGCTTGCCAACAGCAGCGGCGTAATCGGAAAATACCTGAATGACTCAACCGGTGCGTCACGCTCGGCCTTCATTCCGGCCCTGATGGACCGTAAGCGCTACAACGAAGACGGTGTGGGCGGTATGCACGTCTTTACGCCATGGTGGCTCGACAATAAGAAACTGGACTTCCCGCGCGGTTACCACATCGAGTACGGTGGTGGTATGGGTATGCCGGGCTACGGTTTCGGCGGTGGCATCGAAGGCCTGAACGGTCGTATTCCGGGTCGTAACGGCCAGAAAAAATCGGCTGGTGGCTACGGTGCCGGTCTGAAAGACGACTACCGCCGTTTCTACGGTGCCTACATCGGTATGGCCGGTCGCGGTGAGCCTGTCCCGCTCGAAAGCAACTATTGCGAAATCGACCCGAACAACGTCGACAAATACGGTATCCCGACGCTGCGCTTTAACTACAAGTGGTCTGACTACGAAGTGAAGCAGGCGAAACACATGCAGGATACCTTTGAAGAGATTATCCATGCGCTGGGTGGTATTGCCCTTGGCTCGAAACCAGGTCCGGAAAGCAACCACGGCTATGGCCTCGAAGCACCGGGTAAGATTATCCACGAGGTTGGTACCGTACGGATGGGTAACGATCCGAAAACATCGGCCCTGAACAAGTACCAGCAGACGCACGATGTGAAAAACCTGTTTGTGGTTGACGCCGCTGCCTTCCCGTCGCAGGGTGACAAAAACGTTACCTGGACGATTCTGGCCTCGTCATGGCGGACATCGGATTACCTGTTTGATCAAGTGAAAAAGAAAAACCTGTAAGCAGCATGAAACGCAGAGACACCCTTAAAGCAATATCCCTCGCGGGTTTTGGCCTGGCGGTCGAACCCGTAGAAGCCGCTGTTCCCGCGCCACCGGAGAAAAAACCCGTGGTGCCGGGTGGCCGTCAGCCGTTCGAAGCCGAGCGCGACACGAAACTGAAGGCTGAGAAGTTTTTCACGCCGCACGAATTACAGACCGTAACCGTGCTGTGCGACATCATTATTCCGGCCGATGAGCGTTCGGGCAGTGCCTCACAGGCAGGCGTACCGGCGTTCATCGAGTTTATGATGAAGGATCAGCCCCGCAACCAGACCCCGATGCGCGGTGGTATCCGGTGGCTGGACAACAAGTGCGTGGCTATGTTCGGCAAGCAGTTTGCCCAGTGCACAAAAGCGCAGCAGATTCAGATCGTTGATAAAATCGCGTATCCGGAACAGGCATCCAAGGACATGACGCAGGGCGTTTCGTTCTTCAACATGATGCGCAACTTTACGGCTGCCGGTTTCTTCACCAGTCAGATGGGTATCAAAGACCTCGGCTACGTCGGCAACACGCCGAACGACTGGCAGGGTGTTCCCGATGACGTTCTGAAACAATACGGCCTGAGCTACTAAATTTAAAAGAGTGAACGAGTGAGAGAGTGAAAGAGCGGCACCATCCGGTTGCTTACCGCTTTTTCACTCTTTCTCTTTTTAGAGCGTGGCAGCTATTCCACTCGTCAAAACGCCATGTGCCCTACTGTTACCGCACGCTTTCGCTCTTTACCTCTTTCGCTCTTTCACTCTTTAAATCCTATCTTTGCTGTAACTGCTAAATTCTTCTATGAACCAACCCTCGTTTTTTCAGCGTATCCGCCCGCATCTGATCGTGGTGCTGGGCTTTTTGCTATTGACCTCCATTTACTTTTTACCGGCATGGCAGGGTAAAGAACTACAGATGAACGATGTCCGGCAAGGTAGTGCGGCAACTATGGAGCTGCGCAATTTTAAAGCCCAGACCGGAGAATTCCCCCTGTGGACCGATGCCGTTTTCAGCGGTATGCCCGCCTACATGCTTGCTTTTGATTATCCGAACACATTTGTCGGCAATACAGTCAGTGCGGTATTAAGCGTTTTACCCAGCTCGGTAGCGCTTATTTTCGTCTGTATGCTGGTCACCTATATTCTGCTTCAGGTAATGGGCATCAACCGCTGGGCGTCTGCTCTGGGCGGGGCGGCTTATGCCATGGGCTCCTATATCTTCATCAGCCTTGACGCCGGCCACGTCTCGAAAGTAATGGCCCTGGCCTACGCGCCTGGTATTCTGGCCGGTATCATACTTACCATGCGCGGCAAATACGTTGTCGGCGGTGCCCTGACAGCCTTGTTTATGTGTCTGGAGATTGGGGCAAACCACGTTCAGATTACGTATTACCTCTTCATGACCATCGGCATTTACGTGCTGCTCGAAGGTATTCACCTGATCCGCAGCGGTAACGGTAAGCAGCTTGGCATTGCTCTGGCGGTCCTGCTGGTGGCGGGTGGCATCGGTGCCGGCAGCTTCAGCAAACGTCTGCTGGTGCTGAATCAATACTCTAAAGAATCGATCCGGGGCGGTACGGAATTAACCGCTAAAACAACCGCGCAGGGCAAACCGGGGCAGGCAACCGCTAAAGCCGCCCCGCAGAATGGCCTCGACGAAAGCTATGCCTTTTCCTACAGCTACGAACTGCCGGAAATCCTGACGCTCCTGATTCCGAACGTGTATGGCGGTGCGTCGAACGGCGGGCTTGATCAATCGTCGGCGTTCTACAATGCCATGGTCAACCGGGGCGTCGATCCCTCGGCGGCCAAACAGTTTGCCGAACTGGGGGCACCGGTGTATTGGGGCGATATGCCGATCAACGGCGGACCGGCCTATGCCGGTGCGGTGCTGGTTTTTCTGTTTATACTGGGCATGGTCTTCTCCGAAAACCGCATTAAATGGTACCTGCTCGCCTCAACGGTGCTGATGCTGATCATTGCCTGCGGAAAAAACCTGCTGTTTATCAACGGATTGTTCTTCGACCTGCTGCCTTATTTCAATAAGTTCCGGGCCGTAACGATGGCGCTCAACCTGGTTCAGCTGTTTATTGCCGCCGGAGCTGCCCTCGGCATACAGGCGCTGGTTGACCAGAAGCCAACCTTCGCGCAGCTGCGTAAACCATTAATGATCAGCTTTATTGCCACCGGCGGTCTGGCGTTGATTCTGGCAGTATTGGGGGGTACATTCTTTACGTTCCGCAAGGCTACCGATCAGGCGTTTCTGGAGCAGTATTTCGGACAGGCAGCCGGTGAGTTTATTAACGCGCTGGCGCAGGACCGGCTCAGCGTGCTGCGCAGCGATGCGTTCCGCTCGTTTATTTTTATTGCCCTGGCGGCCGGTGCGCTGTTCCTGTTTGCGACCAATAAACTGAAACCGGTTATTCTCTATCCGGTCATTCTGGCGCTGGCCATCATCGACCTGTTTGCCGTGGATAAACGCTATCTGAACAATCAGGACTTTATTTCGAAATCAGACGTTAACGTTCAGTTTGAGCCGACCCCTGCCGATCAGCAGATTTTACAGGATAAGTCGTTGAACTACCGTGTCTGGGAGCAGGCCGGCGATTTTATGAGCAGCAACCGGGTATCGTACTTCCACAAATCAATCGGCGGGTATCACGCGGCTAAGCTGCACCGTTATCAGGACCTGATTGAATATGTGTTCCCGAAAAACACGCTGGCCGTCCTGAACATGCTGAATGCCAAATACATCATCCAGCAAAGCATGGATTCGACCGGTCAGGGTGGTGCACCGGTTGCGCAGCTGAACCCCGAAGCACTGGGCAATGCGTGGTTTGTTAAATCGGTACAGCAGGTTGCCAATGCCGACGACGAAATCGCGGCCATTCAGACCTTCAACCCACGCGCAACAGCCATTGTCGATAAGCGTTTTGCCAGCCAGCTGACGGGCTTACCGGCCTCGCTCGACACAACCGGTACAATTCAGCTGACGAAATATATTCCGGATAACCTGACCTACGAAAGCAACGCCACAGGCGAGCGTTTTGCTGTATTCTCGGAAATTTACTACCGTGGCGACAGCGACTGGAAGGTGACGATTGATGGCAAGGAAGTGCCACATGTCCGGGCCGATTACACGCTGCGGGCCATGCGGATTCCGGCCGGCAAGCACACGATCAACTTCCATTTCGATCCGCCGGTTGTGCGCCTTGGCGACACCCTGGATCTGATCATCAATGCCATATTGATTTTGTTCCTGGGCTTCGCCGCCTTCGTTGGCTTCAAACAACCCTAACCGGTGATCTGTACGGGCGACCCCACGTGGTCGCCCTATCACCACACGGGTCGCCCTAAATGCATTTTCAGGGCGACCATATGCTAATCAGGGCGACCACGTGGGGTCGCCCCTACGGGTTAATCGCCTGAAGGTTTGACCGGGCTTCGGCGTAATCCGGTTTAAGGGTAATGGCTTTGCGGATATCGGCGATGGCCCCCGGACGGTCTCCGGTATTGAAGCGGCAGACCCCACGGTTATGCCAGGCCGTGGCATCAGCCGGTTTGGACTGAATCACTGTGTTATACTCAGCAATTGATTCCGGATACCGTTTGGCAAGCAGTAGCGCATAGGCTCGGTTCGGCCGGATCAGGGTATCATTGGCCGGATCAAGCTGCATCGCTTTATCAAAATTCAGTACCGCTTCATCCGGACGCGCCCGCATGATGGTAATACCCCGGTTGTAGAACAAATCACTGCGGCTCCCGTTCATGCTGATGGCCTTGTCGAACATCGGAATGGCCTTATCCAGCTCTCCTTTCAGGCCATAGGCATTGCCTAGCCCCTCGTACACATGAAAGCGCTCGGTACCGTCGGCCAAAGCGGCCGAGAAGTGTTCAATTGCCTTGTCGAGCTCATTCCGTTTGCCGTAATAATCCCCCAGTCCTTCGTGAATCTGGTCACAGGCCGGATATTCGGTCAGCGCGTGGTTCCAGAGTGTTTCGGTATCGTGCCAGACCGCAGCCTGTTTGGTGGTCAGGTAAAAAAAGACTACCGCAAACACACCGGCCACCAGCCTGAACTGCGTTTGTCCTGACGGATTCGCCGGCAGTATATTGGACAGAAACGCGATACTACCAAACAGCAGGCCAAAGTAGGGCAGGTAACTGTACCGGTCAGCCATCATCGCCGTGCCGACGGTCATAAACTGCAGGACCAGTATGATCGTTGCCAGAAAAAAGCCAAGGCTGAATACCAGCAACCGCTTTTGGGTCATCAGGCCCCAGGCGAGTAGCCCGAGTGCCGCCGCAAATACGACCGGACCAACCCAGTAAATCCCCGCCACCGGCACAAACGCAACCCGGTCGGGATACGGATAAAAGGCCGACAAGCCAACCGGCACAACCAGTTTGATCAGGTACATTACAAAGCCGTAGCTGCCGTATATGAGCCAGCGCCACGAAAACGGCAACGCACTTACCGCACTTTTCTGTTCCAGTATCTGTAGCACACCGTAGAAATCGCCGCCCTTCTGCACATTGACCGCGATCCAGCCAAAAAGCAGTGACAGCAGGAAAAAAGGGGCTTTTTCGGCAAGAGCAGCCGGCGAAAAGGCCCTGCGCGGACCGCTTCCCTCCTGCCAGTAATCAATCAGGATCAGCACCAGCGGCAGCACCACCGCCATTGCCTTCGACAGGCAGGCGAGCACAAACAGGCCAAGGGTTACCCAAAGCCACATACGCACATTTTCGCGCCGGTAACGCAGATAGGTCAGGCAGGCCAGCAGGAAAAATAACGTATACAAGACATCCTTCCGCTCCGACACCCAGATAACCGACTCAACGTGCATCGGGTGTACGCCCCAGATCAGGGCCGTAAAAAAGGCGACCCACGGCGTTGCGGCCAGCTTCGGCAGTGGTCCGGTCTGTAGCAGGCGTTGTGCAAAACGATAAATCAGCAGTGTATTGCCAAGGTGAATCAGTACGTTTGTGATGATAAACGACGTAGCCGACGGCCCGAACAGCTTATAGTTCAGGGCCAGACTGACCACCGTAAGCGGATGATAGTTCAGCGCAACAACGGCTTTCCAGAGGCTGCCCCAGCCATAGACGTCCGGATACAGGAACAGCGGGTTCTCGACCACATATTCCATGTCGTCCCAATCGACAAAATCATTTTTAAAGCCAAAAGAGAACGCCGCCAGCACGGCGACGGCCAGCACCCCCATCAATACTAAGGCGCTGTTAGCGGCGTTTTCGGGCGATGGCGCAGGAGAAGATACGTTAACGGAGGCGGGTTGGGTTCGTTTTTCTGGTTGAACGGCTGTTTTCGACGGCTTACGCTGGGCCATAGTACGGAATTGTAAAGTTAGGTATGAGCTAATTTACAATTTCCGTACCGAAACCTGCAACCAACGGCTAAAACATATACCGGATGTCGGAACTGCGCGTCGGATAAGCCATGATGGTCTTTTCAAGCTGGCCGGCCGGTATCCCGAACTTCATGGCCATCGCAAACAGATTTATTACTTCTTCACTGTGGTCGCCCAGCAGGTGCGCCCCCAGCAGTAGTCCCGTTTCCTTGTCGACAATGGTTTTATAGCCGGATATGCCTTCGTTAATGCGTTTGGAACTATACCAGTCACCGGTTTCGGCGTATGTAACGGTAATCGTTTTGCCGGTTTCGCGCGCCTTCTCCTCCGTCATACCCACCGACGCCAGCGGCGGAAGGGCAAAAACGACCGACGGTACGGCTGCGTTATCAAAGGTATCCACGTTGTTTTCCAGAATGTTTCTGGCTACCAACCGGCCTTCATAACCGGCCAGCGGCGTTAGAGGCAGGCCTTTTTCGGCCACATCCCCGCAGGCATACACCGCCGGATTCCCCGGGCATTGCAGGTACTCGTTTACCTTGATGCCTTTCTTTCCGGTTTCGACACCTGCCCGCTCCAGGTTCAGGGCTCCTACTGCCGGAGCACGTCCCGCCGCATGTACGACAAGGGCCGTTTGCACCGACGCGGTCTCGTCTCCTTTCCGGTAACTCACCCGAAACCCCTCGCCTGGCGCTGACACTTCCGTAACCGACGCTTCCAGGATTACCCGGATACCGGCCGCTTCAGTGGCTTTTACCAGCAAGGCAACCAGATCGGCGTCGAAGCCTTCGAGAGGCCGCCTGCCACGGTGCAGAATCGTTACGTCAGCACCGGCGCGGGCGGCAATGTGGGCAAACTCAAAGGCAATGTAACCGCCACCGACCATGACAATAGACTCCGGCAGCGTTTCCAAAGCCAGAAAGCCGGTGCTGTCGATCAGCAGTTCCTCGCCGGGAATATCAAGTTTTACCGGTTTCGCCCCGTTGGCCAGTACAATATGGTCAGCCGTCAGCGTCTCCTCCCCAACCTGAATAGTTTGGTTGTCAGTAAACGAAGCCGTACCATGAAACATGGCAATACCGGCATCCGCAAATTTCTGCTCCGTATTGACCGGAATCTGGTCCGTGAAGTTTTTTTTGAACGCCATCAACGACTGCCAGTCCACTTTGGGCTGGTTAATGATGCCTTTGTCAGCCATATGTTGCGCCCGGGCGACAATCTCCGCTGCACCGACCAGTATTTTCTTGGGGTCACAGCCGCGCTGCGAGCAGGTACCGCCAAACGGCATATCGTCGATAATGGCAACGGTTTTACCCGCTTCCGACAAGGCAGTGGCAACGGTTGAGCCTGCCGAACCGGTACCAATCACAATGGCGTCAAAGTGTTTCATAGTATGGACAAATTACTATTTTTTGAAAATAAAAAAGACGGCAATGACCAGAAAAACAAAGCCAATGAGGTGATTCCAGGCCAGCTTATCAGACTTGAACAGGTATACCGTCATCAGCGTAAATACCGTCAGCGAGACAACCTCCTGAATAACCTTCAGCTGAAACAGGGAAAACGGCCCGCCGGTCTCGTCGGAGCCAATCCGGTTGGCCGGCACCTGAAACACGTATTCGAAAAAGGCCAGCCCCCAGCTCAGGGCAATTACGCCGAAAAGGGACAGTTTGGCCAGTTGCGGCCATTGTTTTACCTGCAGGTGGCCATACCAGGCCAGTGTCATAAATGTATTCGAAATAATCAGCAGCAGTACGCAGTAAAAGCCTTTCATAAGTAGCGATTAGTAAAGGGGCAATAAAAAAGCCTGTACCTAAACCCACCGGCAACGCGGTTAGTTAAGATACAGGCCAATGTAGGTATTATTTCTTAGGCAACGGCGCCATACAGCTCTTCCCGCTGCGCTTTTACGCGGCTGTCCGAGATGTAATCGTCGTATGTCATGAGCTTGTCAATGGTACCTGCCGGCGTGATTTCAATAATCCGGTTGGCAATCGTCTGAACGAACTGGTGGTCATGCGACGTAAAGAGTACAGGCCCTTTAAAGTCGATCAGACCACGGTTTTCCGCTTCGATTGATTCGAGGTCAAGGTGGTTAATCGGATCATCCAACACCAGTACGTTGGCTCCCGACAACATCATCCGCGACAGCATACACCGTACTTTTTCTCCTCCCGACAGTACCGTCGCTTTCTTCAGCGATTCTTCGCCCGAGAACAGCATCCGGCCCAGGAAGCCACGGATAAAGCTTTCGTCTTTTTCGACCGAGAACTGACGCAGCCAGTCAACCAGGTTCTGATCTGCCTGGAAATACTTGTCGCGGCCGTTATCGTTCGGGAAGTAAGCCATTGTGATGGTAACTCCCCAGCGGAACGTGCCCGAATCCGGCTTGCGCTCACCCGACAGAATGTCAAACAACGCTGTAACGGCCAGACCGTCACGGCTGTAGAAGAATACCTTATCGTTCCGGTTGATGGTAAACGACAGATTTTCGAACAGCTTCGTGCCGTCTTCGGCGGTATAGGTCAGGTTTTCAACGGTCAGGATCTGGTCACCTACTTCGCGCTCCGGCTTGAAGTTGATGTACGGATACTTCCGTGATGACGGCTGAATATCGTCGATAGTCAGTTTTTCCAGCAATTTCGCGCGGCTGGTTGCCTGCTTCGATTTTGAGGCGTTGGCCGAGAAACGGCGGATAAACTCTTCGAGTTCTTTCCGTTTGTCTTCTACCTTTTTATTCTGATCCTGGCGTTGTTTCAGGGCCAGCTGGCTCGATTCGTACCAGAACGTATAATTACCCGAATACATCTTCACCTTGCTGAAGTCGATGTCGACGATGTGCGTACACACCTGATCCAGGAAGTGACGGTCGTGGGATACCACAATCACCGTGTTCTGGAAATTGCCAAGGAAGTTTTCCAGCCAGATCGACGATTCAACGTCAAGGTTGTTGGTCGGTTCGTCAAGCAGCAGGATGTCAGGGTTACCAAACAGCGCCTGTGCCAGCAGGACCCGTACTTTTTCCGACCCGTTCAGGTCAGCCATCTGGGTATAATGCAGGTCTTCGCGGATACCCAGACCCGACAACAGCGTGGCAGCATCCGACTCGGCATCCCAGCCATTCATTTCGGCAAACTCAGCCTCCAGTTCAGCAGCCCGCTCACCATCGGCGTCCGTGAAATCAGTTTTTGCATACAGCACATCCTTCTCCTGCATGATGTCGTACAGCCGCTGGTTACCCATGATGACCGTTTGCAGGACAGGGAATTCGTCGTAGGCAAACTGATTCTGTTTCAGTACCGACATCCGTTCGCCGGCGCCGATCGACACCGAACCGGTTTGCGCTTCTATTTCGCCGGATAAAATTTTAAGAAACGTTGACTTACCGGCACCGTTGGCCCCAATCACGCCATAACAGTTACCGGGAGTGAATTTAATGTTGACATCGTCAAACAGCACCCGCTTTCCGTAGCGGAGCGAGACGTTGGATACAGTTACCATTCAGTAATACCGGCAATCCGGTTGTATTTCGTTGATAAATAATGCACAAAGGTACGGAATTTTATGCGGATTCGGGAGCGCTGTCTGAACGGGACGTTTTTTTTGACACGTCATTTCTGACAGGATTACAGGATGTACAGAATGCCGTCAGTGGCGACACGACTCAACGGGGGAGCCTTACGCTTGTGTCCCCTCTGCTATTCGCAAGAAACCGGCAGCCGGCCAGCCCACCCGCATCAGAAGCGGCCGGCATCAGGACAATCAAGCAGCCGGTTTAGACCGTCTGTTCGGCTAAATTCCCTAACTTTACGGCCCACACCGATTACACTGCTGGACGAATTGTGCTTATGAAATCTTTGTGTACGCTTTGTTGGCTCGTTTTGCTGTCAGTTTCCGTACTGACCTGCCGGGTCAAACAATACCCCCCTGAATTAACCGCCGTAACGCCAAAAGCCGCTACCATCGGGCAGGACATTATCCTGACCGGTTTCCAGTTCGGCAATGATCCGAATGTTACGTTCGGACAAAGCGGGACGTTTGTGGCAGCTTCCATAAAAAGTACTACCGACCAGGCCATGACCGTCACCGTCCCCCGGATGAAGACGGGCCCTACGCAGATCCAGGTCATCAATCAGGAAGGCACCTCTGATCCTGTGGCGTTTACCGTCCTGCAACCGATGCCGGTCCTGACGCTCGTTACGCCGGTTAACGGCTTACCGGGCGCTTCCATAATCATTACCGGCGATTTTCTGGATAACCTGAAAATAGTCCGTTTCGGCGTAATTCCGGCTACTCAGTCAGCCGTCATCAACCCACAATCCGTTTCGGTAACAATTCCGGCCAACGCACAACCCGGACTCCAGAAACTGTATCTGGAAACAGAAGGCGGTTCGGTAACGGCCGACTTCATTGTTGCCGGTACACCGGAAATCGCGTCGTTTTCGCCCAAACGCCCCCGCATCGGGCAGGAAATCGTGATTCAGGGCAAAAATCTGGCCAACGGGGTCGTTAAAATCAATGGTGTTACAACTACCCAGACGCAGGCAGGCGACACGGAAATCCGTACGGTGGTACCGGCCAATGCTTCATCGGGCAAACTTACCGTGACTACCTTTGACCGGCTGGTCGCGACCAGTGCCGACAGTATCATACTGGCGTATCCACCGATTGTAGATGCAACCGGCCTCAGCATTACCGAAGGCATTCAGGGGGATAAACTGCTCATTACCGGCCGGAATCTACGCGATGTCGCCGAGGTGAAAATCGGCAGTACCACTGCTACGTTCCGGATCATCAGCGATACCCAGCTGGAGGTGACCATTCCGGCCCTGCCCCAGTCCGGTGATCAGTCAGTGACCCTGAGCGGCATTGGCGGTACGACCACCAGTCAGCAACCGTTTCTGGCCATCCTGACTCCCGGCGCACTGACGGTTAGTCCGGCGCGGCAGATCAGAGGACGGGAACTGGTCATTACCGGTCCGAACCTGCACCGCATTACCGATGTAAAGGTCAACGGCAAAACAGCTACCATCTCGGCCCGAACCGAAGGATCGGAGGTCCGCGCCATCGTACCGGCCGACGCTACGTCTGGTCCAGTAGTGGTCAGCAACCGCGCCGGCAACAGCAATGCCCGGAACGTAACCATTATTCTGCCTCCTGTTGTAACGTCGTTTACGCCCCGGCAACAGGTAGCCGGCCGTGTGGTTATTCAGGGTGATTTTCTGCAGGACGCCCGCGTATTTTTTGCCGGCAGTGCGGGTGGTGCCGTCAATGACGGAAAAAATACGGATGAAGAGCTTTGGGTAAAAGTACCGTCGGATGCACAGACCGGTACCATCAAAATCGTGAATGACGCAGGCGAGCTGACCACGCCGACCGCCTTTACCGTTCAACGAGCACCGTCGGCCATTACCTTCAGCCCGGCCAGCGGCAGCATCGGCAGTGCGGTAACTATCAGTGGTCAGAACTTACAGGACGTGACCGAAGTCCGGTTTAATGGGGGCAAATCTGCCGCCGCCACCTTCCGTGTCTCAGGCAACAACCTGATCGTTACGGTGCCGGCCAGCGCTACCGACGGAACCATTTGTGTTACCAACAGTGTCGGAACCGTGTGTTCAACAACGGCCTTCAACGTGCTGCTTCCTCCTTCGGCACTGGCTTTTACACCTTCCAGCGGGGCCGTCCTGTCAAGCCTGACCATTACGGGACAAAATCTGGCTTCAACGAAAGAAGTCCGTTTTGGCAACGGCAAATCGGCCGCCGCCACGTTCCGCGTGTCGGGTACTGCCCTGATCGTTACCGTTCCGGCAGATGCCACTGACGGTCCGGTCTGCATTACCAACGACGGCGGCACAACCTGTTCGACGGCCAGCTTCAACGTCACGATGCTACCCGCAGGACTAAGTTTTGCGCCGCTAACAGGCAAGGCCGGCGCGGAAATCACATTAACCGGTCAGAATCTAACTACGGTGAAGACGATCAAATTCGGCGGCGGTAAATCAACGGCAGCGACCTTCCGCGTGTCGGGTAGTTCGCTGATTGTCACCGTGCCCGCCGACGCTACCGACGGCCCGATCTGTGTTACCAACGACGGCGGCACCGTCTGCACCGGCGACGATTTTAAACTTCAGTAGAGACGCAATATTTTGCGTCTCAGCATCGTCCGGAAAGCCGTAAATAACAGGGCAAAACAGGGAAACGGCAAATGGCAGGGTAAAAATGAGACGCAATATTTTGCGTCTCTACATTGCTCCGGAAAACAAAAAATGGCAGCAAAATGAGACGCAAAATATTGCGTCTCTACGTTATTTGATGTTTTTGCGGCGGTTGCGCTGGAAATCCTCGAACATCATGTTGCCCAGTCCCTGCAAACCACTGTAATAGGCACGGCCGTTATTTACTTTCGTAAATTCCTGCACAAACTGCTTCAGGTACGGGTCCGTGGCAATCATAAACGTGGTAATCGGAATATCCAGCCGGCGGCACTGCGCAGCCAGCGTCAGCGTTTTGCCTACTACTTTACGATCAAGGCCAAAGCTGTTCTTATAATATCGGATACCTTCTTTCAGACAGGTCGGTTTCCCGTCCGTGATCATAAAAATCTGTTTGTTCTTGTTTTTCCGGCGACGCAGCAGGTCCATCGCCAGTTCCAGACCGGCCACGGTATTGGTATGATACGGTCCGACCTCCAGATACGGCAGTTCCTTGGCCTGAATCTGCCAGGCATCATTGCCGAACACCACAATATCGAGGGTATCTTTCGGATATTTCTGCTTCACCAGCTCGACAAGAGCCAGCGCCACTTTTTTGGCCGGTGTAATCCGGTCTTCGCCGTAGAGGATCATCGAGTGGCTGATGTCGATCATAAGCACCGTCGAGGTCTGGGTTTTCTGTTCCTTTTCGGTCACTTCAAGATCGCGTTCCATCAACCGGAAATCATCCAGACCGCTGTTAATCTGCGCATTCCGGATCGACTCCGTCATCGAAATCTGCTCCAGGGTATCCCCGAACTGGTACGACCGCAGATCGCTGCTCAGCTCATCGCCCGACCCGCTGTAGGGAGTCTGGTGGTTGCCACCGGCCTTTGACCGTTTCAGTTTACCGAAGATCTCATCCAGCGCACTCCGGCGAATGGTCTGCTCACTTTTCGGCGTCATAGACAGACGGCCCTCCTGATTTTCTTCTGTCAGATAGCCCTTCTCCTTCAACTCGTCGAAGAAATCACCCATCCCGTACTTATCATCGGTCAGGCTATACTGCCGGTCCAGCTGATTCATCCAGGCCATGGCCTGCTCGACATCGCCGGAGGTAATGAGCAATAACTGCTGAAAAATATTCAGCAGCTGATCAAATTTGCTACCGCTTTTTTGCTCCGGCGGCACATATTGAGAAAAATGAAAGCCTTTCATAAAATCGCCAGGGTTATTGGTCTGTACTGCTGATCAAGAAACAGCAACTCTCCGGGATTTGTTCGGTCACGGCCGTTGCCGGGTCAATACTATTCCTGGCGCTTAAAACTTCCGGATCAGGCCCGACATCATCTCCACAAAATAGTCGCCGTTCTGCGGCCCGAACCAGTTCATATCATTGGTTTCGTAACGGCCCAGATGGTAGTACTGATCAGGCGTTATGTAGCCGATGTAGCCTCCGTTAAAGCTCGTAACAACCAGATTCAGGGCTTTCTGCCGCGCAACCGGCTGCAAGGCAGGCACCAGCATACCCGAGAAATCGCAGGGCGTCCCGACGAATACTGTTTTCCCGATCCGCAGCGCTTTCAGTTCCGACGGATAATCGCCGTAAACGGCGTGGAAAATCCACGGCCGTACCCGCAGGCCGTCGCTGATCCGTACGTGCGGATCGCGCAGGGTCAACGGCAGGGTCAGCATCCCCAGCGATGAGTCAGCAACCGGTTTGAGGGACTTCAGGGCCGGTACAATGCGGCGGCTCAGGCTATCGGCATACTGCGTCATGGCGGCCAGCCGGTCTGGTCCGTCAATTTTCGGACCGGTACTGCCAACGGCGCCGGCCAGAAACAGTGTAAAACTCCCGGTTTCCTTTTCCAGCTGATCAACCAAAGCGCCGGGATAATCGCGGCTCAGGTACTGGTATTGCTTCATGTCGATCACCGTTGCATGGCCGCCATACGTGCAGACCACCGCCGATTCGCCGGATGCCTTTTGTAACTTCAGCAGCTGAATGTCGCCGAAAACCGGCCCGTTTTCAAGCAGCCGGTTATAGACCAACGACTTGCCGTCGGCCTGTGTGTAGCCTATTGTCACAGGCGCCAGCTGCTTCTGCGCACGGTCGATGGCTTTCAGGATACGGTCGGTGATCAGCGGCACAACCCGTTCATCGTATTCGCCGGCAATAAGGCCACCGACAAGACCGGGAGCCCAGGCACCGATCGTATTGTGTGAGTGAATGGCACCGGTAAAGACATTTTCCCAGCGGAACCCGATCTCCGGCAGGCGTTTTTTGAGGGCTTCGGCAACCGTTGGCGGTGTAATAAGCAGATCAAGGGCCACCAGGGCGACACGGCTGCTCCCGTTGTCCAGCACAACGGCCTTTACATAAACGGAGTCGTGGACTTCAGTCCAGTGTTTTCCGCGCCGTGCTCCGTAGCCGCCCGTCGGCGTTGTAAACGAAGGAGTCAGGTTCTCGCGGGCCCATCCCGCCTGGATTGGAGCCTGTGCCGGCGCGGGCCGGGTCAGGGCCGCCAGCCGGTTGCCGGTTTCTTTGTAGAAATCCGTCTGCTGATACGGTGTATTATCGACAGGCACAATATTGGCCACGGCGAACAGCAGAATCAGGGCAATCAGCCCCAGCAGTATTTTCAGGAAAATCCGTACGTATTTCATAAGCTTGATGCATCAAACTTACGCCGATTTTCCGGTGGGTCAATGGACAGGCGGGCTAAAAATAACTGGCTGTCCCGTCCAACAATCTTCCATATTTATAGGTTATCTGTGGTGATTACTTATTAACAAGTTTACACTCACGATATGGAAACCCGGGAAGTAAAAATCGACGAAAAAATCCGCGAAGCAAAAGAGTATGCCGACAATCCGGTTGGCCTGAGCAAGGAAACGGCAACGGCTATGGCCAAAGAACTGGACCGGCACCTGGCTGCGTTTATTACCCTGCATCAGCAATACCACAAACATCACTGGCTGGTCGAAGGACCGCAGTTCCGTGATCTGCATTTGTTCTTCGAAGGCAATTATACCGAAGTACATGAGCAGTATGATAAACTGGCCGAGCGCTTAACCGTGATGGGCTTTGCGCCGACGTGTCATCCGACTAACGTCTATAAACTGTCTTATATTGAACACGAAGAAGAAGGCGTATTCCGGATCCGGGAGTCGCTGGAGCGTGATATGGCGGCAGAGAAAAAAATTGCCATTGAGCTGCGCAAGTCCATCAAGAACGCCACTGAGCGGATGGATTATGCCACTGAGACACTGCTGAAACAGATTTTGTATAAGGTAGAAGACCGTGCGCATCACATTGAGCATTTCCTTGGCGCCGATTCAGTATTACTGGCCGCACAGGAGCGTGAAGAGCTCGTTAAGCACTAATTAGTCACTGGCTAAAAAGAAGAGCAGAAAAGGCTTGCCGGATGGCAGGCCTTTTCTGTTTACGCCTGAGGAATAGCCGGGCATAAATGTGGAAAATTATACCCGGACATCAACATATCAGATTCCACAATTTAAAACTAATCTACTGACAATCATCGACATAAAAAATATTTTCAGTTCTGGTACGCTTTTTTCTTCTGTCTATTACGATTGATTGACACACGATCTTTTAAACAACAAGAACCATGAAATCATTACCAGGAATAATAATCGGTATTGCAGCCGGCGTTGCGCTGGGCGTTCTGATTGCCCCGAAGAGCGGCAAATCAACCCGTAAAAAAATTGCTGACGGAACAGATTCTTTCTTCAATGATTTACAGGATCAGCTGCAGGACGGCATCGACAGCATTAAAAAGCAGTACAATGAATTTGTTGATGCTTCTGCCTCAAAAGCAAAAGACGTAGCAGCTAAAATTCATAAGTAGTGCAGACAAAACCATAACCGGAGCAGTGTAGACCTGATTTGTAGCGTAAAGCTCCGGTTTAACATTCATCTTTCACAGTAAAACCAACAAACATCATGCGTAGTACAAGAGATTTTCTGACTGGTTTATTAACAGGTGTTGCCATTGGCATTCTGACTGCCCCACGTAGTGGCAAGGAAACACGTGAGCGTATCACGGACGAAGCTAACAAACGGTCACAGGATCTGAAAGATCAGTGGGAAAAAGGCCTCGAGCAAGTTAAGCAAGGCTATGACCAGGCAAAAACCCAGGTTAATCAATACGCAGATAAAGCGAAACAACAACTGGATGGCTTCCAGAACCGTGCGGAAAAAGAATATGCTTATGACAAGCAGGAAGCACGCGAAAAATATAACGATAAGGTAGACGAACTGGCCGGTAAAGCCAAAGACGGTGTAGAACAGGCCAAAGACGCTTTTAAAGTAGGCTGATAGCCGCTTTACTTTTCGATTGCACAGATTACCAATATACTCAACGCTATGAAACAGGAGCCCCGGCCTATCCACAGGTCGGGGCTTTTTTTGTAATCTTGCAGCTGATTTCACCAACAACCGGCACTATGGCTTTCTTATATGTTAAGGCTCTGCATATCATTTTTGTAGTTACCTGGTTTGCAGGCTTGTTTTACATGCCCCGTCTTTTTGTTTACGTCGTTGAATCAGGCACGCTGCCGGAACCCGGCCGGACTGCCCTGCGGGACCAGCTGCTGCTGATGCAGCGCCGGCTCTGGTTCGGTATTACCTGGCCATCGGCTATTGTTACGCTGATTATGGGACTCAGTACATGGTATAATTATGGAGCAACACCGGAATGGCTGATCTGGAAACTGTGTCTGGTCGCGGGGCTTTATGTTTATCATGGCCTGACGCATCTTATTTTTCGTCAGCAACAGGCGGGAAATCTGCATTATTCGTCAAATCAGCTACGGATATGGAACGAAGTTGCAACTATTTTTTTGTTCGGAATCGTTTTTTTAGTGGTTCTGAAAGACACCTTAAGCCTGCTTTGGGGCCTGCTGGGTCTGGCCATTTTTATACTTATCTTACTCATTTCTATACGATTGTATCGCCGGTCAAGGCTGAAGAAGCAAAGCATAAAAGATTAACTACTTGTCTGTCAGACAAATACCCCATTTATCCACAAGGTGTAACCGATAAGGAACGCACCGAATACATAGTAAAAAACCTGACACTTATTTACATTTTTTATTAATCAAGTTTTTTTTTAGCAATTGGTCTGAAATTTTTTGATTTAAATTTCATGTTATATATTTGCAACAACAAACAGCAGTGGTAAATCAAGTACATAATTGTACGTCAAAGATATAGCGCTCTTGTAGCGCAAAGGCAAACAGCCAACAGGCTGTTTTAAATGGTGTGGATATAGTCGGAAAGCTATTCGGGTGTTCCCGGGTAGCTTTTTTGTTTGCAACTCATTATAAGTGAATTTTAACCCACGGTTAACTCCATTTTAATCTTACAGGCTCACCTTTGTATCACGCTAACGCACACAAGACTACGTGCAGAAGCGCTAAAAACAGACATTGAATACGTAATTCATAAAGATCCTTTACAAGGGAAGGTTGAACATCAAAATGGGTTTACTGCCATCAGGTAAGCCGCATTTTGAAATGGTGTGGATAGAAGCAGAAAGCCGCTCCGATTTTCGGGACGGCTTTTTTGATAAACTCCGCCCCAATTCCTGGATAAGTAAATCAGTGAGTCACTTTTAAAATTTGCGCCAACGATGTATGTTGCAGATATGAAAATTCTGGTAGTGGAAGACGAGCCAAAACTGGCTTCGTTTATCAAAAAAGGACTGGAAGAACAGTCGTGTGAAGTTGATGTGGCATTTGACGGGCAAATTGGCAGAGCAATGGCAATCAGTAAGCCGTTCGATGTTATTATCCTGGATGTTAACCTGCCTAAAATGAATGGATTTGACGTTGTCCACTCATTGCGTCAGCAGCAGGTCAAAACCCCTGTACTCATGCTGACGGCGATGGGCTCTGTAGACGACAAGCTGACCGGCTTCGATGCCGGCGCAGATGACTATCTGGTTAAACCTTTTGAGTTCCGCGAGCTGATGGCCCGCCTCAAGGCGCTTCACAAGCGTGGCAGTGATTCGGGACCGCAGGCAAACGTGCTTAAAATTGCTGATCTCGAACTCGACCTGAATGAAAAAGTAGCCCGCCGTGCCGGTAAACGGATTGAACTGACAGCCAAGGAGTTTGGCCTGCTGGAATACCTGATGCGCAACCGCGGCCGCGTTGTGTCCCGGATCGATATTGCCGAAAAAGTGTGGGATATTCATTTCGACACCGGCACCAATGTTATTGATGTGTATGTAAATTTCCTGCGCAAAAAGATTGATAAAGACTTCCCTACCCGCCTGATTCATACCGTTATCGGCATGGGATATATGTTGAAAGAAGAATAACAGCTATGAATATACGGACCCGGCTCACGCTGCTGTTTGCCCTGCTGGTAGCATCGATTCTGCTGCTGTTTTCAGTATTTACCTACTATCAGTACAGTCAGTTCCGGGAAAGTGAATTTCAGCAACGGCTAGTCGAAAAAGCAACGACAACCGTACGGCTGCGGGACGATGTCGGGGAAGTTCCCAAAAAAGACCTCCCCGTCTTGTCCGACGAACAGGTAACAATTTATAACGAGCAGAATAAGGTCGTTTACAACAGCACGTCCATCCGGAAGATCAGTAATATCGGAAACCTGCTGATCTACATCCGGCAGCATAAAGTCTTCTTCTTTAAGCAGGGTAATTTTGAAGGGGTCGGTATTACCTTCCGCGACCACACCAACCAGCTTCTGGTGGTGGTAGCCACCGCTTATGACCGCTATGGCTTCTCCAAAATCGATCGGTTACGGCAGATTCTGTTTCTGGGCTGGCTTGTCGGCCTCATCGTGGTCGGTATTGCCGGATGGCTTTTTGCCAGCGATGCCCTGCGGCCCGTTTCCGAAATTATTACACAGGTTAATGCTATTTCGGCCACCAATATTCACCGGCGGCTGCGGGTCGGCCGTCAGCGCGACGAACTGGCGCAGCTGGCCCATACCTTCAACCAGATGCTTAACCGGCTGGAAGAAGCCTTTATCTCCCAGAAAAGTTTTGTATCACACGCTTCCCATGAACTGCGGACACCACTGACGGTCATGATGGGCCAGATCGACGTGACACTCATGTCGCCCCGAACGACCACCGAGTATGCGGCAACCCTGGAAAACGTCCTGGAAGAAGTCCGGAAAATGATCTCGCTCACGAACGGCCTCCTGGAACTGGCCCGCGTCAGCGCCGATGCCGCAACGATTGATCTGCATCCCGTCCGGGTGGATGAAATGCTCTGGCAGGCACGCACCAACGTGCTGCACAAACAATCAAGCTATCAGATTGATATTCAATTTGATAATCTACCCGAACAGGAAGAGGATCTGATGCTGACGGGCGAAACCACGCTGCTGACAACTGCTTTCCAGAACCTGATGGAAAACGGCTGCAAATACTCGCCCAGACATAGTGTCCAGGTTGTTCTGTCATTTACTCCGGAAAAAATAAAGCTTCAGTTTATTGATCAGGGGTATGGGATTTCGGATGCCGATCTGCCGCATATTTTCGAGCCTTTCTACCGTTCGGAAAACACCATGCAGATTCAGGGACATGGCATTGGCCTGGCCCTCACCCACCGTATCATTCAGCTCCACCACGGCCAGCTGCGGATCCATTCCGTTCTGAATCAGGGAACGACCATTACCCTATATTTCCCCGTTAAGACACAGCAGTAAGCCGGCCGTCGTTCCGTAGTGCCGCAGACCGGAAAACAACCGGCAGCAGACCAGATATTTATCCGTATATTTGAGGTCTTAAACACGACGAACGTTGTCGATTTTCCAATGACAAATACCATCACTCCTTTGCTACAGCAGACCCAACAGGCTGCTGCAACGGTTCGTCGACTGAGTGATTCGCAAAAAACTGACCTGCTGAATCGCCTGGCCGATGTTTTACTCGCTCATACCAGCCAGATTCTGGCCGAAAACCAGCAAGACCTGGATCGTATGCCCGATACTGACCCTAAAAAAGACCGGTTGCGCCTGACTGAAAAGCGCGTCGCCGATCTGGCGGACAGTCTCCGGACGGTAGCAACCCTCCCCGACCCCACCGGAGACGTATTGCTGGAGCGGACAATTGAACAAGGACTGAAACTACGGAAAATCGCTGTCCCGCTTGGGGTAGTGGGTGTCATTTACGAATCACGACCCAACGTCACTGTCGACGTGGCATCGCTTTGCCTGCGTTCGGGCAATGCCTGTGTGCTCAAAGGCGGCAAGGAAGCCGACTTTTCTAACCGGATCCTGGTCCGGCTGATTCAGCAGACGCTGGCTGAGTTCGGGGTACCTGCCGAGGCAGTACTGCTGCTGCCACCCGACCGCGCCGTTGTTAATGAACTGCTGACGGCAACGCGCTACGTAGATATCATTATTCCCCGCGGATCAGAATCGCTGATTCAGTTTGTCCGTAAGAACTCGCTGGTGCCTACCATTGAAACCGGCGCCGGTGTCTGCCACGGGTATGTCGAAGCGTCAGCCGATCTGGCCAAAGCCCGCGATATTATCGTAAACGGCCGCGTATCGCGCCCGTCGGTGTGTAACTCCCTCGACTGTGCACTCGTTGATGAAGCTATTGCGGCGGAATTTCTTCCGATGCTTATCCCGGACTTTACTAAATGGAACGTTGAGGTATTTGCCGATGAAACGGCCTATGCTATTCTGAGCGAAGCCGGTTACCCGAATCTGCATCGTGCCCAGCCGGGCGATTTCGGCCGCGAATTCCTCGACTACAAATGCGCTGTTAAAGTCGTTTCCGGCCCCGATGAAGCCCTGTCGCACATTCAGACTTATTCATCGCGCCACTCGGAAGCCATTATTTCGCAGGATCAGGCCGTTATTGACCGGTTTCTGAACGAGGTAGACGCCGCTGCCGTTTATGCCAACGCCTCCACCCGTTTCACCGACGGAGGGGTTTTCGGGCTTGGTGCCGAAATCGGTATTTCTACCCAGAAACTGCACGCCCGCGGGCCGTTTGCACTCGAAAAACTGGTGACCGAGAAGTGGGTAGTTACCGGCGACGGACAGGTCCGCTGGTAGGCCGGAAAGCGTTAGAATTTTATTAAAATTGATATCTCTCATAGTCGGAGTCGGCAAATAGCGCTTATTTGCCGACTTTCTTCCACCAACTTGGCTATGGTCAGCGCGCGCGAATCTATACTTATGATGATCACGACGCCAGTGTATGCGCTTGTGATCGGCACTGAGATTCTTCTCAGTTATTTACATCACCGTCATTTGTATTCTGTTAAAGGCATTTTACAGAATGTGTATTTAACGGTGCTCAATGCCAGTCTTGATCTGCTGGTACGCGGCTTTTACGTTGCGGTTCTGGTGTGGGTATGGCAGCACCGGTTATTCGAAATCAGCAATCCATGGGCCTACTGGATCGGGCTGTTGCTGCTCGAAGACTTTGCGTTTTACTGGTTACACCGCATCGATCACTTCTGCCGGCTATTCTGGGCCGTGCATGTGACGCACCACTCGTCGGAGGAGTTTAACCTGACAGTTGGCTTCCGGTCATCGGTGTTTCAGCCGCTTTACCGGTTTGTTTATTTCCTGCCGATTGCCCTGTTCGGTTTCCGGGCAGAAGATATTGTGTTTATGTACTCCGCCACCCAGATCTGGGGCATTCTGGTGCATACCCAATACATCGGCAAGCTGGGCATTCTGGAGTGGTTTATGGTAACCCCGTCGCACCACCGTGTTCACCACGCATCCAACGTGCGGTATCTGGACCGGAATATGGGCATGTGTCTGATAATCTGGGACCGGCTGTTCGGCACATTCGCCGATGAGGTTCCTGAAGATCCCGTCCGGTACGGCCTCACGACCAATATTTCCGATCAGTCGCCGGGCAACCTGGTATTCCACGAATGGAAAAAACTGGGCGAAGACCTGCGGAAACCAGGACCGGTTACGCAGAAGCTCCGCTATCTGTTTGAGCCACCGGGCTGGAGCCATGACGGCAGCTCGCTTACCGCCGGCGAAATGCGCGAAGTCCTGGGATTGAGCAAGAATGATACCAGAGCCGTAAAAGCCGATGAGAAGCTGGTCGAGTACTGATAATGATAACCAAAAGCCCTCGCTGATAAACATGTGAGGGCTTTTTTATGTAAAATTTACAAGTATCTGCGTACTTTCCGGCCTGTAGGCGCAGAACATCTACACTAAGTTTATATTTTTACTTTGAAATAGTGATACTCACCGTATACTAATGAACCTGACAACGCACTCAACCAGTGTACTCATCCAGCGCATCCTTGATGCGTCACAGACCGGCATTGTTGTGTACGAAGCCATACGATCCGGAGCCGGCCAGCCCGTTGATTTTCAGATCCATAACACCAACAGCACCTATAGTCTGACAACCGGCATCAAACCTGCTGAGCTGACCGGCAGACGCCTTCAGGACGACTACCCTGATCAGGTCCGGCAACTGCTTACCGAGCGTTTTTGCCAGAGCCTGCACACGCAGCAGCCCGTTCAGTTTGATCATTCGTATGTACACCCGCTCACCAACCAGCTTGTCTGGCATAATCTGTCGGTTATGCCGCTGGACGATCTCCTGATCGTATCCATCCAGGACAATACAGAACGGGTTCAGCAACAATTAGTGCTCAGACAGACGGAGTTTGTACGCAGTGCGTTTCAGGAATCACTGAGCGGAATAACCGTTTTCGAACCGATGCTTAATGAAACCGGCGAATTGTACGACTTCCGTTTCGTTATGGTAAATGAGGCCGGATTACGCATGGCTAACACAACGGCATATGCTATCCTTGGCCGTACACTGCGTGAGATCTATCCGCAAACCGAAACGCGAGGATTATTTTCGGCTTATGCACATGTCTACAAAACACATGAGCCGGTCTCGGGCGAACATTACTATCCCGATCATGACATGTGGCGCCAGTACAGCATCGTTTATGCCGCCGGTAACCTCATGGTTTCCTATAATGACATCACCGACCAGAAACAAAGCGAACTGGCCCGGAAAAAACAGACCGGTTTTTTCGAAGCCATTTTCAACAATACCCAGGTCGGGCTGGCTATTTTTGAGCCACAGACCAGCAGCGACCGGATTGCCATTACTGACTTTACCTATGTTTTTGCCAACCCGGCGACAGCATCACAGGTAAGCCGGCCGGTCGAGACATTGCTGAACCAGTCGCTCTGTGCTCTTTTTCCCGGTATCGAACAAACCGTTCTGTTTCAGCACATGATTACTGTGGCACATAACGGACTTACCAAACGCTTTCTCTTTCCCTACTTCGGCGAAAAAATAAAGGGCTGGTTTGACTGTACGCTGGTTAAAATCGGGAATGTGCTCCTGCTGAGCTCAATGGATGTTTCTGACAGCTATCACCACCAGCAACAGCTGGAGCTTGTTAACCGCGAGCTGCGGCTGGCCAACGATAACCTGCACCAGTTTGCCTACGTAGCATCTCATGATTTACAGGAGCCGCTGCGCAAAATCCAGTCTTTCGGCGAATTACTGGTGACCCAGCACAGCGACAGTCTCCAGCTAAACGCGCTGGATATTATCCGGCGGATGTATGCCTCCTCCGAACGGATGTCGATCCTGATCCGCGACCTCCTCGCCTACTCCCGGATTTCGACCAATCGTGAGCCTTTTGCGCTCATCAACGTGGCGGAGATCATAACGGCGGTTACGGCTGAACTGAGCGATCAGATCGAACGCACCGGCACGCAAATCGGCACCGGAAAGCTACCGGATGTTCTGGGTGACGTTGCGCAGCTGCATCAGCTTTTCTATAATCTGATTACCAATGCCATTAAGTTCAGGCAACCCGACCAGGCACCGGTCATCAACATCAGCAGCCGGCTGATTGTCGGTACAGAACTTGACGAATATCCGCTGACTGACATTATTATGGAGGCGAAATTTACCGACGGACGACGGCGGGCTTATTACGAAATTACGGTTGCCGACAACGGGATCGGCTTCGACGAACGGTACAGCGACCGGATTTTTCAGGTATTCCAGCGTCTGCACGGACGCAGTCAGTATGAGGGCTCGGGCATCGGGCTGGCCATCTGTAAAAAAGTAGCCGATAATCACGGCGGGGCCATTACGGCCTTCAGTCAGGCCGGGCAGGGCAGCCGGTTTGTCGTCTATTTACCCGTACAGCGGTAAGGTCTGAACGCAACCGGATTCATTTTTTTTGCGTAGCTTAGTCATCCAATTTTATCTCCGGATAGTTCTAAGCTATGCTTTATTCACGTAACGCATATCATCCCGGCTGGCTGCTCATACTAACACTATGGCTAAGCGGCCACAGTGCTTATGCACAGGAGCTTATCCCGAACGGGGGCTTTGAGAAATATACGACCTGCCCCTACCAGGATAACTTATTATCGGAAGCGGCCCCGTGGTATAACCCAAACCGCGCTACCCCTGATTTTTATCACCGGTGCCTGCCGACCAACCAGATGCAGCTGCCGCCGCACAGCGGTCAGGGTATAGGGCGGTTGTTTATGGATCAGGGATGGGCAGAGTATTTTGGTACGCCTCTCTTGTCACCCCTCATTGCAGGCGAAGCTTATCAGTTTGAGATGGCGCTGGCGGCCGAATTTCCGGCACGTTACCCTTCCCGAAGTTTCGGCGCGTATTTTTCTGCTCAACCGCTGATGTCTACTGATAAAATTCTCTTTCCTGTACGGCCGCAGGTTTATGATACACAGGTCAAAACCTTCACCAAAGCTTTTACGTGGGAGATCATCGCGGGCTGTTTTGTAGCAAAGGGCGGTGAACAGTTCGCGACAATCGGCAACTTCAATGAACTCCCCCCCCTTCTGAGTGCCTACTACCTCTTTGCCGACGATATTTCGCTGAAACAAATCAAGCTTAACCTGGGGAACGACACCACCCTCTGCGGACGGGCCAGCCGGTACCGCCTGAGTGCCCGTACGCCCGGCGCGACCGATTACCGCTGGAGCGACGGCAGTACCGATTCGGTCTTTGTGGTAAAGCGGCCGGGCAAGTACTGGGTAACCGTAAAAACGCCCTGTAAAGTACTCAGTGATACCATTGTGGTAAAGTACCGCCTCGATTTCAGTCTGGGCAACGATACCACCCTGTGTACCGGCGCAACGCTTGCCCTCAGCGTGTCGACACCGGCCAGCGGCTACAACTGGCAGGACGGTTCGACTAAGCGGGAATTTACAGTCCGGCAACCGGGCACCTACCGCGTCAGCGCGACCGAGCCGGGCTGCTCCGCCTCGGATACGATTGTAATACGCTATATCGAACCGCCGCGCCTCAGCCTGGGGCCGCCGCTGGAACTGTGCGGTGCCGAAACGCACGTGCTCAGGCCGGTTTTCGCACAGGGGAAATTCAGTTGGGTCGATGGCTATCCGGCTACCGACCGCCTGATTACCAGCTCGAATACCTACTACGGGCAGATCGTCAACGACTGTATGACGCTTATTGATTCCGTGAAGGCCGATTACGGTGAGTGCGGCTGCGTGCTGTACACCCCTGACCTGTTTACCCCCAACAATGACGGCGTCAATGACTGGTTCGAACCGTTTGCCTGCGGCGACATTACCATTACCGGCCTGTCGGTATTTAACCGCTGGGGCGAGGTTCTTTATCAGACGCAGGCCGCGCCGTTCCGCTGGGATGGTGCCTACCGGAACCAGCCCTGCGATACCGACATTTATGCCTGGGCCATCACGTATCAGCTTAACCAGCAGGGCCGTATCAGCAACAAGCGAAAACAGGGTCTGCTGCGGCTGGCCCGCTGATCAGATATAACGCAGCCACCAGATTTCCTTGTGGCGTCGTTTATACTGCCAGTACCACCGGCACGGGAAATACAGCGACACAACAATCCCCAGCCAGATGAAGTAGGTTGTCGGCAGGTCAACGCCCGACGGCTCTTTCGGGCGGCCAAACTGAAACGGGCCGAATACAAACTGATCCGGTGTGAACCCCTGCATAAACAGCATTACCAACATCAGGGTGTGAATCAGATACCAGTGGATGAGGTAGTAAAACATCGGCACCCGGCCATAGACCGACAACACCTCCGTAAACCGGTTCTGTATCCCATCTACCAGCGCCATTACGGTAATCGTAACGCCCAGCGTCATGGTGGTATAGAGCAATGAGGGCGGGTATTTTGTGGTATTGATGAAGGATAAAAAGGTAAAATCAGGTGTCTTCTGAAATGACCAGGGTGCAGGGTCACCATAGAGATTCAGCAGGCGGACAAGTACAAACACAGCCAGCGAACCCAGACCCACCAGCAACAGTGTCCGGCGGCGGCGGTTGTCGGGCAGTTCAAACAGCAGGCCGGCTCCGTAACCGGCCAGCATGATGCCGAGCCAGGGTACCCACGGATAAAGCAACCCGACCATAAACTGCGGCGTTACAGGAAAGACATCAGGACGGAAGAAAAGCGACCAGATAACCCGCAGCGGGATAGTATCGGTAAATGTCACCCCTTGCACCAGATTGTGGCAAAGGATTATGAACACGCCCAGCAGGCCGACGGTACGGGCCGGCGCTTTCAGCAGGAAAGACAACATCAGAAATCCGGCACCGATGGCCGCAATCACCTGAAAGATGATGGTCCGGAACGAAAGGTCGAACCAAAGCGCAAAGTTGACGACGGTAATTTCCAGAAAAAGCAGCCACAGCCCGCGCGACCGCAGAAACCGTTGATTGGCGGATACATCGCCGCTGTTTTTCAGCGACAGGTAGGCAGACGTACCGGAGAGAAAAACGAAGGTCGGGGCGCACAGGTGCGTAATCCAGCGGGTCATAAACAGCGCGCCGGTTGTGGTTGACAGGTCGGTCGGGCTCTGGGTTTGTGAGGTCACGTGCATGAGTTCCCGAACGTGGTCCAGGGCCATAATGACCATCACCAGACCGCGGGCAAAATCAATTGACGGAATCCGTTTCATGTGTTTCAGGAAGAGGAGGAAGAAACGCAAGTTACAGCAATTCAGGCATTAATCCGTCAGGCTTATGGCTTGTGGGTATATTTGTAAAACGGAATGATATTCCGTTCTGACGCGGCAGGATCGGGCAACAGACAGAAGAAGTTTCCATTCGGATACGCCGGACAGTGGAAATGTGCGCCGGATAGCATCCTTCTGATAGTTGGATACCTGTTTGTATTAGCAATGGTAATAACCTAAAATCAGCGATGAAAAAGAAAGTTCACATACTCATGTTTAACCTGCTTTTTCTACCATTTCTACAGTTCAAGACATACAATGTAGCGAGTGGTCAAACTGTAAAAAATGGTTTATACGCGACATATTACCCGAACGGCGATGTTTACATCCTTGAATCATATAAGAACAACCAGCTTCATGGACCTGTAATTGGGTTTTACGAGAACAAAAGAGTAAACATATCCGGCTATTATCTCAATGGCAAAAAACATGGTAACTGGTCTTTTTTTAATGAGAAAGGTACATTAAGAAAGATTGTTACGTTTCAGAATGATAAAGAAGTTAAGACCATTCTGCCAAAATAATTCAAGAGACGATTTCAGAAGGAAAAATTGCTGTTTTCCAACGCCTTCGACGCAAACCGGCTCTTACTTTTTCAACCCGTTAATATGACAGGTCAACCCGTTAATTTACCGGTTAAGACATATTACCCGCCCGATAAACGTCCGGAGGCTGTAGCTTTATCGCCACAACAACTACACGATGAAACAACTCATAACACTTACCCTGCTGCTGCTCGCCCTGGGGTGCAAGGCCTACGGGCAGTATGTGCCGCTGGGGGCCATCTCGTCATGGACCGAGGGCTATGTCATTACAACGGCAAATGATACCATCGCCGGTCAGATCCGGATTCCGATGCTGATCAACGACGCGCCGGCCAGTGCGGTCATTAAAACGCACGACGGGCAAAAACAAACCATTAAAGCCGAAAACCTGCTGCAAATCGCCCAGCGGATTCCGGATTTTGCCTATGCGACCGGCCACATACCGCGCGAACGGCAGTACATTTTTTTCGATAAAGTCCCGAATCCGCGCCGGCATCAGAAACCAATGCTGCTCGAACGGCTGAGCCAACCCGGTAAAGTGGTCCTGTATTTCGACGCTAACGGCTGGAAAAAGACCACAGACTTAACCTTTGGCGCCCTGACAGTCACGCTCGATCATAAGGATTTCAGCTTTGTGGCGGTCAAAGACGGACAGACGGCGAGTATTCTTAAAAAAAGTAACCTAAATGAACAGATCGGCTCGCTTTTCGGAGATTGTCCTATTTTCATAAATCAGCTGACTACCAGCGAAACACCTGAGTGGAAACATCTTGACCGCATACTGGCCTTGTATAATCAGTCCTGCGTGGTCGGTACTGCTGCCCGGTAAGTGCTTTCACTGCCGGATTTTAAAAGCCTGCATCATTGGTGAATGATGCAGGCTTTTGTTTTATGAAGTATTTATAACACTATTTTAACAAAATTTTAACAGTAACACTAAACTGATTTTCAATTACTTATAATTATTTATTTCATTTTTCTACTATTTTTTTAATCATTTTTAATGTCCATCTTAATTTAATACAAACTAACCGGAGCAGGATACAATACACATAGATTATATTTTGCCAATACAATATATAGTAAAACAATATTCTACATAATAGCATTTTATCAGAATTTTGAATTGCATTTGTCGTGATATACTTTTGTTTCATATCGTACACTTTGAAACCTACTAAATCATATCATGATGAGAAATGTACTATTAAGCTTTCTCCTGTTATGCGCCGTTCTGGGCGTAGCGAGCGCGCAGGACCGGAAGATTACCGGCAAAATCACGTCTGCCGATGACAACAGCTCCGTTCCCGGCGTATCCGTCGTCGTTAAGGGAACCACAACCGGAACCATCTCCGATGTGAATGGCTCGTTTGCGCTCTCCGTACCGGCTTCCGGCGGCACCCTGGTCTTTTCGTTTATTGGTATGACCACCAAAGAGGTTCCGCTCAGCGGCAGTTCGGTATATGATGTCAAAATGGCAACGGACACGAAGCAACTGTCTGAAGTAGTGGTTACAGGGGTTGGTGTCGCGACTGACAAGCGGAAAATTGCGATTTCGGTTGAATCGATTTCGGCCAGTCAGCTGCCGCAAACGTCGCAGGCCTCTATTGATCAGGCCCTGATCGGTAAGATTCCGGGTGCGCAGATTACGAGTAAGAGCGGTACGCCCGGCGCCGACGTAAACATTCTCCTACGCGGTATTAATACCCTGAACCGTGGTACATCGCCGATGATTCTGATCGACGGTATCCAGATGGGAGCCTCCGGCCTGCAAACGGTCGATCTTAACTCCATCGAACGTGTCGAAGTAGTACAGGGTGCCGCTGCCGCAACCATCTACGGGGCGCAGGGAGCGAACGGGGTTATTCAGCTCTTCACGAAAAAAGGCAAAGCCGGTGCCCTGCGGGTTGATGTGTCATCGAGCGTCGCGCAGAATACGTATCTGAACGTGGGTGGCCTGAGCAAGGCACAATACCACGCCTTTGCGACCGATGCCAGCAACAACGTAATCGGCTCATCGGGTAAACCCATCACCTTTGACCTGGCAAACGGCGTTTATACCGAAAACGTACAATATAACTCGACCGATCCGACGGCGAAAAACGAAAAGCCCTACAACGCCAACCTGAAATACATCGACCATTTCGACTTCTTTTTCCGGCCGGCCAATACCTTCAATAACAGCGTCGTGATTTCCGGCGGTGGCCCGAAGTCAGACTTCAGCATTTCAGCCTCTAACAGCCATCAGGAAAGTAACGTGATCAATAACGGGGCATGGGAACGCAGCAACCTGACCGGCAATATCGGTATGGAACTGGCAAAGGGCCTTACCCTGCGCTCAATCACGCAGCTGGCGTATACTAAAAGCACGCTGAAAACCAGCGACCGGACAATTGTGTACGGCTTACTGAACGCCTATCCGTTTGCCGATTTTTCCCTGAAAACCACCGACGGGACAACGCCGTACAACCTGAACCAGACCATCGGTATCAACGCGTCGAACCCGCTGTATTTTCAGAATTACACCCGCAACAACGATAATAAGGTTGACATTATCCAGAACTTCAACCTGCACTACGACTTTCCGAAATTTGTGTCACTCGACGCCAAATACGGCCTGAACTACCAGACCCAGAACCGCGACCTGGAGTACCTGAACCAGTCGAACAACGCCAACATCAAGTACTGGCTGACGCAGAGCACCGCCCGCTATATTTCGAACTACAACTCGAACAACACGGGTGATCTGACGAAATACAGCAACAGCAAGATGTTCCAGAACTTTCTGGCAACGGCCACGTTCAGCTTTGACCTCCAGAAGGATTTCGGCCTGAATATTCCGCTGAAGTCCGTTACGCAGACCGCCTTTGACTGGCGGAACAGCACGATCAAGGAATACACCAGTACGGCCATGGGCCTGCCATCGGCCTATGAGCCTTATACAGCGGCCAACACCACGTCGTGGCGGGTGTACCGCGACTATAAGGAACCGTTTATTACCTACGGTTACCTCGTTAACCAGCGCTTTGAATTTGCCGACATCGCCGGTATCTCAGGCGGTTTCCGGAGCGATTATTCATCGGCCTTCGGTCGTGGTTCGAAGCCGTTTACGTTCCCGCGCGGTGATGCATACCTGCGCCTGTCGGCCCTTAATTTCTGGAAAAACAGCCCGGTCAACAACCTGCTGGCCGAAGCTAAACTGCGCGCTGCCTACGGTCAGGCCGGTATTCAGCCCAAGCCGTTTGACCGCTACGTGACGATTACGCCGACTACGGTGGGTACGAGCACGGCGTTCTACTACGCCAACGGCCAGAGTAATCCGGATCTGGGGGTAGAGGTATCGGAAGAATTCGAAGTAGGTACCGACCTCCTCTTTACGGTCTCGAAAAATACGCCGTGGGCCAACGACATCGCTTTGTCGGCAACGTACTGGGACCGGAAAACTAAAGACGCCATCTATCCGGTTGACGTAGCCCCGTCGATTGGTCTGGGTACGCTGATTGATAACGCCTTTACACTGGGTTCACGCGGTCTGCAACTGTCGTTAGGATCAACGATCTACAACGGCGGCAACCTGAAGTGGAACACAACGGTAAACCTGGGTAAGCAGACATCGGAAATCGTGTCGATCCGCGGCAACCAGGAAGTCATCATCCTGTCGAGCGCGGGTAGTACCAACTACGTGCTGAAAGCCGGTGACAAGGTCGGTCAGCTGTACGGCTACCGGATGCTGCACAGCGTTACGGATAAAGACGAAGCCGGTAACTTCTACATTCCACAGGCAGAACAGGAAAACTACACCGTGGCCAGCAACGGCTATGTGGTGAGCAAAACAACCAAGCAGCCATACATGTCGGCCGGTAAATACAGCTTCGGTGACCCGAATCCTAAGTTCAACCTGTCATTTATCAACGACCTGAGCTACAAGGGCTTCCTGACCTTCTCGATGCAGTGGGACTGGGTATACGGCAGCCACCTGTACAACCAGACCAAGGAATGGATGTACCGCGACGGTATCCACAGCGACTACACCAAACCAATCACCATCAACGGGGAAACCGGTGCCTGGACAGCCTTCTACCGCGGGGTATATGCGCAGCGGACGGCCAACGGTACGAAGGATTATTTCTACGAAGATGCCTCGTTCCTGCGCCTGCGGAATATCTCAGTCGGTCTGGACTTTGCCAAGCTGTTCAAAATTCCGGCCACCAAGAAAGTACAGCTTGTGCTGTCGGGCCGCAACCTGCTGACGTTCACGAAGTACACCGGTTTCGATCCGGAAATCAGCTCAGGTACGACCAACTCAGCCTGGGACCGTGGTACCGACCACAGCACCATGCCTAACTTCAAAACGTATCAGGCAACGCTGAACATTGGTTTCTAATTCACCCGTTAACTTCTGACTATCATGAATAAGATAAAGATACTTGTTTGCACCCTCCTCCTGAGCGGCTTCCTGACGTCATGCAAGGAAGGGCTCGACGTAAAGAACCCTAACCAGCCATCGTCGCCGGCCTTAAAGACCGAGTCCGGGCTGATGTCGTTCGGGCAGGGATTTTACATCACCGGCTTCAAGGACGTTAAATATTACGACGGCGTACCGGGTTATTTCTGGTCGGGAGCCATCGGCAACCACGAACTGATGGGCGACGTAATCGGCACCGACATTGCCAACGTCTTCATCAACCAGGTAGGCTGCCCGGATAAGGTAACCCTCGACGATGGTTCGGTCTTGACTAACCCGAACTCGCCGAGCAAACAATATGATTTTCTGCGGATTACGGCCAACGTAAACTCAACCGGGTATCAGAACTCGACCTATTACGAGTGGGCTTATATGTACAACCTCAACAATGCCGCCAACACCCTCCTCGCCAATATCGACGCAACAACCTTCACGGGTGATGCGGCTGCGAAAAAAGGCGCGTTGCAGGCATGGGCGTACTGGTGGAAAGGCTATGCCTACTCCCGGATTGGCTCGATGTACTACGCCGGGGTGGTCAACAACAAGGCCAACGGCGAGTTCCTGAACGGCACCAGCAACCAGTATGTATCGAAAGAAGATATCATTAAGGAAGCAAACCGCAATTTCGACGAGGCCGCCAAAGTGCTGGGCACCTTAACGGCCAATGCCGACTATATCGCTACCTTCCAGAGCCTGGTACCTGCCTTTAACCGGGTAGGCAAAGGCGGGGTACTGACACCAGCCATGTGGATTCACTCCATCAACACGATGAAGGCCCGGAATATTCTGGTAAACACAAAAGTGGAGGCGATGACGGCTGCCCAGTGGAACGATATTCTGACGCTGACCCAGAACGGGGTAGCCGCATCAGACTTTGTGTTCACGGGCCGCACCAACACCACCGGCGACTTCCTGGCCCCGACTACCGGTACGGTATCGGCTAAAACAGCCGGTACATCGACCTATAAAATCACCGAACGGCTGATTCAGGATTTCAAAACCGGTGACCTGCGCTTCACGAATAACTTCAAACGCCGGACATCGACCTACATCGGCGAAGTAGCCCGTGGTAACTCGTTCTTTACCCGCTGGGAGCTGATCAACCGCGGGGCGGCCGGTTCAGAAGGCAGCGCGTCGGTCATCAGCTACGCCAACCAGAACGCCGGTGGTTATGAACTATTTATGGCCAGCACCTATGACGAAAACCAGCTGATGCGGGCAGAAGCGCTGATCTATACCGGAAAAATTGAAGACGGGCTGGCCTTGATCGATGAAGTACGGAAAGCGCAGGGAGCGGGTCTGACGGCGGTAGCCGGTACGGGCTTAACCCTCGCGCAGGCCAAAGAAGAACTCCGCCGCGAACGCCGGATCGGGCTGTTGTTCCGCGCGCTTTCGTTTTACGATGCCCGCCGCTGGGGGGTGATCGAAAGCGGACGTACGGGTGCCGTTGCCCTGAGCCGGACCGGTGTCGTCAGTACCAATGCCACAATTACCTATAACTTCCTCGATTACTGGGATGTACCGGACAACGAACTGGTTTACAACCCGCCGGCATCCGGAAGTGCCCCTGTAAAGAATCCGAAAAAATAACGTAGAACACGTAAAACGCGAAAGGCCCGGTTTAGTAAGCCGGGTCTTTTTATGTTTTCAGGAGTTTCCGGAGCGCCAGTTCTTCATCAACTACCACGGCTTCGAACAGAAATGTTTTCAGCAGATCGACATTGATGTCCTGTACACTCGTGAAGTCCCGGCAATACACATGCTTCCGCCCGCCCTTCTCGAGGTAGTTCAGCTCATCGGACAGCAGATAGCCGTTTGAAAAGCCGAGGCGAACGCCCTTTTTGACTTTCCCCCACGGCACCGATGCCGGCCAGATAAAGCAAATCCGTTTCCGGCGGCTGTAAAACGGTACGTTGTACGCGATTTTTTCACGGCATCCGGGTATGCAGCTGAAAATGATGCTGCGCAGTGCATCGACAATCTGACGCTCATGATCGGGCAAATACTCCAGCAGCTCGCCGACATCCCGAACGTGAACAGGCTGTAATGGATTCATAGTGCTACGTACGGCCTAGGTTTTACGCTTCTTTTTACGGGCAGACGGGAATAAGACATTGTTCAGAATGAGCCGGTAGCCGGGCGAGTGCGGATGCAGGTTCAGGTCGGTCGGCATGCGCCAGTTGCCGCGCTGCCCCTCGGGGTCGTGGCCGCCATAGAACGCAAACTGACCGATGCCGATTTCGCCGTAGATGTAGCGGTGAGAGTTTACGCTTTCACCCATCACCAGGGCGCTGGGCTTCACCGTGCTCTTTTTAAACGAAGAGGTCTGGCCGTGGAACTCCTTGATTACCGACTCATGGTTCTGGGTCAGCATCGCCGGAATAACGTCCCACTTGGCCGAAAAATCGAACAGGGTAAAAAACGTACCCGACTGGTCATACCCGCCAAAACGACCGGACGAGGCATTAATATCGGAAAATGACATACCCCGGTAGCCGCCGCTGAGGTCGAGGGTGAAGTTGTAGAAGGCCACGGTTTTGTTGAAATCAAGTTTCAGCTGCGCGTCGCCGTCAACGCCGTCACCGTCGTACTGGCTATCGACAATGTCGATGCCTTCGGCGGCCAGGGCAATGTCGAACGTTTCGGCGCCCGAACACATGGCAAACAGGTAGTGGCCGCTAGCGCAGAAATCCTTGATCGTTTTGGCCACAGCCAGCTTCATGTGCGAGACTTTTTTGTAGCCCATACGGCGGGTAATGTCTTCCTGCACCCGGATATCTTCGCTCGACATCCGCTGCATATTCCGGCCAAACTGCCCCGTAAAATCTTCGTGGTGCAGGTGCAGCCAGTCGTACTTCATCAGTTCGCCTTTCAGGATTTCTTCGTCGTACACGACCTCATACGGAATTTCGGCGTAATTGAGGGCTACCAGCACGGCATCAGTGTTTTCGAACTCCGACGGGCTGACCTTCACCGGCGAGTACACCGCGATTTTAGCCGCTTTCAGGAGCTTTACGGCGTCCATGTTGACGTCGGGATTTGCAATCTGCTGTAGAATACCGGCGGCCCGTGAATCGGACAGCGTTTCGAAGGATACCCCCCGCACCCGGCATTCGGTTTCGACGGAGGGGTGACTTTTGATCAGAAAGCTACCGCCACGGTAATTGAGCAGCCATTCGACCTCCATTCCGTCCTTGAGGGTTTTATAGGCGATGCCGTAGGCTTTCAGGTGGTTGGCCTGTTTCTCATCCATCGGAATCAGAATGGACGCCGCCCGACACACCCCCACACTCAAACATACGACCAGTAACAGCAAGCGTCTCACGTTGACCGAATCCATGATTTCCTCCGTTTATATGCCTAAAATACAGTTAATTCCCTGCATTCCAAAGCCCGGACAGCGGCATGGTTACTTGTTACCGGCAAAAGTTATTAAGCGTACCGGCTCGCGGAGGACAGGGGGTAAGCAGGTTCGCCCGGTAATGTTACATATCCGGAATAGCAGAGCCCTCCCCGAGGGTTTTGACCCCTCGGGGAGATTGGCTTCCCCACCTATGGCTGATTGACAGAAAAGTTTTATTTTCGGGTCAGCTATTGCTGCGTCAGATTTATACGTTCAGGTTCAAAACACCATCCCGCTATGTACAAGCGTCTCCTGTGCCTGAGCGCTTTTGCTCTCCTTTCCGGTCAGGAGTCAAACGCTCAGAACAATATCCTGAAACCGTCCACTGACCCTGTATTTCTGACGTTCTTCAAAGACTTCGTAAAAGCAAACACTGGATCCGGAAGCAGTAAACGGGGCGTGCCGGCATTGGTCATTATCAAACACACCGATACCCGCAGTGACGTGGGGATAACGATGCTTGCGGTGTTATCCGAATTTGAAAACAGAAAGCCATCCGGATATACATACATTGATAACAGGCTTACGCTACTATACGACGGGACGCAGCATATTTTCCCGAAGGACACCAGTTATATCGCTAAGCTCAGAATACTTGTCAAAGAAGACTTGTGTGATGACATGAAACCTTTACCGAAACTGAGCGATAGTATAGGACGCGAGATACCTATCGATTCTGAATGCTATTTCAAATTTGATCCACTGGAGTGGCGCCTTACCTTCAGAGACGGGCAATTAATTGCCAAAGAACCCCTGAAAACCTGGCTGTTTGATTTAATTAAAGATTGATATTCTCCACCTTCCCAAGTGGTTGAACCCGCAGACAGGCTCCGGGCGGCCCTATCCCGGGAAGGCTAAATACCTTCGGAAAGCCCGCTTCTAAACCAGCCGCCGAATGGCTTCACAGTGGCAAAGACAGGTTTTCCGCCCGCAGTGCTGCCCGGTACGGTGCAGGACCAGCTACAGGCACTGTCATCAGTTAACGCGTCCAGGAAGTCTGCCTCAAAAAGGGGGACTTTCAGGCGGCCACTCCACAAGGATCCGACCTGTCCGGCAGAGCTGCCTATGCTGATGTAGACGAAACGGCCACCGACTGGCCCCTGCACAAACGGCCCGCCAAGAGATATACCCGGACCATTTGCCTGCTTTGCCTGAACGGCAAACGCAAAGGTCAACGCCTGTCCGTTGCCGGATTGTGTCTGCACAATACTGTAGCCTGACCCTTTCCCTTTTTGCAACCCATACCACAACCCGTCAACCGGATTCTGTAGCACTATGGTTAGCTTAATTTCTTTTGACATCGGAACGAATTGTAGATTAAACCTGGCAGATACCGTTCTGCCGGCTTTACATTCGGCCGGTTTTCGGCACGCACGGGTAAGTTATCATTTAAATTTCACTCTACCTCCCTCCCCGAGGGTTTCTGACCTTCCTGGAAGTTCTAAACTTCCAGGAAGGTCAGAAACCCTGTCCGCATCAGTACAAATCCTGTCCGTTTCTGGACATCGCTACGCTGCCCCGACTTGCAAAAACTCACTTGCACGGCCCGAAACCGACTTTTTGCGAAACTGGCAAGACATTTGTTTAGCAAATAATAAGGAAATACGTTTTTACTATGGGACGATCGTATCTGGGGGAGTTTGAAGAACTCGTCCTGCTGGCCGTGGCAGTACTCGACGGCAATGCCTACGGGGTGGCGATTGCCGATGAGCTGAAACAACGTACCGACCGGGCAATCAACCTGAGCGGCATTCACGTGGCGCTCTACCGGCTGGAAGAAAAGGGGCTGGTGGTCTCCGAACTCGGCGGTGCTACCGCCGAACGGGGCGGACGCCGGAAACGGCTGTTCTCCATCACACCGCTGGGTAGCAAAACCCTCAACGACATGCGCGCTGTACGTAACCAGCTCTGGGATGCCATTCCCAGACCCTCTTTTCTGTAATCATGGACCGCAACAACCTGTCCCCTGCCCCACCCGCCTGGGCCGACCGGCTCTTCGGCTGGATTTGCCCGCCTGAGCTGCACGAAGAATTGCAGGGCGACCTCCACGAACAGTTCGCGGCCGATGTCAGGGCGTTTGGCCCGACCCGCGCCCGGCGTTTGTACGTCCGCCAGGTCCTGACCTTTTACCGACCCTATTTCCTGAAACGGCGCACCGCCTCAAGCCAGACCTATCCGGCCCTGAACGACCCGTTTCCACCTGTTAACCAACCTTCTTTTCTGCGTATCGACATGCTCCGGAATTACTTTAAAATCGCCCTTCGCACGCTCTGGAAAAGCAAAGGCTACACGGCTATCAACGTGTCAGGTCTGGCTGTTGCCTTCTGCGTCTGCACATTTCTGTTCATGACCGTCTACCGGCAGCTTACCTTCGACTCGTTTCATACCGACGGCGACCGCATTTTCCAGACCTACTTTTTCTCCGGTTCACCGCAAAGCTCCGCCCGCTCGGGTATTATGCCGTTGCCGCTGGGACCCGCCCTCAAAACCAGCTTCCCGGAGCTGGAAGGCGTAACCCGCCTGCGGATCGGCACCAAAAGCCTCGTGTCGCACAACGACAAGTATTTTGACAAGCACATTGCCCTGACCGATCCGGATTTCCTGCGCATCTTTTCGTTTCCGCTCGTTAAAGGCAACCGGCAGCAGGCCCTGCAAAACCTGAGCGGGATTGTCATCAGCGAAAGCATGGCCAGAACCATTTTCGGTGAACAGGACCCGATGGGCAAACAACTCCGGCTCGGGCAGCTTACGGAACAACGAAACTACATGGTCACCGGTGTAATGGCCGACCTGCCCGACAATTCGTCGATCCACTGCGATGCGCTGATCCGGGTGGAGAGCACCGACAATTACCGGCAGGACATGAAAAACTGGGACGGTAATTCGTATAGCGTTTACCTCAAAACACCGGCAACACTCGATCAGGCGACGCTCGAAAGCCGGTTGCGGTCATTTACCAACACTCAGTTTGCCCGCACCATCGCCGACCTGAAAAAAGAAGGCGCCAAACCCGACGAACGGGGCGACCTGTTTGCGATCCGGCTGCAAAAACTGAAGAATGTCCATTTTGACCGCGACATCACGGCTGGCAAAGGCGCACCGGTTGCCCTGGTCTACGCGCTGTCCGGTCTGGCCGTTTTTATCCTGCTGATTGCCTGTATTAACTTCATCAACCTGACCATTGCACGCTCGTTCACCCGTGCGCGTGAGCTGGGAGTGCGCAAATCGCTGGGCGCCTTACGGCATCAGTTGTTTATACAGATCTGGGGCGAAGCCCTGGTCGTTTGCCTGTCCGGCTTTTTACTCGGCACCGGTCTGGCTTACAGCCTCATCAGCTCCTTCAACGCCTTTTTTGACGCCCGCATCGACCTGTCGTATTTACAGAAGCCGGGCTTTATCGGCCTGATGGCGGTCATCTTTCTCGTCGTTTCGCTGCTGGCAGGCGGTTACCCGGCATGGCGTATGACAACGCTGCGGACGGTTGATGTGCTGAAGGGCAAAATTTCGTTCAAACGCCCGGGCATCCTCCGCAATTCCCTGATCATTACCCAGTTTACCATTTCCTGTCTGCTGATCTGCTGTACGGTAGTGGCCATCCAGCAGATTGATTTCCTCCGTGAACGGCCGCTTGGCTTCTCCAGAGAGCAGGTCATCAGCATTCCGGTTGGTACCCGGACCAACGGCCGGATGATGCTGCAGCGGTTCCGCGATCACTTTGCGCAGGACCCTGCGATTGTCTCCATCACCGGCAGCAGCGTGAACCTCGGCCGTGGCAAAGACCGTGTGACCTCGCGCAGCATGACCGGTATGGCTTACAAAGGCAAAAACATTACAACAGACTGGTTGCTGGTTGATTACGACTACCTGAAAACGCTGAACATCAAACTCCTGTCCGGCCGCGAATTTGACCCGACTTACGCTACCGACTCCGTCAACCGCGTGATTATTTCGGAAAGTATGGCGAAGGAAATGGGTGTTAAAAATCCGGTCGGCCTGTTTTTCGGCTCTGACACCAGCGGCACCCGCTCGCAGATTATCGGCATGGTGGCGGACTTCCACCTGTATGCGCCGACCGGTAAAGTCGCGCCGGTGACCATGCACCTCTCGCACCGTGAGCCGATCAGCTATCTGTTTGTCCGGGTAAACACGCCGAACCCGACGGCCGCCATGACCAAACTACAGGCTTACTGGCAGACGGTTGCGCCTCAGGCTGAATTCATGGCCTCGTTTCTCGACGAAAACGTGGATGCCTGGTTCCAGAATGAGCAGACGATGTCGCGGCTGTTCAGCATTGCCTCGGGCATTGCGATTTTCCTGTCCTGTCTGGGTTTGTTTGCCGTTGCCTTGCTGGCTATTGAACAACGCACAAAGGAGATCGGTGTCCGGAAAGTGATGGGTGCCAGCGCAGCCAGCATTGTGGTGCTGCTCTCGCGGGATTTCGTTAAACTGGTCGTCATCGCACTGGCCATTGCCCTGCCGCTGGCCTGGTTCGGCATGCAGCAGTGGCTCAACAACTATCCGTACCGGGTCAGCATCAGTATCGGGGCCTTTATACTGGTGGCTGCCGGGGCCATTCTGGTTGCCATCGGTACGGTTAGTTACCAGACTATCAAAGCCGCGCTGATGAATCCGGTGAAGAGTTTAAAAACGGAGTAGTTTTAGCTTCCAGGAAGTTCTAAACTTCCTGGAAGGTATAGGAAGGTATATATTAATCTAATAACAACAAATCTACTGACAATGAACCGATTACTAACCGGCGGTCTGCTGCTCCTGCTCTGGGTAGGGCACCCGCAACCAACACGCGCCGATTCGATGCGGACCAGCATTACTGAAGACGGAACATTCATGACGATCACCCTCGACGGCTATGTCGATGACAAACCGGTACATTACTCCCATACGGCCGATGTGGCGGGCAAGTACCTGCTTCAGAAAGAACTGATTGTGTACAGCACCTTCAAACACGTTGGCAGAACGCCGCCGCTTCACATGATATCGGGACTCATCACGACCGGCCTCGGACTCTTCGGGGCTTTCGTCACCGCGGCCGTACTGTTTTTGCGGCGAAAGAAAATAAGACTGGTATAGTAGCTGCGCCGGATTTCAAATCCGGAACAGCAAAAACTTACCTCCTGATCGAATCTTCCAGGAAGTTTTGAACTTCCTGGAAGATTCGATCACAACCCTTACTTCACCTTCGTCAGCAGGGTCTCCGGCTCGTCGGTTGTGATAAAATCAACGTTTTTACCCAGCAGCCAGTCCATCATGGCCGGATCGTTGACGGTCCAGGCGTTGATGGTCAGCTTTTTCTGCTGCGCTTCGTCGATCCAGTTTTCGTTTTTCTTCAGGATACTAAAGTGGTAATCAAGGCCGAAAAGCTTGTCGGCAGCCAGTAATTCGGGCGCCTTGTCGCCGGTCAGGTAAGCAACTTTGGCGTATGGATCCAGCTCCTTAATGCGTTTGCAGACATCATAGTCAAAGCTGATGTAATCGACCCAACCCTGTGCCTGGTGCGCTTTTACCATCTTCACGATCTTGTTAGTCAGCGCCAGCGACCGCTCTTTACCGAGCTGCGATGCCTTGATTTCCAGAATGAGCCGTGTTTTATTCTGCGTTGTACCGGCATCCAGATAAGTACCGAGTGTCGGCATAGTTTCGCCGTTGGCCAGCTTCAGGGCGGTGAGTTCTGCCGTCGGCGTTTTCTCAATCTGGACACCTTGATGGGCGTGGTCGTGGCTGATAATCAGGCCTGAATCAGCTGACATGTGGACATCGAACTCACTGCCCATACACCCCAATTTAATGGCCTGTTGCAGCGAGCCGATTGAGTTCTGCGACGCACCGGTATGCTTCCATGCGCCACGGTGGGCAATAACTTTGTTCTTCAGAAACTGATCATTCACGATCCGGAACGACTCCGACACCTTGCCTTCGGGCGTCTGTCCCTTAATTTCCACGGCATACGACACCGCATTGGCATCGGCTTTGCCGGGACGCAGCACCAGCCGCTGCTGCCCATCGATCATAAACCGGCGGGCGTCCGGGCCTTTCAGTGAAAGCTTCTGCGGGGCAGCACCGTTTTTCGTCACAATGGTTCCAACCACCGGCTGATCACCGGCAACCGTATAATTTGTCAATAAAAGTTGCTGGGCGTGGGTCAGTGATGCCGGCAGCATCAGTCCCGAAAGAATTCCAAGGGCAAAGCGTTTTTTCATAGTGAGTCAGGAGGCCGCGGCCATCTGTCTGTTGATCTGGTATAAAAGCGGATTGATTGCCCAAATCTCCTGCTTTGCGGCCAAACTACATAATTAAGAAATCGTGAAGGTAAATATCAAAAACAAAAACGCCCTGACAATGACTGGCCCAAAACAATCATTATCAGGACGTTTGTATGCTAAGGACTCGCTCAGCGCAAGGCGACTTCTTTCGCCGGTGCCTTTGCCTTATCAACGGCTTTCATCACGCGGAAGAAGTTACCGCTCCAGATTTTTTCGATGTCTTTCTTCGAATACCCTCGTCGGACCAGCTCAACCGTCATGTTTTCGTACTGACTCACATCGAAGCAGTCGGCGAGCGCACCGCCGCCGTCAAAATCAGCGCCCATGCCTACATGATCGATGCCGATCAGCTTTACAATATGGTCAATGTGGTCAATAGCATCCTTGACAGTTGCCAGTTGGACAGGGTATTTTTTGTTGATATCCGCAAAGTCGGCACGTGCTTTTTTCTGCTCTTCGTCCGGTAGCGAGGCCATGCCCATCCGGCTTTTCAGCCCGTATTTCGCCATGAGCGCATCCATCGCCGCCGTCCGCTCCGGATTGGCAGGGATGGTTTTCACATAGTCGCTCAGCAGGTTCAGCTGTACTACCCCGCCGTTTTTGGCCAGTGCCTTCAGCATGTCGTCGGTCAGGTTACGCGGGTGGTTACAGATAGCCCGCGCCCCTGAATGCGACGCAATGACGGGCACTTTCGATAACCGGATAACGTCATAAAACGTAGAATCTGACACGTGCGAGACGTCGACCATCATGCCCAGCCGGTTCATTTCGCCCACGACCTGTTCCCCTAGCGGACTCAGCCCCTGATACTCGGCCCCTTTCGGGTCGGTCGACGAGTCACAGATGTCGTTGTTGCTCGAATGGCAGAGCGTCATGTAGCGCGCTCCACGATCATAAAACGTTTTCAGTAACGACAAGTCATGACCCATAGGATAGCCGTTTTCGACACCAATGTAAATCACGCGCTTACCGGTTTTACCGATGCGGTAACCCGCTTCGGGCGTTGTTGCCAGTTCGGCTTCCGACGCCGTGGCTTTCAGCGTATTGTCGATGGCATCAAAAATACCCAGCGCTTTTTTCTTCGCTGCCTCGTGGCCTTCGGGTGTGCGGGGTCCCTGCCCCAGATACACCGCCCAGAAAATGGCATCGAGGCCGCCACGGCGCATACGCGGATAGTCGACCTTACTGTTGGACGTACGGGCATCGTTGTCTTTCGTTACATCGAAACCGCCGCGCGACAGCAGCATCGGCGTATCCGCGTGCGTATCGACCGTAAATGCCTTTTCGTGAATCTTGTGCGCCTTTTTGAGCAGGGTCGCGTCATCCTGCGCCAGAACCGGCAACTGACCAGCCGCCAGACACGCCAGCAGCGTTGAATAAATATTTTTTTTCATAATAGTATGTATGGGCGACCCCATGAGGTCGCCCATACGGGTTTATCTGGCAAACCAGAGTTTCGACTTCATATCGTTGGCAATGGCCTGTTTCGTCAGCGCTTCCTTAAAGTTCGTAAAATTCAGCGATTCTTCGGAGCCCGGATAGGGTAAACGGGTCGGAATAATACCCGCGTTTACGTTAATCACCGACGGTTTCAAGGCCGGAATACCAGTCCGGCGGTACTCGGTCCAGGCTTCTACCCCCTGACCGAACAAGGCTATCCACTTCTGTTCCATGATCTGCGTGTATCCGTCAGTACCGTTTTTCAGGGCGTTGGCCGTCAGGTAAGCCGGTGATACCGTCAGCTTGTACTGGCTGTGTGAAGCCGTGATCCCGCCGGTGTAGCTGGTCGCCGCATCGCCCGCTGCGGTGAAGCCCTTGTAAGCCAGTTCGGCTTTGATAAACAACAGCTCGGCATAGCTGATGATCACGCCCGGCGCAGTGGCCGACACGAAATACGCCCCGACTTTTGAGGTTTTCGACAGGCCAAGCGCATTTGCATCTGCGTTTGAGAGGCCGTTCGGTACGCCTTTGTAATCGCCGCCATCGGCTGGTTTATCGGCATATACTGCCAGACGGGCGTCGCTCAGCGCCTGTAAACGGGTTACCAGCGTTGCGCTCACGCGGTGGTCATCGCGCGTTTTGCGGTTCTGATTGATCGGGTTGTTGTTGTTAGTCGCATCCAGGTAATTCAGCTGGATATTATCCGTGTTCGACGTCAGAACCGGATATTTAGCAGGATCAGCCAGAATCCGGTTGATCTCGGCCTTCACGTCAAATCCGGCGTCCGTCTTCGTCGCAATCCGGTTCAGCAGCCGCAGACTCAGCGTATTGGCAAACTTCTTCCAGCGCGTCAGGTCGTTGCCCAGCAGGATATCGCCCGCAATCGCTTTGGTTTTATCCGTTACGTCGATCATGTCATTGGCGGCCTTCAGCTCCTTGAGGATTCCTGCATACACCTCTTTCTGGGTATCGTATTTCGGCTGCACAATCCCTTCGATACCCTGAATCGACTGTGTATACGGAATATCGCCGTAAATATCGGTCAGCAGCGAAAACACCCACGAGCGCATGATCATGGCCACCGCCTGATAGTTCGGGCTCTTGTTGTCGGCCGCAAGCTTGTAGATCCGCTGATAATCCGCCAGGGCCTCCACATAAAATGTCTGCCAGGCTCCGCTGTAGATATCGCTCGTGATCGTATACTGATCGACATCGGTATACTGAATCCGGGCCCAGTACTGCGAAATCAGATCTCCGATATCCATCCCCAGTGAACCACCCCAGTAGGCATCCACGGCGCTCTGAATACCATGCGGCAGAAACAGGTCGGCGGTAGCCGTCGACGGCGCATTCGGGTTGGTGTTGATCTGATCAAAATCGCCCGTACAGGCCGAGGCGGCCAACAAACCGGCAACGACCAATGCTTTATAGCGGAATGAAGCTAAAATACGTTTCATAGGGATTACAGGTTGAAGCTGATGTTAAAACCAACGGTACGGGTAGTCGGGATCTGACCATTTTCGATTCCCTGCAGGTTGCCGTCGTTGTAGTAGCTGGTCTCAGGGTCGATATGTGGTACTTTACTATGCAGCAGCGCCAGGTTACGGCCCACCACCGATACCGCCAGATCGCGGAACGGCAGGCGCTTGATAAACTGGCCCGGCAGCATGTAGGTGAACTTCACTTCGCGGAGCTTTACAAAGCTGCCGTTGAAGATTGTCGCCTCGTTGTTGGTCAGCGAGTAGTACTTTTTGTGCCACTCTTCCGAGCTGATACGGGTTGTGTTCGGTACATAATTTGGTTCTGTTGCCGTACCCATGTTCACGACCCCTTCGCCCACAATGCCGGTTTCACGACCCAGCGTGGTTTCTTTCAGCACACCCGTGTAGCGGCCGATGTTCACCGTCTGCGAGAAAATATCGCCGCCCTGCTTCATGTCAATCAGTGTGCTCAGGCTGAAGCGCTTGTAGCTGAACGTGTTCTGCAACCCGCCGATCCACTTTGGCGTAAAGTTCCCCAGAATCCGGCGCGTCGGGTTAATCTGCGGATAGCCGCTTTTGTCGTATACGATGTTACCCGCCGGATCGCGCAGAAAGCCCTGCCCGAAGAACGTACCGTATGGCTGACCCACCCGTGCTTCAATCGACATCCCCCGCATCGTACCAAGCGTGTAGGTTGTCAGTCCCTCGGCCAGTTCAATAACCTTGTTACGATTCTGCGCCCAGTTCAGCGCTATGTCCCACTGAAAGGCGTTTGTTTTTACCGGTGTTACACTCAGCTGGACCTCAACCCCCTTGTTCTCCAGACGGCCGGCGTTCAGCAGCTTAGACACAAAACCGGTTGCTTGTGAGATGTTTACGTCCAGGATTTGGTTAAACGACTGTTTGTTGTAATAGGTCACGTCGATGCCCACGCGGTTGTGCCAGAGCTTTACCTCAGCCCCCACTTCGTAGGAGTTGGTCAGCTCAGGCTTCAGCGTGGCGTTCAGCATGGCATTGTTTTCGGACAACGTCGGTGTGCTGCCCCACGGGTTTTCGTACTTGTAGGCCTGTACCAGCCGGTACGCATCCGTGTCGTTCCCTACCCGTGCCACACCGGCGCGGACTTTGGCAAACGACAGAACGGGTGAGCTAAGGTTGAACATATCGGTCAGCACCGCACTAACTGCCGCCGACGGATAGAAATAGGAGCGGTTGTCCGCTGGTAAGGCACTCGACCAATCATTGCGGGCGGTCAGATCAACGAACAGATAGTTGCGGAAACCCAGGTTAGCCGACGCATAAACGCTGTTGACAACTTTCTCGGTAAACGAGTTCTCGGCTACTTTCGCCTGCCGCGAGTTCCCCAGGTTCCAGACCCGTGGAATGGCCAGTTCGGTCGCGCCCATGTAATTCCGCTGGTAATAGTTGCGGCGGTGATTGCCTCCGATATTGGCCGTCACATCGATATCACCAAACTTGTGCGTAGCGTTCAACAGGAAATCCGAGTTTGATTCACGCACAAAAATCTGTTCTTCGTTATAGCTGTCATACTGCCTGGCACCGTTGAGGTTATCAATCCGTGCGGCATTACGTGTTTTCCGACGGTCCTCATATACGTCGGTACCGGTACGGGCGGTCAGCGTCAGCCAGGGCGTAAATTTGTAGGTCGCCGACAGGTTGCCGTATATACGATCCCGTTCGTTGGCCTTTGTGCTCAGGTTCAGTACGTAGTATGGGTTGGTCCAATAGTTGTAGTTCCAGTTGTACTGATAGATACTGCCCGGGGCCTGGTAGTTGCGCAGTTTGTCCATATCCACCTGCCGGCCGAACCAGATGAAGTACAAGCCCCAGTTGGTGCGGTTATCGCTGCCATCGACCACGTAGTTGCCCGTTGCCCGGACACTCAGCTTACTTGTCAGGTTCCAGCCCGCATTGAGTGAAACGGTACGGCGTTTATAATCTGTATTCGGCAGAATACCCGTCTGATTCAGATCAGTGAATGATAGCCGGAAATCGCCTTTGTCGCTGCCACCCGTAATAGCGATGTTGTTGGTCAGCGTACGACCGGTTTCAAAGAAATTCTTCACATTGTCGGGATGCGCAATAAACGGGGTCGGTGTGCGCGTGCCGTCGGCTGCGATTGGTGAATCGAACTGCGGAATCAGCCGACCGTCCATTTTCGGGCCCCAGCTTTCGTCAACCCCGTCGTTGACGCCTTTGCCCGTGCCGTCTACGAACGAAAACTGACCTTTGTTGCCTTGTCCGTACTCATTTTGCCACTCCGGCAGCCGGAACGGCGTGTCAAAGGCTGTATTTGAGTTCACCGACACCCCGATGCCTTTGCTTCCCTTACCGCTCTTGGTCGTAATCAGAATCACGCCGTTTGCCCCCCGCGAGCCATACAAGGCAGCAGCGCTCGGCCCTTTCAGTACGCTTACATTGTCAATATCGTCGGGGTTCAGCGAGGCGGCCCCGTTACCATAGTCGATCCCCGTTCCGGAGCCGTAGTTGCCGTTATCAATCGGCACCCCGTCAACCACAAACAAGGGTTGGTTATTGCTTCCGATTGAGCTGGCACCCCGGATCAGAATCCGCGACGACGCACCGGGCGCCCCGTTGGAGCCTGTAATCTGCACACCGGCAATTTTCCCCGATAAGGCGTTGACGAAGTTAGTTGCCCGCGCCTGCGTCAGTTGTTTGCCATTCAGGTCCTGTACCGAGTAGCCGAGCGCTTTTTTCTCGCGGGTGATCCCGAGGGCCGTCACCACCACCTCGCCCAGGAGCGACGCATCTTCTTCGAGCGTTACCTCTACGGTCGTTTTTGTACCGATCAGGATTTCCTGTGGCGTATAACCGATAAACGAAACCACCAGCACCGCATTGGCCGGTGCTGATACCGAAAACTCACCGTTTGCATTTGTCGTGCTACCACGGTCCGTGCCTTTGATCAGCACATTCGCCCCGGGCAGGCCGGCGCCATCCTTTGCCAGAATACGCCCTTTCACAGATCGGTCCTGTGCATAGCTGATCAGGCTGAACAGCATCGCTATACACAACAGGCAGGCTGTACATGTTTTACGCATAGATTAACAGAGGTATAGTGTATAATAATATATTTAGTACTTTTCTAATTTGAATCACTATTCTCAAAATAGCCAGATAGAGAAACTAACTAGTTATTTCAAATCACTCAGTCTACTTATTTGGCTCCTAATAGACCTTTTTCCGCTTTTCTATAAGTTATCTTGGTTTATAAATCTCAATACAAAAATTCATTAATTCAAAATTAAATTTGATATATATAAAAAATTACAATAATTAATTGCTTAAATTTTATTATTTACAGTAAAATCCATCTAACAAATTAGAATATTCAATATAAAGTAAATCAGACAATAACTCAATGGAAAAATATTACAATATTTTATGACTATTTTAATATGCTTGTTTTAATAGTCATTTAATACCAGCCATAAAAAACGGGGTCACGTCAGTGTAGAATACTGACGTGACCCCGTTAATATATAGTGCGTATCCGTTACTGCTTACCAGCCGGTACTTTTACCAGAAATTCACCGCTGATAGCCGGTCCGTTAGTGCCGCATCCGTTCGCCCGCGGAATCATTGTCCCGGTCAGGCTACCTTTTACAAGTGTGTTTTTGGTGTACTGACTGATTGTCAGCTGACCCGTTGCATAGCGCAGGCCCATGCAGTCGCCGCGCGTATCAAACCATTCCATAGTACTGCCCGATGGCCGGCAGACCACCAGCCCGCTCCGGTTGTCAAGCGCCACATAATCGCCGAACGGCAGTACACCGGTACCGGTCGTGCGGAAAGTCAGATTGAGCGGAGCAGTATCGCTCGCCCCGAGAATAGTTGAATAACTGTTGCTGAATTCCTTCAGACTGACCGTTGTGCAGAGCGTTGTTTTGCCGTCGAGGGTGTAGCGGATGTAGCCCATGCCCACATACACGGGCCGGCTCAGCGTTACGACCGCCCCCCCCTTGCCGGTTGGCACACTCGCCGTAACCGTTACCGGATTCTGCGCCGGATGATACGACGGAGCCACATAAGTACCCGCCAGCCCGCCGCCGGTTAGTTTACCGTGCCCGTCAAGTCCCCAACTGATGGCAGCGGCTGTCGCCGTTACGCGGCGGAGCGGCTCCCCGTTGTTGACGGTCATCGGCGCTAGTTCAGAAACCAGCAACCGCATGGTTGACCCGTAATACGCCACCCAGTCGCTCTCCGCACCTGACTCATCGGCCAGCGCATACTGACGGTATAAGGCAATATCACCCAGCGTAGTTACAGGCGTTGTCACGGTCCGGTTCGCCCCGTCAACCTGCTGACCAATGGAGGTATACCAGACCTTATCGGCTTTCTGCTGCGCCATCCCGATCATGCCGGCCGTATTCCCCGCCAGCTCCGCATCGGTATACGCGATGGTCAGGGTGGCGGCTTTGCCTAATTTAAGGTCCTGCGGCAATAACCGGTAGCCCGTGCTCATGCCGTTCGGGGCCAGGTTAGTGATTGGCTGAAGCGTAAATGCCGTTTGCTTATCCACGGCGCCTGCCGGAATGACCAGGGTTGCTTTTCCGCCACTGACGGTAATGGTTCCGCCCTCCGGCCCGATGACCAGACTGGAGGCAGTACCCGTTGCGGCACCGGTACCGGTTGCCGTCCCCTCACGCGGATACTCCGGTGAATTTGGATTTATTGAAGACGTCTCTGAGCGGCAGGAAACCATCAGACATATCAACGAATAAAAAAATAAACAGTATAGGTTTATGCGCATACATTAATTCAGATTGTACCAATGCCTATTCCGTTTAGAATAGGGCAATAGGGTCAAAATTGGCACGCCTTTTTGACATACAGGTTAGTTTTCTTCGTAAATGGTCGCATGTTTCTACCTAACGGCACTTTATAAACTATAAATATAATTTTACCAATAAAAACCGCGTATCAGAAGCGACTGTCTGTCCTCTTTTCTGATACGCGGTTCCGGTATAAAAACGTTGCAGGCTTATTCTTTCAGTAGGCTCCCCTGTACGTTCCCGTTGAAGGTATTGGCCGTATTGATATCGGCATTGGCTTTTGCACCGTATGCCACAAAGATTCCGTAGCCCCCGCTGCCGCTGATCAGCGACTGCTTTACGGTGAAGGCCGACAGGTTGCCATATATTGCCAGATTGGCTTTTTTGCCCGACACAATTGCCGTGCTGCCGGCATTGCTCAGCTCGGCATTTTCCAGCACATTCTGACTGCTGGTTGAGTAAGATATAATACCGCGCCAGTAACCAGCCGTCCGGTTGGCGCCCGTAATAATAACTTTGTTCGTGGCTGTTCCGACGGCCGACAGATACCCGCCGCTATTGATCATCATACTGGCGTCCCGTGCAAACTCCAGCACAACGCCCGGGCTCAGTTTAAAGCCGGTATCTACCGTCAGACCGGTACCTGTTATGCGGTATGGTGTTTTATCGGCAAAGCCGGCCCATGTTACCTCAGGGCTGTCTTTCACAGCCGACGCGCTGATTTCGACTACATCGCGGCCGTTATTACCGGTAAATTTCGAAGCCGCATCCAGTTTCGCCACGTTGAGGGCATTCAGCAGGATACCCGCTTCGGTATTATTACTGAACGTATTAGCCGCAAATTCGCGCAGAATACCACCATCCTGAACATAGATGCCATAACCGTCATTCTGAGTAAATACCGTATTCTTCAGCGCAAGCTGTGCTTTTGACGAACCGAAAAAGGCCAGACCGGCTTTGGTAGTGCTGAGCATGGTACGGCTGCCGGTATGCATCACATCCACATAATCGAACACGTTGGCGTTGCTGCCTGAATACAGCATAATACCTGCCCAGTACCCTTTCGTTTTTTCGACGCCCACAAACCGGATCCGGTTATTGGCGTCTCCCTTCGCGATGATAATCCCGCCGTTATCATTGATATCCAGCCGTGTATCCCGTTCAAAGGCAATCACCACGCCCGGGTTGATCGTCAGTTCGTGGTTTACGGCAATGCTTTTCGTCACGATGTAATCAGGCAGATCAGGGTTCAGGACGCGGTCGGTCAGGACGGTTTTTACGCTGATATTCGCCGTAATGGCCAGAGGTTGCGCCACACTCGCCGTTACCAGCACCTTATCGGTACTTTTACCGGTTTCGCTCGATACAGTCAGTTCCAGTTCGTATTCACCGGTCTCGTCGGGCGTAAAGGCAGGTTTCAGCGTCGTCGGGCTCTGAAGCGTTGCGGTACTTTTGGCGGGTTTCCGGACAAAAGCCCATTGCGCGGTCAGCGGCTTGCCTTTACTGTCTGTAGACGCGCTGCCGTCGAGCGCTACCGGCTGTCCGACCTGCACCTGCTGGTCAGGACCGGCAGCAGCCGTTACGATGCCGGCCGGTGTTGGTTCTGTTTCTTTCTTGCAAGCCGTTGTCAACAAGGCTAAACCGGCCAGTAAGGCCACAAATCGGGTGGCAAGGGTTATACGGAGCCCTTGCGGCTGGCGCAGCAGCGCCTTCACAGTAGAGGTCATTTTGAGCAGTATTTGTTGTTGTTTACTGCATCAAAATTGGCGCTACACCGGTTGCCATCCGATCTGATTCCGGTTAAAATGTGTTTTTTACCCTGTGAAATGCAGCAGAATCCAGGTGAAATGCACCTGCCCCGGCTATGGTTTCACTACCCGGACGGCCTTCCGGCGGGTTGGCGTCCGGACCTGAATCAGGTAGCTACCGGCCGCCGCCTGCAACGGCATTTGCAGCCAGACCGCCTGCTGCGCACCCTCCACCGTTTTCGACCCGATCAGTTGCCCTTGCATACTGAACATCGATACCGTCAGGGATTCCTGCCGGATGCCATCGACGGTCAGCTCAACCAGATTACCCTGCACCGGATTCCCCAGCACCTGTACGACCAGCTCTCCGGCCTCCTGATCAACACCCGACCGGGGCGCAAGGCCACAGGCAGCACGGGCATCCCATCGGTATTGAACTACGGTATACTCCCCGCCCGCATTCCGCTGCCGGGCAAACAGGATAAACGGCGCTACCGTTGAACCCGGCCGCTGAATATCAGCTACCAGATCGGGACTATCAACCCGGTTATGGCAGTTGGTTGTCCAGCCGGTAATGCCGACGCTCATGAACTCAACCGGATTGCCGTTGCCACCCGACACCACAAACTGAATGGCACCGGTCTGGCAATTATAGACCGGCGGCTGTATCGTCAGCGGTTGCCCGACGGTCGGCGCGGGGCTGCCGCATTCTGCTGTATTAACGGCCGTATTGGACGGCGGAGCCGGTATTGCCGTGCAGTTATTGGGACAGGTTGCGGTATAATCCCAGGTTGTCGTCACAATGGCCAGCGGATTACTTGCCTGACGGGCACGCAGCTGAAACGGTTCAACATCGCAGAAGGGCTGCACCAGATGCGGGCCTTTCTGTGTGGTCCAGCCCGTAATGCCGATCGCCATATAACTTACGTCGCTCCCGTCTCCGCCTTTTGACAAAAAGGTAAACTGCTGCGTGGCGCAGTCATATACCGGTTTCAGCAGCGTCAGGGGTTGCGGGGCTTCGGTTTGCAGTTTTAACACACCAATACTTCCGACCAGTACCAACCCGCCGTCTCCGGCCACACCGATACCGGTCAGGCGCTCCGGCGGGTAAGCAGACTCCTGAAAGCTGTACGTCCTTTCACCCAGCAATGACAACGATGCCGGACTGTTTGCCGCCCCCGGTGCCGTACTTATTTTCATTACCCGGTAATCGTAGTTTGGCGCACTCAGGTCGGTATTGGCCAGCGCGTAACAGGTCTGCCCGTCGGCAGCGGTATAGGATGTGATGTAGCCGGGTGTCGCGTCGGTCGGATATACTTTCGAGCGTTTCAGATTACCGTTCAGGTCAATCTCGACCAGCACGGTGTGCGGGGGAGCCTGTACCAGCGATGAAAACCCGTAGCCGATTCCTGCCAGGGCATACCCGCTCCCGTCGGGGATTGGTAGCACATCGGTAATGGCATTTGTCGCCAGAACCGCCCCCGGATCAGATCCGGATATGACATTCGGAAACGGAAAACCACGCATGAGTTTCTGCCATTGCAGAGTGCCCTGCGCGTCCAGTTTGGCCACCCAGCCCGACGACGGGGCCGTTGTGTTCAGCGGATCACCGATCACACCGTAAGAATTGTAATAGCCAACCACCAGAAAACCGCCGTCGGGGGTAGCGATCATGCGTTCGGCTTTGGTTATGGTCCGGTCGGGGCTTGCGGGCGAAGGGTTCGGATAGTCTATTCTTGCCTGCCACCCCGGAGTCCCCCCTTTGATAACCACTACCCCTGTCGTGGATACTGACGAAGGTACAGTTGTACAGAGCACGACCTGATCATCGGCCGTATAGACCAGACTTTCGATCGACCGTACACCCGCCAGCGTACCTGACGTACCGGACACCTGCTCCATGATCGTGCTGCTCTTCTGAACGCCCGCTTCGCTGATGCGGGCCATGGCACGATACAGGTACATATACCGCGGGATATAGCCATTGAATACGCCACTAATCCCGCCCTGGCTATCCCGGCCGAGCGTTTCGGTACCAGACGGATAAGACCCGTCCACGAATACATTTGTTGTCCAGCGTAACAAACCTTGAGGTGTATACGAACGGATATTGCCTCCGCTTACCACGGCAATATTGCCGTCGGCCGTTACAAGCATCTTCGAATTGATAGTCGTCAGACTCCACTGACTATCAGGAAAAACCTGTCCGTGGACGGGCAAACTCATCAGGAAGCTGATCCAAAAGCCGGTCAAGGCTTTCAGGGCGGAAGCAGGGATAGACGTACGCATAGGGATCAGTGGTTTTGTTGCCGGTAATGATTTCCTGCTAAGACAATACTTTTTTATAAAGGGTTGCGTTACAGGAATAACCGGTTAATCCGTATCCGCATTAAACGCATATCCCACATGAAAACACCCTTTTACACACTGCTTTTTTTCGTTATTCCTGCCCTTTCCTTTGGCCAGAAGACCGAGATGATGGTCACTCTTGAATCCGGCTTATTTTCGTTTCGCGGGCACTCAGCGGAGAATACCTCCTTCCTGAATGTATACAACCGGGGCACTTCCTACGAAGGATCCACCAACAACGCCTTTGGGGCAAAAGCCGGTATTAGTCAGGGCGTTTCGTTTCAGATCCAGCGGATTAACAAGCGGAAGCTTTTCGCCGGTATCGGGATCGGATTTGAAAACCTACCCAGTAAAATTGATTTGCGGGACGTCTATGTCTATACCCCAACTACCGGCGGAAGCACGATCATACGAGGAGGTGTCAACCCGAATTTGCCGGTCATCGGCCACACGTATCTGTCAAACCGCTTTATTACCCTGAACCCCTACATCGGCTTTCGTTTTCCGACGGAGTACGGTGTAGCCGTTGATTTTCAGGCCGGATTTGATGCCGGTTATTTGCTGAGTTCCCGGGAGAACGGACGTGCGGAACCCGCTAACGGTACGGTTTATACTACATCGGTCGACCGCAAGTATATCAGCTTTGACATCCGGCCAAGGCTTCAGGCAACCATCCATTACCGGCGGGCCGGCCTGTTTGCCGGTTACTCACGCGGGCTTGTCAACTACAAGGAAGGCTGGGTAGGCGGTATTAATGAGGCTTACAGCAACTATCTCCGGTTTGGGGCACAATACCGGCTCCGTTAACAGGGCATGTTATATGCCCCACCCTATTGCCTTCGTTTCCGGTTAGTTTTTTTCCAGTTGCTGCAACCGGTATTGCATCGGCGACATGCGGCTGGTTTCTTTAAAAATACGGGAAAAGTATGACGCACTGCTGAAACCGCACATCCGCGCTACCTCGTCGATCGACCGGTCACTCCGCGAAAGCAGAAGCCGGGCTTTCTGCAGACGGTATTGCTTCACAACCAGACTGAAATTCGAGTGATAATACCGCATAATTTTCCGCTGCAGCGCCGAAACACTCATATTCACTTTTTCGGCAATATCATCGGGCGACAGGCTGACATTGTGGTAACTCTGCTTCAGAATGTCTTCAAACTGCTTCCTGAATACGACGGCTTCCTCCGCGTCTCCGACAGTTTTTACTGGATCCGGCCCTTTTCGTAACTGAATGATATTGTTGATTTTATACAGCAGCTCTTCCGGCATAAACGGTTTGATCAGGTAGTCAATCGCCCCACGCTGTAACCCGTGCAGTTTTTCCTTCGGATCTGTTATACCGGTCATATAGATCAACGGAATCTGCCGGTATTCATCCTGTGCCTGTATAATACTGAGGAAAGTAGTCCCGTCCATACCAGGCATCACTATATCGCAGACAATGATATCAGGAAGTTCTGTTTTGAGCAGTGCCAGTGCCTCCACTCCGTTCGGCGCAACCGCTACGCCCAAATCATAGAGCTCCAGAAAGTCTTTCAGATTGCTATGTAGCTCATAATCATCTTCAACCACCAGTACTTTAGCCCTATATCCGTTTATCATAACCTATCCCCCTAAACGTTTCTCAAATATATGAATCTCATTAATATATATACCATTCTCTTACATACATTCATTTTTAGTTTACATTTTAGCAAACATGGTTTTATTATATTCGTGCAATATAGCATTCAAGGTATAAATGTGTACAGAGAGCCTATTTGCCGCATTTACATAGTCAATAACAACCATGTATCATTTTGAAACAATATCAATTATCTCCAATAAATACATACGATTTATGGCAGCTAAAAAAATGAAAACTTTAAACAAAATTTAAGATTCATCACTGTAAAACAAGCAATTAACAATAACAAGATACCGTTTTACCGGCACCGGCAGGCTAGTTTCCAAACAAGATCATCAGAAAAGACATAGTCACTTATAGCTACAAAGCCGTACCAATCCGGAGATCAGTACGGCGGAGCAATACGTCATAAACGTTATGTCAGGGATACATGGCATTAATGGTTGCAATGTCGAGGGGAGATAGCCCATTGCGCTGTATCGTATATAAGGACCCGTCACTCAGGGTGATGGTTGGAAGCCCGTTTTTGGAATAATCGTAGGGCCCGTACATCATCACCGATGACAGGTCAAGCTGATTGCCATAGTCGAATCCGTCGTAGCCCTGAACGACATAGGTATCAAAATCGTAGCTGTATCCATTGACGATATTATCGTAGTTGATCCGGATAAACTGATCACGATCAGAGCGGGTATGTTCGTGCCAAAGCCCGATCGTATGTCCGATTTCATGAATGGTATTGCCAGTCGTACAGCCGATGCCCAGATTGACGTACTGCAAGCTTCCGGAATAGCCCACGTTGGCCGAACAGCCGCTGCCGTTGCGGAAAAGCACATAACCGCGCTGGGTGGTACGGGCAACAAACCGGATTGCTGTGTTTGCTTCAATATGAGCCATAGCCGAGTAAACCCGCGACGGATTCGGCAACGCCGGATCAATCCGATAATAGACAATTTTATTTGGCCATTTTGCCGTCTGCCGTGTCCTGCCGGTTGTCTGAGCACCCACCGGCTCCATAGTAATGTCTTCGGGACGTAACATAATATCGCGCTGAAAAACAGCCTCGCCGTTAATTGTCGTGTAACGGGCAGCGTTACCCATCACATATCCCGCTCGCGGCGTCCCCGCGAGACCAGGATAAGCACATTCGGTTTGGACAACCTCCGGTTTGAGATCCGGCGTACCCACATTTTCAGACTGACAAGCCATTAGGCTAATCCAGCAAAGCAATAGCATTAAAGACTTCATAAACGTTACATTTAAAAGGTTAGTGAATTAGTCAGGGCATAACGTTGATTGTTTCAGGCGCTTATAGATTTACTTGCTTTATAGAGGCAAACTGCATGACATAGCCCCTCGCCCTTGCGCAGCAGCTCCAAGCAAACAGCCAGTCGGGCACTGAGTTCATCAATTGCCTCCATATGTCTGATCAGGATATATTCCACAGCTTTTTTATTGACAAAAGCCATATTATGCTGCGTGAACCGTTCAATGGTACTAATCTCCTCTTCAACCTCCTGCAGCTTTTTCACATAATCGTCTTTGATTAGATGAATAGCCTCTTGCGAGCACATACCCTGTTTGGTATAGAACTCACAAATGAGCTGAAAATAGTCTTCGAAACGGGTCATACTATCCGACCAGGCAGTTAATAAAGTTTGAGGTATATGTAAATTGTTTAACATACGTTTCCGTTACGGCGGTGGTTGACTGATGGCACAAACTAAGCAGCCTTTGTTTTACTGTACAGGTCTCTTTTTTTACTTTTTAAACACACCTATTTACCAATAAGGGCTCTTCAAGGGCAAAATAGTACGTAAAACCAATCATGATTTTACAGGAACCTCTGCCTGGTCAGATGCCAGGCAGAGGCTAATTTTCCGAAACAATCCGGGATAACTTCCGTTACGCAGTTAACCATAATCTGCACCCATAATCCGTAGCGGCAGCTACAATCCGGCTAATACGCATTGCTGACACACAACCATCAAACATGTTCTTTTTATGAGAAAGAAGACTACTCCATTTTTAGCTATCCTTAGCGTCTGGAGCCTTTCCGCCTTGTCTGTTCATGCCCAGATCCGTATAGGCCCTCCGGGCGGTACGTTCAGCGGCTCTGCTTCGCTGGATGTCCAGTCGGGCCCGTACACTACCGGAAGCCCGTATCGCGGCCTGCTGTTACCGGTGGTAACTACTACCCAGCGCGGACAGATACAAAACCCCGCAACGGGCCTACTGGTCTTCAACGCCACGACCAATCAGGTCGAAGTGAACACCGGCACCGCCGCAGCACCGGTATGGACACCTGGCGGTGTTGTTAATGCTGGCGGGGGAGGCAGCGGCTGGAGCCTGACCGGTAATGCCGGCACTAACAGCACGACCAATTTTCTGGGTACGACCGATAATACGCCATTTGCCATTCGGGTCAATAATCAGCCATCCGGCCGGATTGACCCTGCTCTTTTCAATGTAGCATTTGGCTATCTTACATTTACAGCGACACCTACCGGCCAGGGCAATACCGCACTTGGAACATCAGCCCTTTATACCCTGTCAAGCGGCAGTTTTAATACGGGAGCAGGGTATAAGGCGTTATTCAGCAACACCAGTGGCATCGGCAACACAGCTGTGGGAGCAGTGGCACTGCAAGGTAATACCGGCGGCAACAACAATACGGCCATGGGACAAGTAGCTTTGACCGGCAATACAACCGGCAGCAATAATACGGCCCTGGGCGCCGGCTCGCTACAGACAAACAGTACCGGTTACGAAAACACCGCTGTTGGCTCAAATGCGCAGGCTAAAACAACAACGGGCTACTCGAATATTGCCGTCGGTACTGATGCGCTTTACAACAACACCAACGGGCATGATAATACGGCATTCGGCGGCTCTGCTCTGCTGAACAACACTTCGGGCCAGAGCAATATGGCAACCGGTAATCTGTCGATGCGGCTCAATACGACCGGGCAGGCCAACACGGCGGCTGGTACGCTGGCGCTGCAATATAATACCGGCGGCAATTTTAATACCGCACTGGGGTACAATGCAGGTCCCCCGTCCGGCAGTCCGACCCTGACTAATGCAACAGCCATCGGAGCCAACGCCATTGTGAACGCCAGCAACACCATTGTACTGGGTGATAACACCATTACAGCCATCCGTGCCAATGTACAGACAATTTCTACGTTATCGGACCAGCGCATAAAGGAACAGATTACGGCCAACGTTCCGGGGCTTTCGTTTATCACCCGGCTCAGGCCCGTCACCTATTATGTCAACAAGCAGAAGGAAGCACAGCTGACCGGACATCCGGTAAAAGCGGGGGTACAGGATCCGGTTCTACACAGCGGTTTTCTGGCGCAGGAGGTTGAGGCAGCAGCCAAAGCCGCCGGTTATAATTTTGAAGGTGTAAAGCAGGAAGAAGGCGGCAAATACTACACTGTGGGTTATACCCTGTTTGTGGTGCCGCTTGTGCAGGCAGTAAAAGACCTTCATGCTGAAGTCATCGGTCTGAAAGCCCGGTTAGACGCCAGCCAAACCAGTTATCAGCAACTGGCAGAGCAAGTGCGCCGGTTAGAGGTGTTGCTTGAGGCCGGTAAACCGGCGGCCCGGCAACCAGTCTCAGCAACCCGCTAATTTTAATAGCTCATTTCCCGCTCTACGGCCAGAAAATGGGTCAGTTCACCCTGCTGGTTACGGAGCGGGTCAATATTGATCGTACACTGGTAAGCTTCGCCGTTTTTACGGTAATTCGTCAGTTCAACGCTGACCGGACTGGCATGGCGCAGGCTTTGCCGGATCCGGTCAGTCATAAGCGGACTGGTAGCTGTCCCCTGAAACAGATGAGGTGTTTTGCCGAGCACTTCGCGCGCCGAATAGCCGGTCATGGCCAGAATACTGTGGCTGGCCCATAAAATAGTCCGGGCGGTATCGGTCAGGATGAGGGTAGCACCGCTTTCCATCTGGTGCAGGTAGTGTTTCTGCTCGCGGCGGTTGAGGTCCCATCCGAATATATGGTTCAGGCGCAGGAAGAGCGCCTTTTCTTTTTCATTGGCCTGTTGCTGTGCATGCGTCAGGAGCATGATCTCGAAGCTTGCGACCGGAAACGGGCGGCTCCCCTCCTGCCATGCCCGGTTGTAGCCCCGCTGAATCATTTCGTCATATGCATTCGTGCTGTTCATCGTGTTGTTTGCTGATTATTTTGGGTTCTAACATACAAAAGGGGCCGGATCATTCAAATTTTTCTGATTGTGCCGCACTTTTTTTGACGTGCAGACAGCCTGCCCGTCCTGTATGCATAACACCCAGTCAAAAAAAGTTGTTATATTTCCAAAAAAAATCTACCTCAAAACCTACTCTAAATCAAGCAGAAGCGTTTTTTACGATTTTTTTTCGCTGTTTTTTTTCAACTTTTTTTGGAGGAGGGCTTGCGTCGTATTGGTTTGCGCTATACTTTTGCACCACGATTTCACCACAACGGCAACGAAAAAATGAAATCGGAAAGCAAACGGTTCGGTAGTTCAGCCGGTTAGAATACCTGCCTGTCACGCAGGGGGTCGCGGGTTCGAGTCCCGTCCGGACCGCTGAAGTAAAGTAAACCCCTCAAAATTTAACGTTTTGAGGGGTTTTTGCTTATATACTGTACCCCATAACTGTACAACAAACACACCTTCTGAAAAGTACTGTTTTATTTTCTTATAACTTCTTCTATGAATCTATCAGAAAAGATCTCCAGGGCAGAAGCACAAATGCTCAGCACTATTGAGGAAATACGTTTAACCTACAAGCACGCAGGTAACAAAGGCACTTCAACTGAAAATATTTTTGCAGACTTTTTGAAACAGTACCTACCTAGAAAATACGAAGTTGGTAATGGGGAAATAATTGATTCGTATGGGAATCATAGTGGACAAACTGATATTGTGATCACCAATCAAGACCATCCTTTTACCTTTACACCTCATAAACCGGGTCTTTTTTTTGTGGAAGGTGTAACAGCTATTGCAGAAGTAAAAACCAATCTTACTAGTGCCCACCTTAAAGCAACTCTTGAAAATGCAGCTCAGTGCAAGAAGCTTACTCCAAAGTATCAAGATGGCGATCAGCTGTATGGTAACCCTGAACACAATAGATTTTATAAAAGTCCTCCTTTTTTTCTTATTGCATATGAATCTCAATTGACTTTGACAAAGGTTCATAGCATTATTTCCGAATACTGTAAAGACAAATCCATCTCATTTGAACAGTGTATCGATGCTGTTTATATATTAAAAAAAGGTTATTTAGTTAATCTAGGTGATGGGAAAGGGCCACTTGCAGGTATGGATGCTGATAGGAGACCTTTAACAGGCTGGCTTCAACATGATACACAAACAGTATTATTCCATCTGTTGGAATTTTTATCGTTATCTATGCCCACTATAGTAAGGTTCAAGCCTATTCTTAAAAACTATATGTTTATGAATCAATAATAGCGATAGATGAATATAAAAGGTAATGCCCTGAAAACAAGGCATTACCTTTTATATTCATCTATCGCTTCTCTTTATTCTCATTTACATATACATTCACAAACACAGTTGGCAGGGGTAATCTTGCATTCAACAAAACCTTGTTCACGTAAACGGATATGTGCTGTGGCTCCCTTGGCTTGCGTCGCTTTTTCATGCCTATTCTTGGTCTTGCCGGTCTGAATATGGCAGGCCAATTACACTCGCATACTCCTTACTTTTCTGCCGGTTGTGATCATAGAAACGCTTTTCATCAGCCGTTAACGCTTCCTTGCGCTTTTTCTTTCCCATGAGCTTTTTCATAAAACTCATGCCTTCTAACTCTCTTTCTGTTGACATTTCCTTTAGCTGTCTGAAATGTTGATGCGATATCCGGCTGGCTACTTCCAGAAAGGAATCCGGTTACGGAGCCAGGTCATATAGGCATGTTCCTGAATATCCAAACCAGTACTTTCCGATTTAGCTTTTAGCCGCTTATACTCATTTAGCTGCCGGGTTTGGGTTTCATCTATGTTTGTGCTTGCGCTGGCCTTTGCTTCCTTCTTTTCCTCTTTTGGCTTTGACTGAGAAGATGACCGTTTACCCGTTTTCTGCTCAATGTGTTTAACCAGGTCGATAAAGTAGTTATGGCCCGTAATGTCGATAATGCCCGTTCCCGGATTACCATTTACTTCCGTCGCATACGTTTTACCCTTCTTTTCCCGGATCAGATCGACGCCGGCAAATTCCAGCTTTACCGCTTTGGCCGCATCAATACACATTTGGGTTTCGTCGTCGGTTAATTCGATTTGACGGCCGCTACCACCTTTTGAGAGGTTCGCCCGGAAATCTCCGTTATTGGCGGTACGTTCCATGGCCACTACTACTTTCTCCCCTACTACAATGGCCCGTATATCGGTTGCCTGTCCGTTTGAACTGGCAAGGGCTTTAATAAACCGCTGAAGCTTAACAGGGATACCAGCCTTTGCAAAGCTCTCTAATGTGGTATTCGTCGAAAGCGGGGTTTCCAGGATCGACACGCCGGAACCCTGAGAGCCTGTTAACTGTTTGGCAACAACCGGCAAACCGCCTGATTTATCGACCAGAAAAGGCACATGATTAGGCCGTATGGCAAAGACCGTAAGCGGAGTTCGTACACCATTAGCACTTAATGCCTGAGTTGTCCAAAGCTTGTCCTGAGCCATTAAAAGTCCTAATGAGGTCTGCGGGCAGTAGATACCCAGATTCTCCGTCAGATGGCGCAGCGTTGAGACGCAAAGAGAGAGCTGATTCCCTATTCGGCTGATTACAGCGTCATAGTTCTGAACTACCAGCCGTTTGGGTGATTCGAGCGCCGATGAGCCGTTATAGATACGGTCATACCCGTTAACGCTCTCAGACGTGAACAGATAGGTATCACGTGCATCAATGGTGTCATAGGTATGCCCACGCTCGTCAAGAGCTTGCTTAAGGTACTTGGATGGTGTACCCGTAACCAGGTTCAATACATGCATAACTGTTATGCCTTTGGCTTTAAATGAATGGGACAAAGCTCACTCCAGTACCATCAAATCTAAAGGACCAATTTGCACAAGCTGAAAAGGATATATGGCTTTTAAAATTGGAAACAATCCGAGTTTTATACTGGAAATTTCCATATATCCGGATGTTGTCCTGCATACTCAAAAGCCGTCAACTCTTCTTTTCAAAGGCTGAGAATCTACCACTAACCGAGCGACAACAGGTCAAAATTTCCTACAGATATTCGGAAAAGGTTTCATTTTCATTTTCCAAAACTGTCAAAGGGCGGGGTCAATCAAGAAAAGGACGGGTCAAAAAAGTTTTAAATAGCAGTTAATAGTTTGATTATTAGCACTTTAAACTTTCAAAACAGTGCAACTTTTTTAAAGATAGTTAATCAACTGATTTTCAGAACTTTATCCATAAAAGGAAATTTCTTGGGGTGAAAACCGATAGAAATGGTGGTATTGGCCGGTTTTCCGGCACTCCAATAAGAAAAAAGGAAATTTCCATCTGCGGGCATCATCAAAACCGGCGGTGGCAGCTGCAATATGCGGTATTCAAAAGCCGGACAAATCACGCAAAAAAAATCTTGCAGCTTCGGTAAGGTAAACAGTAAGCATAACCGGTATCATTACCTGTGTTTCATTGACCATTCTTATACTTTATATAGTTTTCAGGCCTTGTCTGTATGGCTATCTACGGGGGAACCCCTCAAAAAGTTGTTACATTTGTTACATTGTTACACCTGTAACAAGTGTAACAAAATGTAACAAAATGTTTATGCTTTTGTTACACATTCAACAATTTGAATATCAATAATTTAACTACCTATTTTTATTATTTGTAACAAAAGTTTCAAAATTAAGAGTAGTTCAGTCATAAAAACACCGTTTTTTGCTCATTTTCGACTTAACACTTTAAAATTCAACCTATTACATACAAATAAAGACTTCTTTATATATACCCGTTTTTTCGGCCTCTTTTTTATATGGCTGTTTCAACATTTATTACGTTTTGTTACACCTCTGTTTCAAAACTGAAACAAATGCCCATTTTAGGCCATTTTTGGTCGATTTTCAGGTAAAAAAGCCGTCTCTTACACACGAAAAAACGCCTTTCTATTTTTGTACTTTTCTAATTTTTCGGGCATAAAAAAACCGGCATCGCTGCCGGTCGTCAATATTGTACTCTACCTGGGTCAGTAACTGCCGTAATCTGACCGTTTGAACACGTATGGCCGTCCGTTTCTACGCGCGTATAGCGGCTCTTCGGTATGTGACAATTGGTAAGCCCGTAAACTGTAATAATTGTAGCGTCTTTGCCCGTCTGGCACAATCTTGAAGTCACGCTTTAAGCTATTCCGGATGGTCGATTCATCAATGCCATACCGGCTTTTCTCTTTCAGCTCCTGAAACAGATCATTGATCGAAAAGCATAGCTCACGCTCGACCGGGAAAGCGTCAAAGCTATCGGCGAGTAGCTGCCGTAGTTCACGCTCGACCACCGATATATTAGCATCAATGGTATCATGTAGTTCCGGTGTCCTGAACACCTCAAAATCAAAATACATACGGCCTTTCCGTGGATGGTGCAGCTTCCGTTCTTGCAGATAATGAAGAAAAGCGGGTATCTCATCCCGCAGCTTCTCGAGCATATCCGCATCCGCCTTTTCATCGCCACCAGTAAAGGGCTCTATCGTCCGGACAAAGTACCGCGTTTCTCCTTTGCCGATGTATAATGAGGTATTTTCGTTATTGGTAATAAACACAAACTTCCCGATCCAGTCCGTTTCGTACTGCTGCATCCCTTTGGCATTTACCCATACTTTCCCCTGCTCAGTACTCATTTTCTTGATCGCTTCGGAAGTTACTTTTTTGGATAAGGCTGTTTCATCGACAACGATTAATAAACGCTCGACATAGGTGCTGTTAAAGTCTGATTCTAAATCCTGATTACCCAACTTTGAGGCGTTAGACTCAAAAATATCAATCAGCCACTGACCGAACGTTGATTTTCCCGTTCCCCGTTTTTCCGATTGTAGTAAAATAATGGGTAATAACTGGTCTGGTTTTGTGTACAGTAGCTGAATATAATCTAACCCGAAATCAGCTTTATCACGGAAGATATGGTTAACCATTTTCAAACTGTTTTCAATGGTACCGGGCGCCGGTTCATGGCTCAGCTTATGATAGGCATTATAGCAATTAGCAATCTCCTGCTGATAATTTATGTGAGAAGGTACCAGGCAAAAGGCTTCATACTTTTTAATGTGCTTGATCGCCATTACCCCATAATCATCAATAATTGTAGTCTTTGAACGCTTTTCAAGGCATGGTTCAAGCTTACCCGTTTTATCCGGTCGATAAATACGCTTATAGTAAATATCACCAATCCGTACAAACCGGTTAACTTCTTCACTGACAAGCATTTTAGGGTCTTTACCGTCGGATTGGTAATAGTAGCCCATAAACTTGAAAACTTTGTCAGTTATTATGTCTTTATAGCTCTCGAAGAAGGCTTTTACCCCGCTTAGGTGAAAATATCCCTTTAGGGCTGTAAGACTCTTATCAGTGATATTAAGCGTGTAGAAATACTTCGTTTTTTGCTTGAGTGAAATCAGATCTTCTACCACCTTTTTTGAATCATCAGGTAAACTACATAAAAGGTCATCAATACCTTTAGTGGTGAGATCAGTATTAAGGTGAGAGAAATAAACGTCACAATTTATACGCTTCGTATATTCCCGGAAATTCTTAACGGCCGTATAAAATGAATACGGCCGCTTTGCCAGGTCTTTATCCGCTTCATACTCGACGGTTAAACAATCATTATCCAGTAACAATATGACATTTTTAACCTGACAGGTTTGTATGATCGCTGTAATCTCTGTATTGAGGATATTATTGCCATTTTCGTCTTTTTCATGTAAATTATGAATGCCCTGTGAACCAAGGCAATATAAACCGTTCATACAGGCTTTAAAAGCCTTAAACTCTCCTTCCGTAATAACAAGCGTATTTATCTCTTTTTTCTCTGAATAGGCATTCAGAACCATTGGGGGAATAAATACCTGTGTTCCGGCTCCTTTTGGTGTTAAATAACGTGGTAAACCCTTTTTGCATTGCTCCGGATGGTTCCGGGTACGTACATAAGGTAGTTCTTTCTTGCCATTCTTTAAATAGCTTTTTACACCCTGCAAACCGACATATAAAATATCAATTCCGCCTTGTGAGTTTTCAGAAAATAACGGTACTTGTCTGGCCAAATAATCATCTAAAAAATCAAATTCGGCCGTAACCGTGTTTAATTCATCGGAAATACCTAATTCTGCCATCCTGGCAGAAAAATAGGTTTGATTAACATTGTTTTTAATTAATTTTTGCGTTTTCATCTTTAGCTGTTAAAAAATCTTCGTTATTTGCGTTGTAATCATTTTACTTAGCGTTAAAGAGTAAAGCAGAATATCAGGAAAGCCCCGCCAATAATGACGGGGCTTCTTTTTTTACAGTCTTTCAGCGTTTAGCTTCTCCGTTATTTCTCGTTCAGTAATTACGCGTCTTAGCTGGCATAATTCAAGGGTCAGACGGGCATTTAGGGCCAATAGTTCAATTATCAACCCCTTGATTTCCAGACTTGTATTAGACAGACCATCAACAGCTAAAACTACAGTGGTAAATTGTTCCTCACTCATAGGGGTATCACGATTTAAGCGGCTTTGTCTTCTGACTGATTACCGTCTATTTGTCCATTGCCAAAAATCTGCTTAAACTTGACAATAATCGGTTCTCTACGACGGCTGTAATAGTGTTGCTCTGTCATTGTTGCCGTTGTATGACCCATCATAGTAGCCATTTCATTCAGCGTAAAGCCCATATCTTCCACATATCGGGTAAATGTCTTCCGCCCTATATGGGTAGTTATTACCTCTTTAATTCCGGCTGAAATACAGATAATTTTCAGCCATTGATTTGCTTTCTGATTGGATATGCCTGGTAATAAATTACCGGATAATAAACACCGTTTATCTTTAGCATACTTTTCGAAAATGGCCATTGCATCAGGAAAAACAGGAACAAAAGCCGATATTCCTTTATCACGGTTTTTTACTCTTGGCTTAAGCAAACATTTTACACCCTGGAAGTAAAAAAAGTGACTAGGCGTTAGTTCTGAAATATCTGCATAGGCAAAACCGGTGTAACATTGAGCAAGAAATATATCACGGACTAAAATGGCGGAAGGATCAGTTAACTCTAATTTCCGAATGGCTGTTAATTGTTCCTCAGATAGTACAACCGGGTCTTTTTTATATTTCTTTAAGCGAATGTGCTGTAAGACATTTCGGTCAGCCCATTCATTGGCAACGGCATAGTTCACAGCAGATTTCACATACTGAAAAAGCTTTAAGGTATAATTATGTGATAGCTGTTTTTCGCCTTTGAAAAACAATAATAAATCATACTGTATTGCTGGCTTAAGATCTTCTATTCTATCTGTCTTTAAGTACTTTTTGAAGAACTCTTTAAGCAGGCTTGTAAAACGCGTATAGCGTTGAAGAGTACAAGCCATTATATTATTTGCGGCTTGCATTTTCTCATATAAAGCCAAATAAGCGTCCAGTACTTCACTCATACTGGGACCATCAACTTCATGTCCACGCCTGCCAACTGCGATCCCGTATATAGTGCGGGCATCTATTCTTTTACCCAGTATATCCCTCTCTGTAAAGGCCTGAAAGCAAGCATCCCGTAGACCTTGTAGTTTACGGCTTGCTAATGGATTACCCTTAATTACCATCGCTTTACGGTCGAAGTCATCAGGATTGGCGGGCATTCTGATACCGGTCGATACAACCAGCTCCGTTTTATTGGCCCGAATCCTGAACCGGATCGTTCTGGTACGTTTACGGGGACTTAATGCGCAAAGGCTGAAAGAATTAGCCTTTAAACGTAGGGTGCCATTAGCTAAAGCACGTTCGATTTTTCTTAAATTTGTCATATTAATTTGAATTTGAATTAGTAAAGCCCTTCGGTCGTGTACCGATGGGCTTTCTTGTTTTATATGAGTTCAGTTATTTTAATTTGAAAGAAGTCAGCTACTCTTCTGGCTTCTTCAAGCGTAAGAGCTTCACTTCCAGACAGAAGGCTTTCAAAGCGTGGTTCAGGAATTTCTATGTGTGTGTAAAAATCTTCTCTCTCTTTGGGCTTCATCTTTCCGCCTCGAGAGGACAAGTACGATGCAAATACCTGTGCTAACTTTACAGATGGGTTAAACATGGTTAGATCAGGTCAGTAACATTAATCTGAAAAAATTTAGCTAACTCTCTGATTTCGTCAGTAGTAGGTGATTTCTCCCCCCGTAGGAGTTGAGCAAATCGCTTACGATTAATGCCAATTCTTTCATAAAACTGACTATTTGGGCGTATCATCATACCTACCCTCTGTTGATACGCATCATAAGCCGATGCAATAGGTGTTCTTGCTTCTGTTCTCATATACTTTGTGATCATTTACCAGACAAATATATCGGTACGTGATGAATAAAAACAAATTTTGATGAATATTTTTGGTCATATTGTATTAATCTATATTCTCTATAATTAATTACTATTGCACAAACAATCAGTTACTATGATGGATATATCAGAAAATATTAAAATCATTAGGGAAGGCCGCAAGGTCAAACAAAGTGATTTAGCACGTTCTTTGGGTATAGAACCTACCAATTATCCGCGTTTGGAGAAAAGAGGTAATAAACTCAGTATAGAACAGCTTAATGCAATAGCAGATGGTCTAGGAGTTTCGCTGCTGGAACTGATCACAGGAGGTAAGCCTTTGAATGGGCTTGATAATGACGGTAAGACAATATCAACTTACCAAGCAGAAAGCGCAATTGAATGCTCTGAGTTAAAGAAAAGAATTAAAGAGCTAGAAGCTCTTAATAGGGCAAACGAGAGGTATATCGACGTGGTTATCAGCACCCTAAACAATCACTTTAACTCAGCTTTCCACAGTATAGCCGAACGCTATGACATAGGAGAGCTTGAAAAGATAGAAGATGAAGAGTTAGACAGATTAGCCATGCTAGATTCTAAAGATTCACCTAATGGCGAAGTCGTAACTTACGATTCGTATGAACGGAAATATAAAGAGAAGGATTATAACGAAATAATCGACAGAGCTTTTCATTCTGATAATGAGCTATATAGGCTACTCGTAAGTATATCAGAATTAAATGTTGTAACAGAGCCTAATCCTTTCTTAAATGCCCTTCGGAAGAACAGGAAAGAGTCTTTTGGCTTAGTCAGGATTTACCAAGATAGGTATGACAGTTCAAGAGCCTCTAAAAGCACTTGGGATACATTTAGGGGTGACACAGAGAAGAAGGGGCCCCCAGAAAATTAAGTTTTTGATCTATTCAGAGTGCAAATTAGGGTACAATTAAATAAAGCAATCATGTAAAATAAAGACTAAAATGCTGAATTATAGACATTTAACTCTAAAATTCAGCGATCCCGTCCGGACCGCAAAAAGCCTCAAAACATTCGTTTTGAGGCTTTTTTGTTTCAATACACCCCAAAAAGGGGACAAAGAAGATTCCGGATGCGGCAAAGCTCCTCCTAGCAGGCTCACGCAAAGGGGCCGGGTTGTGGTATTTGTGGCAGCGTCAGGTTAAACGAGTGCTGCACCCCGTTGCGGACCCGCTTATAGATGTGCATCAGACTGTCCTCCGTAACATCTTCCTCCGAAAGATCGTAGCGGTCCACCCATGCACGCAGCACTTCGGCGTCGGGCTGACACCGCCGGTCGTTAGCGGCCAGCAGCTGCACCAGCTCGTTGTTCATCGTGTGGATGACAAGCCGGTTAAAGATGCCCACCTCCAGCTGATTGAGCAGCATGCAGCGCCTTGAGTGATGACGGTGTTCAATCATGACCGGCAGCAGCTCACTGTAGACGGGTTCGTAGTAAATCCGCCGGTGACTGCGCCGCTGACGGCCGACCACAACCGCCTTTTTTTCGATCTGGCACAGCAGCCAGACCATCGAGCCGAACGGGGGGGTATCCACGTGGGCCACAAGGGGATTGCCCTCCAGTTTTACGCTGAGAAATTTGCGCACACGCGGCAGTACGGGTACCGTGTAGTGCAGGGAAGTGTTAGCTGTCATGAATGGGGAATATAGTCATAATATAACGAAAACAGCCGGCACTTCCAATGTGTTCGCGTACAAATCACACAAATAACGCGCCAGTGATACCGGCAACCCTGCATTTTATCAAACCGAACGGTACCATGCAGTTTACTCAGCTACCGGCTCTTGTCACAGTTACAAACAGCTTTAACCAATATATTAGCAGGATTTTCACTTACTTTTGCAGGATTTTTCAATTCAATTCCACTCGTAAACACATCCAATAATTCCGGTTTATGCATTCACAACCAGTTACTATCTCATTAAAGCATCATCTACTCATCCGCTTTTTCCACCTGAATGCCTTTTTGCTACTACTGATCACTTATCCGCTTTTGGGACAAACCCAACAGGTTATTTCCGGAACTGACAACCCTACGCTTTACGAAAAAGCATCCGTCAGTTCTACTAGTGATCATAGCACGTTCAGTATTACTATTGCTCCAAATAATTTAACAGGTGATAGCCTGCAGGCTGAAACTGCTTATTTGGCTTGCGACCTGACAACAGGCTTGTCAGAAGATGTTGGCTCCTATAAGGCAACTCTTAAATGGAATCATTTCAACACCAGATCTTATAATATACAGTGGAGAGCCGTTGGAACAACTGACTGGCAAACAACATCGGGCGTTTGCTGTTCAGAATTTACTATTTATAACCTGGAGAAAGGGCGTACTTATGAATGGCAAATCCAGAAATATTGCTACGACGTTACACTTTCAGACTTCACTCCGTCAAGACAATTTACCACAACCTGCAGCGCGACAAACATAATTTACGGAGAATCACCTACAAGTAATACTATTAAACTACAATGGACAGGGAACAGGTATTATACCTATAACCTTCGCTATAGGCCCACCACCAACCCGTCAAACTGGTCAGTCATAACAGGTATTGAGGCCCCAAATCCGGAGAATGTATATACGCTCAAAAATCTTACAGGTTACACTACTTACGAGATACAGCTACAGACTGCCTGTGACCGGAATGATGTTTCTACATTTACATCCAGCTATACTACGACTACATCTTGCCGTATACCCAGTGTTTTAGAGGTTTCATCTTCTTTAAATCAGGCAACCTTTTACTGGATAGCAGAACCGGATGTAAAGTATTCAATATTTTATCGGTCCGGCAACAGTGCCCCCTTTTTATCTATAAGCAATTTAACTACATCGCCATTTAACCTGACAGGCCTATCACCTAATCAGTTGTATCAAAGTTTTATTCAAATCAACTGCTCAGATAGTTCTTCAGCAAGAACCAACTTTGTAAATTTTTCAACCATCTGTAAGGCGCCAAGCTACGGATATCAAAAAAAAACATTCGTGATCGCCTGGCAGTCATTAGGAAGTGGCCTGCTATACGAAGTGCAGTATCGTCAGTCAGGGCAAAGCACCTGGACCAATAGCATGACAACTACAGTAGCAGAAACAAGCCTTCCTGGCCTTAACCCAAACACGCAGTATGAGTGGCGTGTCAGAGTACAATGTAACCGTCAGACTTCATCAGATTGGTCCCAGGTCTTTACCATGCGAACCGGTTCATGTAATCCTCCTGTGAGCCTGAATGCTTATTTCGTTGAAGGTGGTGCCACGGTTTTGGACTGGAACACGTGGGAAGATGAAAAGTACATACTACAATGGCGATCTCAGGGCCAGTCAGAGTGGGTTACTGATACTATAGAGGGTGACCATTATTACCTGACAGGCTTAATGGCTGGCAAGACCTATGAATGGCGTGTAGCATCCCGCTGTGGCAGGGATATGATTTCTGCTTTTTCTACCATTAGAACGTTTACTACCGAATGTTCTAATAGGTTTTTACCCATCGGCATCTCTTATGCGACTAATAATGATGCAGAAATATACTGGTCAGGTCTTCCCGGAGTAAGGTATCAAATCCACTGGCGTAAACGTGGTACAAATGACTGGAATGTATCAAAGTACGTATCACCAGGTTACATAGGTGACGCTTTTTATAAACTCTCAGGCCTCTCTCCGAATACCGCTTACGAAGCAAGGGTTCAGGCATTTTGCTCCGATGGCAGCACTTCATCCTTCTCAGAGACACAAACGTTTGTGACACAATGCGGCTACATTGGCTATGCAAGAGAATTAGTTAAAACCCCCACAAGTATAAGCATCTGGTGGGGAGGTCCGGAAACCGGAACAAGTTATACAATACGGTGGGGACGGTCTATGTTCAGTCAATCCTGGAGCGGCAGTGCAACCGTCAATACTAATAGGTATACGATCAAAGGACTCAGTCCTTTTAAGACTTATGCTATTGAAGTTAAGTTTGACTGCTCCGGTAGCCAACCCTTTTATCTAACCACAGACACAAATACGGAATGCGGCTTTTTTAAACCTGCCAATACAATCAGCTCGCTGTCGTCTACCTCATTAGCCATGACGCTTAGCGATAGTGCCATAGGTTTTGATACAAAAATTTATTATTTATCATTAAATCGCTCACGATCTGACGCACAACCGATATCTATCAAAAAAGCACCCACGGCCAGCATTTCCGGCTTAACACCAAATGATATGTATCTGGTCCAGCTACTCCCTGACAGATCCGGTTGCCAGGAACTTCAAAGTATCGTTTATGTGCTGCCTCCTTCCTTAACCCGTTCTGCAACCATTTACTCGGTTGCCAACGGTAACTGGGATAATCCCGATACCTGGTCAGCCCGCAGAATACCGGACAAAACAGATACTGTCGGCATACGGCATACGGTCACCATACCGGACAACACCACGGGAACGGCAGAGTACATTCTCTATTATAAAGCCGGCAGAATCATTCAGAAATCCGGTGCCCGGCTACAAACCGGATATTAAGTAATACTTTCCTGAAGCCGTTTTGTATAACGGCTTCAGGAAAGTATGCTTTGTTAGCCCGGCACTGCTTTACCGGCTGGCGGTACTTTTCTTATGCACTCTTTTAGGTAGCGCGGGAAATACCCGTTCAATCGCGCGGGCAGCTTCAGCCGGCGTGGCGTAGGCCCTTGTCTTATAGCAGACCACCGTGAGGTGGTTCGATTTAGCAGCACACTGAATTTGTCAGATTTTTAATATATTCCTGCTCAAACTGTTCAGAGCTTCAGGCCTGTCCGGCCACGCCCTTTGCGGTGAGGCTCAGGGCAGGGCATAAAAAAAGCCCTGCATAGTTGCAGGACTTTTGTAGGGGGCAGGACTTTTACCCGATATTATAAATCATTTATCTTACCGGCTACAGGGCTTATACCGGACTTATTGCCACAACCCGAACCGCTCACAGTGACAACCTGAGAAGCCGTCAGGCACCCGTTTGTAAACGCATTGACTACATACTGTCCGGAACTCGTAATATTGGCAGCAATAAACGGATAGGTGCCCGCCGTCCGGTGCACATTACTGAATACATAACCATTCGGCCCGGTTACGACAAAATTGTCACCGAAGGCAGTCCCTGTAAGCTGAACAGGGTTGGTACAGTCCGCTGAGCCGCTTACCGATATGGCAGGAATTCCGGTAACTAGTGTTGTTAGCAGCCCTTTTACTACAAATGAATAATCCCCCGTTCCTGATCCTCCTCCGCTCATAATTACTACCACAAAAGACGTATTGGCAGGTACACTGAACACAATGCTGTTAGCAGTCAGACTATTGCCGGCATCAGCCAGATAATTGGTGCAGAGGCTGGCCGGATTAAAGGAAGTCAGGTATACGGCATCAAATAAACTAGTTCCATCACCTGTCAAATGAGCTGTTTCCAGGGTATAACACTGCGGAGAGCTGGTAGCATTCGTAAACGTATAGGTATCATAATAATATGACCCACCACTGCCGAAATTGCCGGGGCACGACTTAGGCGATGCACAGGATGAGGACTCAGTTCCGTCTCTGAACAGCCGATCGTTCATAGTAGCGTCTCCCGGACCAATAGAGCCATTGCCTGAATTTTCACATTGAGCGCTGGCGCTGGTTACCATACCAAACACAGAGAACAAAACCGCCAGAAGCGGTAGCAAACGGAAAGTTGTTTTCATAAAGCTTACAGATAAGTGTTACAACCCTGAATATTAATACAAATAATTCAGTTTTCTGTAAACAAAAACACCAGTATCATACTTACATAACAGATAAAATAGACTTAAACTTAGCGTATGTAAGATTTTGAGTACCAACAAACTGCTTAAACCGGCACTTCGTATAAATACCACCTTTGAGATGCCTGAAACCAAATTCGTTTTGAGGCTTTATTTTCGTTATATCCTGTAGGTAGCTCAAGCTGACAGCCACCTATACCAACAGCTTCCGCCGGTTACCCGCTCAATACCTGTGGGGCGGAACTGTCATTACCTGGTAGTACACGTACCACAAAAGCCCCTCATTATCAAATACTTATAAAATGTCTACGCCATTTATCTATGCCTGAAAATTGCATCCGGTGCCGGTAAAGCGCTTTTTTGCATGGTATGCATCGCTACCATCTTGTCATAAACCGGCTGCTGGCAATAAGCCTGCTCCTGCTGTCTACGGGTGCTTTTGCCCAAACCAGTCTTACAACGATTACCGTCACAACCAACGCGAATGACGGACCGGGATCGCTCCGTGCTGCCATCACTGCCGGGAACTCAACCAGCGCGCCGTATACCATCAATATTACGGCAACCGGATCCATTGGCCTGACCGCTGCTTTACCGGAAATCACCGAATCCTGTACAATCACAGGCAGAACGTCACTCGTACCGGCTACCGGAAGCGGCGGAACGCTTATCGAGCGTGTAGTCTCTCAGGAATTCCGTATTCTCCGCATGGTTCAGCCCAACAAAAGCCTGACACTACGCGACTTGATTCTGGGAAGCGGCCGAAGTATGCCGGCGGCTGTAGACGACGGATTAGGCGGCGCCGGGCTGCTGGCGTCTCTGGGCACGGGAACACTGACCATGACCCGGTGCCTGGTCATCAACTGCAGGGCGATGTTTGACCCGGATGCCGGCGGTGTCAACCTATTATCCGGAAATGCCGTAATCACCGACTGCCAGTTTTCCGGCAATGAAACAACTAGCGGCAATGGCGGAGCCTTCCGCTGTGGCGGAGGAACGGCTACATTTCAGCGGTGTACGTTTGTCGGGAACAGCTCAACCTTTGACGGCGGGGCATTTGTACAGGTAAATACCTCAACAACCATGACCAACTGTACCTTCTCAAGCAACTCCACCTCGTTTGGTGCGGGAAATGCCATCTATTCCGGCACGAATTCTTCGCTGAACCTGATTCATTGCAGTTTCGTTGCGAACTCCGGAGAATCACAAACGATCAACCAGCAAGGTTCTGTCAAAATCCTGAATTGCCTGTTCGACGGTAATACCTTCAGGTCAAAACCAGGCAATTTTGATTCACCGTACGGCATTACGTCGCTGGGCGGCAATATCAGCAGTACTGATCTGGATAATGAGGTGCTCACCAGCACGAGCGATAAAACAAATCAACCGATACGCAGTGGCCCGCTGCGCCAGAACAACGGGGGGCTGGTCAGTACCCATGCGCTGGGTGAATGTAGTCCTGCCAGAAACGCAGGTATATCACCCGCCCCGTTAACCCTGCCGCCAGGCGATGCGAACGGCCGTTCGCGCTCCATCCCCCCCGATGCCGGTGCCTTTGAATATACCGGTCCGCCCGTCAGTGTAGTATTATCGGCCGCCAACGACGGACTGCTCACCTGCGCAGATGCCAGCCTGACCCTGACCGCTGCCGCTACCGGCAGCAGTTCGTTTCAGTATGTATTCAGCGGCCCCGGACAAAACACGGCACCCACCGGCACGGCCACGACATCGGCAAGTGCTGTAGGTACGTATTCTGTTACCGTTACCAGTGCTGAAGGCTGTTCCGCATCAGCTACGGTTTCGGTGTCGGGCAGTACGGTCGCCGTTGGTGCCGTGGGGCTTTCGTCGGCCGGGCTGCTGGGCTGTAATCCGTCGGCTGTAACCCTGACCGCCTCGTCGGCACGCGCCACGACCTACAGCATTTCGCCCGCGGCTGCCGCCACCCTGAGCGCCGGCGTGTACCGGATTACAGCCGCCCGCACCTATACCATCAGCGCCGGTAACGGTCTGGATGGATGCAGTCAGTTTACCACCATTACCATATCGTCGAATACCGCCACACCAGGCATATCGCTGACGGCTACCGACAACGGCATACTGACCTGTGCCGTCCAGGCACTGACCCTGACGGCCGGCAGTCCTACGGGCGGTGTCAGTTACAGCTTCAGCAGTCCGGCGGCCTTTACAACCACCGGTAACCGTATCGCGGTAAACACAGCCAGTACCTACTCGGTGACCGCCACCAACCCGACAAACGGGTGTCGCAGCTTTACCAGCACGGCCATTACCAGCAATACCACGGCCCCCGGTGTCTCGCTGAACGCTACTAACAGCGGTGTGATAACGTGTGCCTTCCCCGCGCTAACCCTCACTGCCGGAAGCGCCACCGGTGGCGTCAGCTACAGTTTCAGCAGCCCGGCGGCCTTTACAGCATCCGCCAGCCAGCTCACGGTGAACGCGGCAGATACTTACTCCGTAACCGCCACCAATCCCGCCAACGGATGCCGGAGTTTTACGAGCACCACCATCACCAGCAACACTGCCGCACCCGGCGTCTCGCTGACCGCTACCGGCAACGGCGTACTCACCTGTGCGGTCCGGACGCTGACGGCAACGGCGGCAAGCGCGGCCGGCGGTGTTTCGTTCAGCTTTGCCGGACCGGCCATCACCAACACAACCGCCACGGCCATCAGCCTCAACGGCCCCGGACCCTATTCCGTAACGGCCACTAATCCCGTCAATGGCTGCGTCAGTTCTGCCACCACCGCCATTACCAGCAGCACCGAAACGCCCGGCATCTCGCTCATGGCCACCAATAACGGCGTACTGCTCTGTGGTATCCAAACGCTTACCCTTACCGCCGCCAGCCCTGCGGATGGTGTCAGCTACAGCTTTGCCAGTGCAAACAGTTTCACCACGCAGGCTGCTGATGCCATCGCAGTAAGCGAAACCGGTCCCTATTCCGTTAGTGCCATTAATCCGGCAACGGGCTGTTTCAGCACGACGTCGCTCAATGTGAGCAGTAATCTGGTACCACCGGGGCCCGTCAGCATCAGCCGCACGGGCGCCATCGGCTGCGGCCCCAACAGCGTTACCCTCTCGGCAACCGCCGGCGGAGCCACCAGCTTCAGCCTGTTACCCGGCAATCAAACCAATCTCACCGGTCAGTTTGCCGTCACAGCCATTGGCACCTACACCCTTGTAGCGGCAAACGGCCGGGGAACCGCCTGCCAGTCGCTGACAACCAATACAATACGGCAGGGCACCAGTGCTGCAGCGGGCAACATCACCGCCGACGGCACGGCTGGTTGTAACGCGCCCGTCCGGCTGACGGTGCCGGCCACCGGTAAGTCGTTTGTTTTTACCGGACCCGACGGCTATGTGTTCTCAACTGTTTACCGCCAGACGGGAGCCTATACCGTTTTTGCCGGCAACGTCGTGCTGGGCGGCACCTACACCCTCACCGTACAAAGCGATGAAGGATGCCCGGCCGTTACCCGAACCGTTGTGATACAGGGGCCGGGGAATTGTCCCTAGGTCAATCCGTTGATGAGAAACGGGCGCCGTTCCTACTCCTGATCAGGCGTATGAACGGCGCCTGTAGTTTCCCTCCTCTCCCATTCCAACCTTTTTCTGCTCCGGCGGGTCAGGAAAGAAACGGAGATAACGATGAAACGAGGGTTACTTTTTCTGATTATCAGCTATGTGGCTGTTTTGTCCTGTAAAACGGATGAACCGGCCCCGGTTTCCATCACCACCGGCCCGAAATCCGGTTGGGTGACCATCAACCTGAATATGGATTATACGATCCAGTTTCCCCCGGCAACGTATCAGGGCAACAGTTATAGCCTGCGTACGCCTGGATCCTTTGGTGACACGCCTGCCAGCATCAACCGGAACGATGGCCAGGCAACCCTATACACGTTCTGCAATCCCAATGCCTACCCGTGCCTGCTCATTCCGTATGCGCAGACACTTCCCTCTCCCGTTCCGGCATCGGTGCCTTATCTGAACGCGAAGGGAGAAACACGGGAGCTGAATAATACGACCACGTTTTTTAAGAGCGGGAAGCAGATTGCTATGCTCTATTATGCCCGTGACCCCGAAGCTACGGAGCAGCCGTATACCGGCCATCTTTACCTGCGCGCCAAAGAATCAGGTCAGCTTGAGTATGCAAGCCGCATTTCCTTTACAGAAGCAACCCTAAAGGAAATTCAGGATATCCTATCGACACTCTCCCCCAGATAACGGGCTTGTATACATGCACTTACACCCTGCTACCTCCCAAACAAATCCGCTAGTCCGTTGCGCTGGCACACCTATATAAAAGCAACCTACTTTCGTTATTTCGTTACTTGTTATATTTTAGGGCGTATTAGTAACACACACAGTATACCATGAAAAATCAACGTTTTCCTTTACGCGCCGGCAGATCCCTGCTTGCTGCCTTACTCATATCCGGCGTCAGCATGGCCGTTGCCCAGACACCAACCCCTAAACCCGTAACAGCCGATGATCTGCGCAAAGGCCCTGTACTGCCCAGCCACCTGCACTGGGGATACTCACCGAAGGCGGCCCCGGGCTGGCGCATCCAGAAAGGCGATACGCTCTCACTCGGTGAAGGCAGCATGCCTAACCACAGCTTTACCTTTATTTACGTGAACCACTCATGGCCCCGTGTCTACATGCCCACCAACTACATCAACGGACGGGCCGTTGTTAAAGAACTGGTACAAACCGGCACAAAAGAACAAGGGTATACGATGGGCGCCATTCTGAGTGTCGGCCGGTCGAAAAAGTATTTTATTGAACTGGAAAATGCGGTCAATGCCGGTGAACTCATGCCTCCGCCACAAATCCGCGGCACAGTCATTACCAGCCTCAAGCCGTTCAGTATTGCTGATGAAATCAGGAAACTGAAGACCCTTGCTGATGAAGGCGTACTGACACAGGCCGAGTACGAGACGGCCAAACAAAAACTGCTCAATAAGTAACGGATAAACGGTGAGGTGGGAGCCCATAAACAGGCACCTGCCTCATTTCGTGGAACACAATGCCGGAATTTGTGTTTTTCAGATATGAAAGCGTTTATCCGGGCCCTCAAATGGGCATTATATACCATCCTCTTTTTAGTCGTTGCCGGCATCGGCGTTTCCCGGTTTATTGTGTTGCGGGACAGCGATGCCGACCTTATGGACGAATTTAGTCAGCAGCGGGTTAAGCCGTCGATCCACCGCTACCAGGTGGGTGACCGGACCATCCGGTTTATGGAAACACCGGCCGACACGACCAAACCCACGATTATTTTCGTGCATGGCGCGCCCAGCTCGCTTTCCTTCTTCAATAAGTTTTTTGCCGATACCAACCTCGTTAATCACGCTCAGCTGGTTTCGGTTGACCGGCCAGGCTATGGGTATTCTGACTTCGGGCGGGTCGAAACGTCGGTTGTCCGGCAGGCCGAACTGCTCCAGCCACTGATCGACCGCTATAAAAAGGCACCGTTTCTGGTCGTGATCGGTTCGTCATACGGCGGGTCGGTGTCGGCCCGGCTGGCGATGAACAACCCGAATGTGATTGATCATGTCGTGTTTGTTTCCTCAGCGCTCGGCCCTGGTCTCGAACGTACCTATGGCATCAGCCATTTTATTGACAAACCGCCGCTCCGCTGGTTCGTTTCGCCGTTTCTGCTCCTGGCCAACGACGAAAAACTGGCCCACCGCAAAGCCCTGATGGAAATTATGCCTGACTGGCCCAACATTACGGCAGCCATTACGATGCTGCATGGTCAGCGCGACGATCTGGTGTATCCGACCAATGTCCGGTTTGCCCGCCAGCATCTGGTTAACGCACAGGTAAAGGAGTTTATCCTGCCCGAAAACCGCCATGACATTGTGTTTAACAAGCGGGAGTATATGACCGAGATTATTCTGGACATCCTGAACCAGTGGCATATTCAGCACAAGCCCAAGGATATGGTGCAGCAGCTGGCACCGGTGGCGGTAGAAAAGGGGTCTTGACGTTGGTTAAAGAGGCGAAACCCGTACCTTCCAGGAAGTTTAGAACCGCCAGGCGACCCTGTTCCTGGAAGGTACGGATTTCTTTTTATTTCTCTTTCAGATTCACCAGCGAAGACGCGCGCGAGGCCGGTCGTGGCGGTAACTCATCCGCGTCAGTGGTTGTAGCGCCGTCAGTTACGGTATCTGTATTTACCGTCGGAACGCCGGGGGCAGGCTTCCGCGCTTTGCCAAACAGGTGGTTAAATGTCCGCGTATAGAGGAAGCTGATACCACCACCGGTTGTAATCGTACTGGCACCGGTTCCCTGCGGCATCATGCTTTGCTGGTTCCGGTTATACATTTTAGCCCGCATCCGGCCGTCGGGTGTAATCCAGTATTCCAGGGTCCATTCGCCCAGCAAACTCGCCGTATTAGTCTGTACCTGTCCGTACTGGTTCTGCCCATAGGTGAAGCCACCGTCGCGGCTGATGCGGAAACGGTCGTTCAGGAACCGGTACGAGAACCGGAGCTGCAGGTTGTTGATCAGGCTTTCGTTTTGTGCATTGCTGGTAAACCCGCCGAATGATACACCAATATCCAGGTTCTCATTCAGATTCGAGGCCAGCCGGCTGATCTGGTTCGACAGCAGCTCGCTCACGCTGTTGAACAGACCGGCGGTGTTGTTCTGGCTGTCGAAAAAGCCGGAGCCCTCCGGCATCAGCTGGTTGAACAGGAGCAGACTGCTCACCTGCCGTGTCAGTTCCTGCTCGTTGCTTTGCAGTTTGGTTTCAAAGGCTGTTACCGCCTGCCGCGACTCGGCCGACGCCGGATACTCCTTAACATCAATGTCGTAGGTGATGCCCGGTTGCAGCAGGTCACCGTTCAGTTTAATCAGCAGATCGACCGGATAGCGGCGGGTGTTTTCCGCCGAACGGGTATCGCCGCTGGTAGACGGGCTGGTGATGCTGTTCAGCACGGGGGCCAGCGAGGTATACTGGGTATAGACCGCTGTTACGTCGAGCATGGCTTTGTACGGGTCGCCGGTCCAGGTAATGCGGCTGTTCGGCCGGATCTGGAAGCGTTTGTTGATGACGTTTTCAAAGGTAAACGTGTATTCTCCGCGATCAATGGCATAGGCCCCGGTCATTGAGAAATCGCCTTTGGTGTCAATCTGCATGGCAATCACCCCGTTGCCGTATGCCTTGATGATGTCGCCCGTCTGCCGGTCAAGCTGAATTTCGCAGTAAGCGTCCGGTGTAATGTTAAAGGTAAAGTCCATCAGAATACCGGACAGGTCTACCGTCGATGCCGTTGATGGGTTTGGTGTCGTAGCCGTGGCAGCGGCGGGTTGTGTAATCCCCTGCCGGTTCTGCGCCCGGTTCACAAACCGGATCACATCCTGCGAGGCCACGCTGGTGGCGCCATCGAACGGAATATAGATTTTTGTTCCCTTATTGCTGGTCACATTGGCACGGATGGTCAGGTTATCAATCGGGCCGAAGAGTTCGGCTTTTCCGGTTGCATAGGCCACCCCATAGAACATGTCATTGTCTTTGGCCGTCGTGTTCATGATCCGGAAGTTTTTCAGATCGGCATCAAACCGTAGCTGAAAATACCGGAAGCTGTCGTGATAAACCCCGCCCCGAACCACGGCCGTATTGCCCTGCGGATCACGGACCAGAATGCGGCGGGCAATAATCTCGTCGGGACCAAAGTATATTTTATCGTCGAACGTCAGATCGGCCTTCAGGTAGTCGAGGGTCAGTTTACCGCCCTGTACATCGACCGTACCTTTCAGGATCGGATTCTTCGGTGTTCCGGTAATGTCGATCGCCCCGTTTGCCACGCCGCCGAAATTAGACGCAATATCTTTGGCAAATGGCTCGAAGATGCGCAGGTCAGCCTTGTTGAGGGTTGCCTTCAGGTTAAAGGCATCGGTCTTCTGATCAGGGGCATATTTACCGGTCAGCGTCATCAGGTCAGCACCGTCGCGGTTTACCCGGGCGTCGATGTTCAGCCGCTCGGCTGCAGGGTCCCAGGTCACGTCACTGGTTACATCGCCAATCCGGAAATCGTCGTAGCTCAGGTCCATGATTTTACCGCTGCTCTCAACAATGGCGGTCTCATACAGATTCCGGATGGTGGCCATCCCGTTGAGCGTTCCGCGTATGCTGGTGTTCAGCACCGGATCAAGGGTTTCAAGCGAGAAATTGTTGGCCCGTACCTGTACCATCTGCGAGGAGTCGCGGGATATTTTGCCCACCGCCGAAATCAGCTGATTTCCGTTCAGGGCCGACACATTCCGGAAGGTAATTTCGTCGCCGACCTTCCGGATCAGGCTTTGCGGATTCAGACTCCAGTCGCTTTCGAGCAAGTGGAACTGTGCCCGCTGGAAGGTCATATCGATGGCATCGCCTTTAAACCGCATTTCGCCGTGCAGGTCGGCGCGGTTAGTGCTGTTCTGCTGCTGAATATTGCCCCGGAAATCAATGTGGTCTACATCCCACGTGGCATCGATCACCAGTTTTTCCGTCGGCGCCATGGCACTGAACTGCTGCTTTTTCGAGGAAAACTCCACCGACGCCAGCACTTCCTGGCCAGTCGTGAACTTAGAGGTCGTCAGCTCGGCTTCACTTTCGCCCAGATAGACTGCTCCGACGCGCACTGAATCTGTATGCACATTGGCCGTAAACAGCATGGTATTATCAACCGACAACTGGCCTTCGATGCGGGTACCGCTGGCAACCTGTACCGATGGGTCCAGAAACGTAACCAGCGGCCGTACCTGCTTGGCCAGAAACCAATAGTCGATCTGGTACGGCGAAACCGGCGTTTTGGCCAGCAGCTGTTGCTTACGGGCATAATAGGTCTGCCGCGTGGCGACATCGCCCATGAAATAGAGTTCGTATTCGTGCCAGAGCCGTGCGAGATCATCCACGGTCTGATTCGGCAGGAAATTACCTTTTACCTGCGCAATCAGGAAGTCGGAGTTGACGAGCAGGTGCCGCCCCGATGGCCGGATAACCGATACCACCGACAGCGTATCAATCGGCAGGTTGCGGCGGTTCAGACTCAGCAGACCGTTTCTGAAAAACGCCTGCCCCTCAAACTCGTCGAGGGTATTGCCCTGCATCTGCACGTCCAGTTCCGTTTTCACCACCAGCGAGTCGGGCATCAGGCCCAGTGCCCGCAGATCGGCATGCTGTACCGCCCCCCGCAGGTCATAACGGTTAATTTTATTGTTGGCGGCCGAACCGCCCAGATCGCATTCGCCGTCCAGGTAGAACTGCAGGTTCGGATCGCGCAGGCCTACATGCCCGTTAAAAAATGCCTTCTGTAAATTTCCCCGAACAACCAGATTCCGGTAGTTATAGCCCTGTACACCGACCTGCTCAAACGCGCCGTCAACATCGACATTGGCCTTATCGACCGAAAACCCGCGCCCCGAAATCCGGCCGTGGCCGTTAATGGTCTGAAAGAGATCGGGCCGGTCAATCAGCTCGCCCAGTGCCAGATTTTCGGCTTTCAGGTCAGCCGAATAGGTGGTTTGCTGCACCGGCTTTTTTACGCTTTCGTCTGCCAGTTTCAGGTCAAGTTTACCGAACACATTCCCCATGGCCGTCCGGAAATTCCCCGATGTATGGAAATTGTCGAATAACCCCGTAAACCGCGCGTCAAAATCGACGGTGCCGAGCTTCTGAATGGTATGATTAAAGCCTTCTTCGGGATAATATTGCCGGATATCGGCCATGTTCACCTGCGACGGATGGAACCAGAAATCTACCTTCAGACCGTCGGTTTCGGGCAGGCCCTTAAAGCCCAGCTCCCCCCGCAGGCGGCTGCGGAACGCCGGACCAAACCGCAGGTCTGTCCGGCTGATGCGGAAATCCTTTACCGTGCCGTTGAACCAGCCTGAGAGCAGCCAGGTTTCCCGCAGCTCACGGATGTAGTCAGAGAAAAAGCCAAGATCGGCCGACGACACACGGCAGTTTTCCAGATTGCCCTGCATCAGAATACGGTCGTTGTATTCGCCGAAATCGCGCGGATGGTCGTAGAGAAAGACAATATGATCGCGCACCAGCGAGTTTCCGATCCGTGCGGTCAGGTTGGCCATCTCCATTTTTTTGGCGCAATACAGAAACTTCGTATCCATCCGGTGAACGGTCAGCTTCGAATCACGGTCGACCGTCCGGAGTTTGGTTACGTCAAGTGCAATGGTATCGCCGAGAGCCAGAAAATTACGGACATTGCCATTCAGCTTTTCGAGCGTAAAGTGATTATAATCAAAGCTTTTCGGATCATTCATCAGCTTTTCACGCGGGTCGTCGTAGGTAAACTTCCCGTCGATAACCGACGCTTTGCCGATCGTGAACGGCACGTTATTATCCGGCTTAGCGGGTTGGTTTGGATCCGCCGCCAGCAGGTTTTCGATATTGGCAATAAACTCGTCGATATTGAGGTCACCCGTTTTCGGGTTCTTGATCAGCCGCACGTCGGGCTGGTAAAGCAGCACCTCATCAATGTGGATATTATGCGCCGAGCTGTCGATCAGATTCTGTAGATTATAATCTACTTCCAGCCGGTTGACCGTAATCATAGGCCGGCGTTTGAGGTCAAGGACGCTTACGCCCTCCATCACCAGCGAGTCGAACCAGCGGATGTATACGTGTTTGAAGTGAATCGGATGGTCCAGTTTTTCAGATACATAATCGGCCAGCCGGTTTACGACCACGGTCTGTACCGCCGGAATCTGCAGGCTCACCGCCACCGTCACAAACAGCAGCACTACTGACAGCGTCAGGTAGAGCAGCGATTTCAGAAAGACGGCAAAAAACGAGCGCATTTTCGGGTGTTAAACAATTATGTATCTTCTACTCACTTTTAGACAACAAAACCCTCTCAAAAGTTTAGCTAATCCAGCAGCTGTATCAGCTATTTATGCTTTCAACAGGCTACTACAATAAACATTCCAGGAGAAGCCGTAATTTTGTACCATGACAATTTTAGCCATTGAATCTTCTTGCGACGAAACATCGGCAGCCGTTTTAGTTAACGGTCAGATTTGCTCCAATGTTGTTGCCGCGCAACTGATTCATGAACAATACGGAGGAGTCGTTCCGGAGTTGGCCTCACGGGCCCACCAACAACATATTGTACCGGTTGTAGAACGGGCCCTTGCTGATGCAAAGGTACCGAAATCTGCGCTTAACGCCATAGCTTTTACCCGTGGTCCGGGCCTTTTAGGCTCATTATTAGTGGGCACCTCGTTTGCCAAAGCCATGGCGCTCGGGCTAAACATTCCGCTGATCGAAGTGAACCACATGCAGGCCCACGTACTGGCCCATTTCATTGATGATCAGAGCGGAAACTGGTCACCGCCGAAGCTCCCGTTTCTGTGCCTGACCGTCAGCGGCGGACACACGCAGCTGGTGCTGGTCAAAAGCCCGCTCGACATGGAAATTATCGGCCAGACGCAGGACGATGCGGTCGGGGAAGCCTTCGACAAGTCGGCCAAACTGCTGAACCTACCCTATCCCGGCGGACCGCTGATCGACAAATATGCGCGTCAGGGCAATCCGCTGGCGTTTCCGTTTCCGCTGGCCGAAATGCCGGGGCTGGACTTTTCGTTCAGCGGCATCAAAACAGCCATTATGTATTTTCTGCGCGACAATCTGAAGAAGAATCCCAACTTCATCGACGAAAACCTGGCCGATATTTGTGCCAGTATCCAGCACACGCTGGTGCAGATGCTGCTGGGTAAACTGAAACGGGCAGCCCGCGAAACCCGTGTCCGCGACATTGCCATTGCCGGCGGTGTGTCGGCCAACAGCGGCCTGCGCACCGCCCTGCAAGCGCTCGGCGACGAACAGGGCTGGCGGGTGTTTATTCCCCGTTTTGAGTATTGTACCGACAATGCCGCGATGATTGCCATGGCCGCTAAGTTCAAATACGACCAGGGCGATTTTACCAGCCAGGCCGTCAGCCCTATGCCCAGAATGGCGTTTTAAGTTGACCCCATCCCCGACCCTTCCCCTGACATCAGGGGAAGGGAGTAAAAACGAGTTTACTCGTTTTGCATCCAACGGCGAGGACTGTTCACTTACTACCTCTCAGGGCACCCCATTCACTCTTTCGCTCTTTAAAAGACATGCCTACTATTCAGGACATTCGTATTTATCCCGTAAAATCGCTCGGGGGCGTTTCGGTTACCGAGGCGGTAGTTGAGGAAAAAGGATTCCGCTACGACCGGCGGTATATGCTGGTCTCGCCGAACGGGATCTTTATCACCCAGCGGTCATGCCATCACATGGCACTGGTCGATGTGGCTATAACTGACAACAGCATTCGGGTCTGGCACCGCCATGCTCCCGACAATGTGTTTGAGCTGCCGCTGGACCCCGCCGCAACCCCGTCGTCGGCCAGCATCAACGTCACGATCTGGGACAGCCACGACGTGCCGGCCACGGTTCTGAGCCGGGAGGCCGACGACTGGTTCAGTCAGTTGCTGGGGCAACCGTGTCATCTGGTATTTATGCCTGAAACGACCCGCCGGCTCATCGATGCGAAATATGCCCGACATGAAGAGGCGGTCAGTTTTGCCGACGGCTATCCGTACCTGATTATTGGCCAGAGTTCGCTTGATGACCTCAACAGCCGCCTGGCAGAACCCATCACCATGACCCGTTTCCGGCCCAACATCATCATAGACGGCGCCCCTGCCTACGATGAAGACACCTGGAAGCGCTTCCGGCTCGGCGACATAGCGTTTTACGGCCCGAAACCCTGCGCGCGCTGTGTGCTGACGACCATCGACCCCGCTACCGGCGAAACCGGCAGGGAGCCACTCCGGACGCTGACCCAATACCGGAAACAAAACAACAAAATCCTGTTCGGCCAGAACGCCATTGCCACCCAAACCGGCACCCTCCGCGTCGGCGACGAACTGACTATAGACGTTTGACCCTTACAGGGTCTTGATTTGCGGGTGTCAGTAGTTTGTAGGCGGTTTACTTTGGGTGCAGTCTTTACTGCGCCTGTAAGCTCCGGCTTAGGCTACAGGCAGGATGTCGCATTTTTACAATACGCCCGATTAATGCTTTGCTACTTTTGATCAGCAGAGATCAGTTGGCCAATGTAGCTCATTATCAATCACGTATGTATATATGCCATGCAAAAAATTTACATTTTGTTTTGCCTGCTACTGATTAGCAGTACATTACCGGCTCAGACGATAATACCTGCCGGATCGAAACTCTGGACGGAAACGGACCGGCAGTACACTGTGGACAATCTCCGTCGTACACGGGACGCCATTGTCGGGGAGACACAGGACCTGACACCATCTCAATGGGCGTTTAAAGAGTCACCGGATCGGTGGAGTATCGGTGAAATCGTGGAGCATCTGGCGCTATGGGAAATTATCTGGGCAAGGGAAATCAGTATGGGAAGCCGCAGTAAACCCAGGCCCGAACTCAATCAGACAAGCAGGCCGGATAGTTATTATACTACATGGATCATGGAAGAAACGCCCCATGTATCGCCTGACTTTTCCCGGCCAACCGGGTTCATAGCCGGAAAAAACAACCTGACTTTTTTTCTGAAACTAAGGGAGCAGACTATTGCCTTTGTTGAAAAAACAGATGCCGACATGCGTGCTTATTTTGAACTTACAGGCACAGATAATCCCCGTAATATGCACCAGGTTTACATTTATCAGTGGGGCCACGTTGACCGGCACCTGCGACAGATCCGTAAAGTAAAAAGACACCCTGACTACCCGGGCGCCCCCGCTGCTAAATAAGAGACAACCCGTCTTCGGGTTCACACCAACGCCTGTTGAACCGGTAAGCCGGAACCTAACAGGCGTTTATCTTTTCCCTACTCTCTGCAATACGCATTAAAAAACGCCCCCATACCTCAAAAAATACGGTTAGTCTGCCTGCGTTTCAACACAAGCGGTATTTTTGTGTTCTGCCGGCAAGCATTTTGCCGGCCAACTAACCTGTATTTTGCTGAAAAACCTGCTCAAAAACGCGTATTATCTGAGTCTGCCTGTGGTATTCGGAGCAGTACTTTCGCATAAGGCAGCGGCCCGGCTGTCGGGCGTTGACTCGCTGCACTGGGCTACCACCATTGTACTGGCGCTGGCCGTCTGGGTAATTTATACCGCCGACCGGCTGCTGGATGTCCGGAAGCCGGGTTTCCCGCCCACACCCCGCCACCTGTTCCACCGCAACCATGCGCTGGTACTCTGGCAGGCCGTCGGGGCAGCGGCCGTACTGGCCCTTATCCTGACGTTCTGGCTCCCCACGACGGTTATCAAATTCGGTGCTGTTCTTTTTCTGATCTGCGGCCTGTACATCGGTATGGTATTTAAACTACCGGCTCATCATCCGGCATTGCTGCTGAAAGAACCGCTTGTGGCCCTGCTCTATTCGGCAGGGGTCTGGGGCAGTGTCTGGACACAGCGGCCGGCCATTGGCTGGGTCGATATGACCGAAGCGGCCATGTTTGCGGCCGTCGCTTTTCAGAACCTGTTGCTGTTTTCCATCATGGAAATACAGGAGAAGCCGCGCCAAACTTCCTTTTCTATTGCAACCGGCCTTGGCCTGCCGTTCAGCGATATGCTGCTGCGCTGGCTGACGTTTATTGTCGGTATTGCAGCCATGATTATCTGCTTTACCAACAATGATCCCGGCGGCGGTCCGCGGTTTGCCCAGCGGCTGGCCATTATGCTGGCCATCATGAGTACCGTATTGTATGTGATTCAGCGGTATCCGGCGTATTATCTGCGTCATGAACGGTATCGCTGGCTGGGCGATGCTGTTTTCTGGCTGCCTGCTTTAGTACTTTAATTTGCCCATAACCATGCACATTTACATCACTTTCCGACTGCCTGACGCCGCCCGTGCGCTGGTAGCGGACACCTTGGGACCCGACGATGTTTGTATCTGGGGACAGGATCTGCCCGAAACGGAGCGAAAAGCGGCTTTTCTGCAAGCCGACGTGGTATTTGGCAAACCACCCGCCGACTGGCTTACCGAAAGTCAGCAACTGCGCTGGGTACAACTCTATTCGACCGGCTTTGACGATTACCTGCCGCTGTACCGGAGCGAACAACGGCCTGACATAACCATCACTAACCTGAAAGGCTTTTTTGCCCAGCCGGTTGCTGAATCGGCCATTGCCGGCCTGATGGCGCTGTATCGCCGGATTGACGAACTGGCGCGGCTTCAGGCAGAAAAAAAATGGGTTGGCGGGGCCATGCGGCCGACCATGCACCTGCTGCACCGGAAACACGTACTGGTGCTGGGAGCAGGCGCTATCGGTCAGGCGATTCAGCAGATTCTGAACGGCTTCGACTGTACGGTTACGTTTGTGCGCAACAGTCAGCCCCCTACCATGGCCGACCTTGATGCGCTGCTGCCGTATACCGATGTCGTCATCAGCGTGTTGCCGGAGACCGTTGGCACTACGGACGTTTTCAACGAATCACGGTTTGCCCTGCTGAAACCGTCGGCCGTGATTGTCAATGCCGGCCGTGGCTCCCTGATCAACGAAGATGCCCTCCTGACTGCGCTGCAAAGCGGTCAGCTGGCAGGGGCCGTCCTCGACGTTACCCGGACCGAGCCACTGCCCGCCGACAGCCCGCTCTGGCACTGCCCGAATGTGCTGCTGACACAGCATACCGGCGGCGGTTACGACGAAGAAGATATGGACAAACTAAGGGTATTCCTCAAAAATTTTGTCAAGTATAAAAAGGGACTGCCTTTAGACAACATTGTCGACTTTGACCGGGGATATTGAATACTGAAACTCAAAATCGATTAACACTAAACCCAATGCAAAAACTAATTGTCCCGATGGCCCTGGCTGCGATGCTGTACATAAGCGGTTGCCAGTCATCTAACAAAACCACGGAAGAAACGGCCTCGACCGACTCAACCCAAACCATTACTGCCTTGACAACCGCACAACTGCCGGATGCGAAAAATTTCGAAAGTGACATCGACGGCAAGAAGACCGCCTTGTATGTCCTGAAAAACAAGGACATGCAGGTAGCCATCACCAACTACGGCGGCCGCATCGTCGGGCTGCTGGTACCCGACAAAAACGGCAAGCCAACCGACGTAGTGATCGGCTTTAACAAAGTCGGTGACTACCAGAGCGCCGCCGAAGTGTTCTATGGCCCGATCATCGGCCGGTTTGGTAACCGGATTGCCAAAGGACACTTTACCCTCGACGGTAAGGAATACACACTGGCGACCAACAACGGCGCGAACCACCTGCACGGCGGCCCCGGTGGTTTCCATACACGGGTGTGGGATGCCAAACAGATCGACGACAAAACCCTGGAGCTGAGCTATGTCTCGAAAGACGGCGAAGAAGGTTACCCGGGCAATCTGACCGTTAAAGTCGTTTACTCGCTGACCGACGACAACGGCCTGAAAATCGACTACACGGCGACAACCGACAAAAATACGCCGGTGAACCTGACCAACCACGCCTTTTTCAACCTCAACGGCGAAGGCTCCGGTACGGTCAATAACCACCAGCTGACCCTGTTTGCCGACCGTTATTCGCCGGTAGACTCGACCCTGATCCCGATGGGCGATCCTGCACCGGTTGCCGGCACGCCATTTGATTTCCGCAAGCCAACAGCCATCGGTGCCCGCATCAGCGAGCAGAATGAGCAGCTGAAATTCGGCGGTGGCTACGATCATAACTTTGTGCTCAACAAAACCGGCAACGGCATGACCAAAGCCGCCGAAGTAATCGGTGACCAATCGGGCATCAAAATGGACGTAATGACAACCGAACCAGCGATTCAGTTCTACGGCGGTAACTTCATGGGCGGCAAAGACACCGGTAAGTACGGCAAGCCGTTCAACTACCGCGAGGCGTTGTGTCTGGAAACGCAACACTATCCGGATTCACCGAACAAACCATCCTACCCGACAACGATCCTGAAACCAGGGCAGACCTACCGTCAGACATCGGTATATCAGTTCTCAACGGTGAAGTAATCTTTCTTAACCTTTTCCCATTTTTATGAAACGCATATTGGTTTTACTGGCATTTGTATGCCTGACCCTATCCCAAACCTACGCCCAGCAAGGTCGCTGGACGGCCGAAAAAGCCAATGCGTGGTATGCAAAACAGCCGTTCCTGTTCGGCCCGAACTACAACCCGGCCAACGCCATTAATGAGCTGGAGATGTTCCAGGCCGAAACGTTTGACCCGAAAACCATCGACAAGGAGCTGGGCTGGGCTGAGGCAATGGGTGTGAACACGCTCCGTGTCTTTTTACATGACCTGCTCTGGCAACAGGATCCGGAAGGCTTCAAAAAACGCCTTGACCAGTTTCTGACCATTTGCCAGAAGCACAAAATCCGGCCGATGCTGGTCCTGTTCGACTCGTGCTGGGATCCATATCCGAAACTCGGCAAGCAGCGTGATCCGCAGCCGGGCATTCATAACTCAGGCTGGCTGCAAAGCCCGGGCGCTGCTGCGCTGACAGATGTCTCGCAGTATCCGCGTCTGGAAGCCTATGTAAAAGGCGTGATCGGCGCGTTTAAAAATGACCAGCGTATCCTGTTGTGGGATCTGTGGAACGAACCGGATAACACCAACAACAACAGCTACGGCGACGAAAACCTGAAGCAGGAGCCAAAAGGTAAGCCGGAGATTGTGACGCGTTTATTACCGGAAGTTTTCCGCTGGGCACGCGCCGCCGGTCCGGCACAACCCCTGACGTCGGGTGTCTGGATTCTGTGGGCTGGTCACGACTGGAGCAATCCGGCAAAATGGTCGGCTATGGAAAAAGTTCAGTTCGAAAACTCGGACATCATCACGTTCCACAACTACATGGAACTGCCGGCATTCGAAAAGTCGATCAAAGACCTGAAGAAACTGGGCCGCCCGGTAATCTGTACGGAGTTTATGGCACGGGGTGCGGGCAGTAAATTCCAGACGCACATGCCTGCCGCCAAACGCGAAAAAGTAGGTATGATCTGCTGGGGCTTCGTAGCCGGTAAAACACAGACCAACCTGCCGTGGGACAGCTGGCAAAAGCCGTACGTGAACCGTGAGCCGGCGGTCTGGCACCACGAAATTCTGCGTCCGGACGGTTCGCCGTATGATCCGGCCGAAGTCGCTGCCATCAAGCAGGCCATGGGTAAATAAGTCTCTGCCCGATTACCGACGGGGTGAACAGGGTGTTTTGGGTAAGCCAGACATCCCGTTCACCCCGTAATCATGTCTAATTTGGCCTTATCGGTCGAAATTCCGCCCTAATTCATCAACAATCCGTTTACTTTGCCGGTTAGTTGAGCAACCCATTTACTCAACGTCTATACGTTATGTTGTATCCGCTTACGTTTAAGACCATCTACAAGGACAAAATCTGGGGTGGCAACAAAATCAACACGATTCTCGGTAAAGATTTCTCTCCCCTGCCTAACTGCGGTGAGACCTGGGAAATTTCGGGGGTCGACGGCAATGTGTCCATTGTAAAAGACGGCGAACTGGCCGGCAAAAGCCTTCAGGAACTGCTCGAAACCTATCAGGATCAGCTTGTCGGCAAACACGTGTACGAGCGTTTCGGCAATACCTTCCCCCTGCTGGTTAAGTTCATCGATGCCAACGACGATCTGTCGATTCAGGTGCATCCGAACGATGCCCTGGCCAAAGAGCGCCACAACAGCTTCGGCAAAACCGAGATGTGGTACATCATCCAGGCCGACGAAGGCGCTACGCTGAATTCGGGTTTTAACCGGGAAGTCACGAAGGAAGAATACGTTCAGGCCGTTGACGACAATACAATCCAGGATATTCTGAATATCGAAGCGGCTAAGCCGGGCGATGTGTTTTTCCTGCCTGCCGGCCGGGTACACTACATCGGCAAGGGCCTGCTGCTGGCCGAAATCCAGCAAACGTCTGACATCACGTACCGGATTTATGACTTCGACCGGACCGACGATAAAGGGCAGAAACGCGAACTGCACACCGAACAGGCCGTCGATGCGATTGACTACCACTACTACGGCGACTACAAAACGCAGTACGAGAAGGTGCAGAACAAGAGCGTTAACGCCGTGGCCTGCGACTATTTCGTGACCAACGTGCTGAACTTTGATCAGGAGGTCCTGCACGATTATACCGACATCAACTCGTTTGTGATTCTGGTTTGTGTGGGCGGTGGTGTACAGATTCAGACTGAGCAAGGCTACAGCCTTAACCTCAAAACCGGCGAATGTGCCCTGATTCCGGCCGACGTACAACAAATCACCCTGATTCCGGAAGGCGACATGACGCTGCTGGAAAGCTACGTGCCTTAATCATCACCCTGTTTGAGTAAATATCAGCCAGTCAGTACCACGAAGGATACTGACTGGCTTTTTTATTCGGGACACCTTAGCAATCCGGCGTCCATCGCCCTCCCTGGATTCGGCGCATAACTCTATCCATTGGATCGGGTACCCGCAGTAATAGAATTTTTTTTTGATTTTTTTCAATAAAACCGATGAGATCCGACGATTATGTTTGTCTTATCCATGAGCAGACCGCTATGGGATGCCCGTTGGTATGGATTTTCAGCACAGCACAGTCACCGGTTTCGTTAAAAACCCGTCATTCCAGAAATGGGTAATCGACCCGGACGCCGATACAACGGCGTTCTGGGAGGGCTGGCTGTCCGCGAATCCCGACCAAAGCGCGGCCCTTCAGGAAGCCCGGCAGCTGATCCTTGACCTTCGCTTCGGCACCGACTATGCGGCCAACCAGGCTATGATCGAGGTCTGGCAGCAAATCCAGGCCCAAAAAACGGCGGAACCCGTTGTTTACCGGCAGCCTTTCCGCCAACGCAGTATGTTCCGGGTTGCCGCCGCCGTATCGGGCCTGCTCCTGATCGCTTACGCGGCCTATCACTATACCCGTCCTGAACTAATTACAACGATCTCAACCCGCTATGGAGAAACAAAAACTCTTTCACTGCCCGACGGATCCATCGTAACCCTGAATGCCAATTCGCACTTGTCCTTTCCGGCTACCTGGGACACAGACAAGCCCCGTGAGGTCTGGCTCGACGGCGAAGCCTATTTCCGCGTTCAGGAGAAAAAAGGCACCGGCCAGGCCAAATTCAGCGTACATGCAAAACCCGTTACAGTAGTAGTTGTCGGTACGGTGTTTAACGTGAAGCACCGCAAAAAACGGTCGCAGGTTGTCCTGGAATCGGGCAAGGTAAATCTGCTGGTTCAGCAGACGGGCCACCGCGAACAGCAGGTGTTCATGAAGCCCGGTGAGATGGCCGACGTCGGCGAGTCAGCGCCGGTACGCGTTCGCTCCGTCGATCCGGCCTCGTTTACGTCCTGGCAGTCGAATCAGCTGGTTTTCCGTAAAACCACGTTGCAGGAGATTGCCACGCAACTTGAGGAGACCTACGGGTATACGGTCACCTTTACGGATCCGGCGTTACCGGACAAACGGTTTTCAGGCAGCGTACCTGCACAACAGCCTGATCTTCTGCTCATGACATTGAGTAAACTGTATAATCTGAATATTTCAAAACAAAACAATCAGGTAACTATTTCCCCCCGATAACCGGACGCAGCCCTGGTAATCATCGGTTTGTAAAAGCAAAAGAGAAATAGTCTACTAAATCCATCTTGTATACCTTGTAATAGTTATGAGAAACTTTACCTGTAGAAAAAGTACCTGGCTCTTCATGGCATTTGCCATAACCAGTGCGCATGCGGAGGAGGCTCAACCGCTGGCCTTTCAGAAAGCAGGGGCACTGACCACCCTGGAACAGCCCCGTCAGAAGGCAGCGAAATCGCTGACAACTGTGTTGTCGCAACTGGGGAGCCATTACGGTGTCAGTATCAATTATGACAGCGATCTGCTGGAGGGCAAACTGATTAAATCGGGGGCTCCGGTGATGAAAACGCGGCAGGAAACCGAATTAGAGGCCAGTCTGACCTCCCTGCTTTCGCCGCTGGGTCTGCGGTACGAAAAACTCCGGACCGGCTTTTACCTCATTTTTGCCGAACGCGACCGGCGCCAGCCGAAGCCGGGCAGTACAGAATCGGGGCATGTGAGTCCGGTACCGGCAGCTGTGCAGGAAGCCCGCGTCCTTCAGGTGGGCGGAACCGTCACCGATGAAGACGGTCAGATGTTGCCGGGAGCCAGTATCATCGTAAAAGGCACCACCAACGGGACCGTTACCGATGCAACCGGCAAATACACCCTGTCGGTGCCGGATGCCAACGTAACGCTGGTCTTCTCATACATTGGCTATATCGCCCGTGAACTCCCGCTCAACGGGCAAGCCACCCTGTCGGTAAAGCTGGCAAAAGATGTAAAATCGCTGAACGAGGTGGTCGTCGTCGGGTACGGTACCCAGTCGAAAACCAACGTCATCGGGTCGATTGCCCAGCTCAACGGCGAGAAAATTAACACGCGGTCGGTGGGTCAGCTGTCGCAGGGGCTTACGGGCCAGTTGCCGGGCGTAACCGTCATCCAGCGCTCGGGGCAGCCGGGCAGCAGCGGTGGCAGCATCCAGATTCGCGGGGTCGGGTCGTTTGCGGCCTCAACGGCCCCGCTGATCCTTATCGACGGCATTCCGGCCAACTCGTTCAATAACGTTGATCCCAATGATGTCGAGTCGATTTCGGTCCTGAAAGATGCGTCATCGGCGGCTATCTACGGAGCGCGGGCCGCCAACGGCGTCATTCTGGTAACGACCAAAACCGGCAAACAGGGCAAAATGCGGATTACCTACAACGGCTACGTCGGTATTCAGAAAATGACCGCTACACCGCAGTTCGTTAGCTCCGCTGATTATGCGCGGCTCCTGAACGAGGCCGTCCCGAACTCGTACACCGACGCGCAGATCGCGCTTTTCCAGAACGGTACGGACCCGGACAATTACCCGAACAGCAACTTCATCGCCTCGACGCTGAAAAAGCAGGCCTCACAAACGGGCCATAACCTGAGCATTTCCGGCGGCACCGACAACACCCAGTACCTGCTGTCATTCGGCTTTCTGGGTCAGGCCGGCATCCTGGAGCGCAACAACTTTGACCGCTACAACGTCCGGCTGAACCTGACCAATCAGCTGTCGAAAAAGCTGAAACTGACCACCCGCCTGTCGGGTATTCAGTCGGAAGATCACCAGCCGGCGCCACCTGCCACGCTGGATTTTAACGACATGAGCGGAATCATCAGCAACACCATCCGGATGCCGTCGATTTACACGATCCGGTACAAAAACGGTGACTGGGGTACGGGGGTATCGAACAAGGGAACACCGGTTTCGTATTTACAGAACGACTCGTTTTATAAAGCAAAAAGCACGGATTTAGGCGCAAACCTCCGGTTAGATTACAAAATCATTCCGGATCTGACCTTTTCCGTTCTCGGCGGTTATACGCAGCTGAACCAGCGGGGCTCGCGCTTCCTGGCAGCACAACGGCTGAATGCAACCATTGCCCTGGGGCCGTCGTCGCTCAACGAAACCATTAGCAGCAATAATTACCGGACCCTTCAGGCCTTTGCCGACTACAAAACCAATATCGGTGACCATGAGTTCGGAGCACTGGCGGGTTACTCGTTCGAGACCGCGTTCAGCGAGTCGATGGCACTGGGCCGGAGCAACCTGCCCGGCAACTCGGTGACCGTTATCAACGCCGGTGATGCCAGCGCGCAGACAACCAGCGGCAGTGCCACCGAGTGGGCACTCGAATCGTATTTCGGCCGCGCGCAGTACAACTACCAGCGCAAATACCTGGTAGAAGGTGCGTTGCGGTTCGACGGATCATCGCGGTTCCCGAAAAACCAGAAATATGCCCTCTTCCCGTCGGTGGCCGTAGGCTGGCGTATTGGTCAGGAAAACTTCATTAAAAACAACCTGACGTGGGTGGATGAGCTGAAACTGCGCGCCTCGCATGGTACGCTGGGCAATCAGAACATCGGCTCGGATTATCCGTACCAGAACCTGCTCAACACCGGCTACAACTATCCGTTTGGCGGGATCATCAACACCGGTGTGGCCCGGACCACCATCACCGACACGACGCTGCACTGGGAATCGACCCAGACAACCGATGTGGGGCTGGAAGCCAGTTTCTTTAAGCGGTTGCTTAGTGTCAGTGCTACCTATTTCGATAAGTATACCTACGATATTCTCGTCAGTCCTGCTTCCAGCGTGGCGCAGGTACTCGGGTTTACGGTCGGGCAGAAAAACTCGGGCCGCCTGTCGAATAAGGGCTGGGAATTTACGCTCGAACACCGCCACAAGCTCGGCAATGTCAGCTACTCGGTCGGTACCAACCTGACCTACACCAAAAACACGGTGCTTGATCTGGGCGTCGGTAACGTAAAACAACCGAACGGGCTGGTCGGTAACGGCAGTGACCTGTTCATCGGCTATCCGCTGAACCTGTACTATGGCTACGTGGCCGACGGGTTGTTTACCAACCAGGACGATATCAACAGCTGGGCCAACCAGACCGCCATCGCCCCGAATCCGAAGCCCGGCGATATCCGCTATAAGGACATCAGCGGGCCCGACGGCAAACCGGACGGCAAGGTTGACGCGCAGTATGACCGCACCTTACTGGGCAGCACCATTCCGAAGTTCACGTACGGCATTAACCTGACGGCCAACTATAAAGGCTTTGACCTGGGCGTTTTATTCCAGGGCGTCGGCGGGGTAAGCGGGTACCTGAACAACTACGCAGGATGGGCTATTTTCCAGAACGGCAACATCCAGAAGTGGCAGATGGACGAGCGCTGGACAGCCGCCAACCCCGACCGGAATGCCGGCTATCCACGGCTGGAACTGATTTCCAACACCGGTACCAACAACACCCTTACGTCGTCGTTCTGGGTACTGAACGGCTCCTACCTCCGCCTCAAAAATGTGCAGCTTGGTTATACGATTCCATCGGTCCTGACCAAAAAGCTAAACATCGCGACGGTACGCGTCTATGCCAACGGCGAAAACCTGAAACTCTGGAGCAACTACCGCAAGGGCTGGGATCCGGAAATCAATACGGGCGGGGCCTATTATCCTATTATGTCCAATTACACGTTTGGCCTCAACGTAACCTTCTAACCTGATCGTTCACTGACATGAAAGCACTGATAAACAACATACGTACGGTTTCACTCGCGCTGTTGCTGGCAGGCACCAGCTCCCTGTGGTCCTGCAAAGACGAATTAGATAAAAGTCCGCTGAGTAACTTCGTTAACGAAACGTTCTGGACCAGCGAAAACAATGCCCTGCTTGCGCTCACGGGCGTATACCGGGGGAATATCCAGATGCTGGCCGCTCCTGCTACCGGGGCAGAATTTTCGGCAACCGACTGGTGGTCGTACCACGGCCTGATCATGCTCGACGTCGCGACCGACAATGCCTATGACCGGCGCGGGGATAACTCGGGCATCAACCAGCTGACCAACGGCAATCTGGTTGCCACCAATGCCTACCTGGGTAACTACTGGAGCGCCAGCTATTCGCGCATTGCCCGCTGCAACTACTTTCTGGAAAACGTAGCCAAAACACCGGTCGATGAGGCGAAAATCAAACGGATGATTGCGGAGACCCGGTTTATCCGCGCCTGTCAGTTTTTCTACCTCTCACAGACGTTCGGTTCAGTGCCTCTGGTAACCCGCACGCTGTCGCTGGACGAAGCCAATACCGTAACCAAAGCAACTAAGGCAGAGGTGCTTAAGTTTGCGACTGACGAATTTACCGCCGCGGCCGCCGATCTGCCACGGATGAAAGACCTGGCGGCTACCGAGCGGGGGCGCGCCACCAAGCAAGCCGCGCTGGCGTTTCTGGGCCGTGCGCAGCTGGCCGCCTACGCCTACAGTGACGCAGCAACAACCTACAAAACCATCATCGACTTCGGCGACAACTTCATCGATCCGAGCTACCCGAGTCTGTTCAACGGCACCAACGAGGCGAGCCGCGAGCTGGTGTTTGCCACCCAGTACGTGAAAGACCTCGCCCCGAATGCCATGGACCAGCATTTCTTCCCGGCCGTCAACGGGGGCTGGCACCTCTTTAATCCGCTGGGGAGTCTGGTTGAGTCGTATGAATTTACCGATGGCACGCCGTTTTCATTCACCGATCCCCGCTATTCGGTGACCGACCCGACGGCCAACCGTGATCCTCGGCTGCGCTACAACGTGCTGTTTAACCAGCAGACATTCCAGAATATCACCTACATTACCCACCCCGATTCGACCCGGTCGGTGGATCAGCTGACGACCACCAAACAGGCAACCCGTACCGGTTTCGGCCTGCGGAAGTACAACTGGGACGGCCTGACCGGCGATTTACAAAATTCCGGAATTGACCTGCCCATTATCCGCTATGCGGAAGTACTGCTCAGCTATCTGGAGGCCCGGCTGGAATCCGGAGCGGTTGATCAGGGATTACTCGACCAGACGATTAATGTCGTGCGGGGACGGCCGGGCGTGAATCTGCCCCGTGTAACGGTTACCAATCAGGCACAGCTCCGCACCATCCTCCGCCGCGAGCGCCGGAACGAATTAGCCTTTGAAGGTATCCGGCTATGGGATTTACAGCGCTGGAAAATTGCAGGGGATGTGTTAAAAGGCGATTTTTACGGAGCTGCGTTCCCGAATGCGAAAAACCTCCGCAAAAAGAACACCGCCACCAACGATCCGTATGGCCGCTGGTTTGTCACAACGAAAAACTTCCGGACCGGCACGGACGAAACGTGGCCGGTTCCGCAGAGTGAAGTCAATATTAACCCGAACCTGAAATAAGGTTTTCACACAAACCCAACTGCATGAAGCGTTACTTTTCAGCCCTTGCGCTCGCCGTTTTTGCGTTGAGCGTCCATGCCCAGCAAAAGCCGAACATCGTCATCATTTATGCCGATGACCTTGGTTATGGCGATGTCAGCTGTTACGGGGCCACCAAAATCAAAACCCCGAACATCGACCAGGTGGCCGCCGCCGGGTTGCGGTGCAGCAATGCCCATGCCACGGCAGCGACCTGTACGCCCTCGCGTTTTTCGATGCTGACCGGCCGCTATGCCTGGCGGAAGGCAGGCACCGGCATTGCTCCCGGCGATGCGGCCCTGCTGATCCCGACGGATAAGGTTACACTGCCGGGTGTGATGCAGCGGGCCGGTTACCAGACCGGTGTAGTCGGCAAATGGCACCTCGGCTTAGGACCGCAGGGTGGTCCGGACTGGAACCATGACATCAAGCCGGGGCCCCTCGAAATCGGGTTCAGCTATTCGTTCCTGATTCCCGCAACGGGCGACCGTGTACCGTGCGTGTATGTCGAAAACCACCGCGTCATCAACCTCGACCCGGCCGACCCGATTCAGGTCAGCTACGGGAAACCGATCGGCAATGAACCCACGGGTAAAGACCACCCTGAGCTGCTGAAAATGAAGTTTTCGCACGGGCATGATCAGACAATTGTAAACGGCGTCAGCCGGATTGGCTATATGACCGGCGGCAAAACCGCCCGCTGGGTCGATGAAGAAATGGCGGATGTGATTACCGGCAAGGCCAAAGCCTTTATTGAAGCGAACCGGAAAGGGCCGTTTTTCCTTTACTTCTCAACCCAGGACATCCACGTTCCCCGGATGCCGCACTCCCGGTTTGCCGGCAAAAGCGGCATGGGTCCCCGGGGCGATGCTATCCTGCAACTCGACTGGTGTGTGGGCGAGCTGATGAAAACACTGGATAAGCTGGGGCTGAAAGAAAACACCATGGTGATCATCAGCAGCGACAACGGACCGGTGGTCGATGATGGTTATCAGGATGAGGCAGTTACGAAACTGGGCGGGCATACACCGGCAGGACCACTGCGGGGCGGCAAATACAGTGCGTTTGATGCCGGTACGCGGGTGCCGTTCATCGTCCGGTGGCCGGGCAAGGTGAAACCGGGCACGTCGGATGCCCTGATCAGCCAGATTGATTTGCTGCATTCGTTTGCGGCGCTGACCGGCCAGAAACTGAGCCCGCAGGAGTCGGCCGACAGTTTCAACAGCCTGAATACACTGCTGGGTAAAGACCGGGCCGGACGGGCCTACGTGGTCGAACAGGCGCTGAACAATACCCTGTCGATTTTGAAAGGCAACTGGAAATACATCGAACCAAGCGACGGACCTGCCTATCAGAAAGTGACCAGCATGGAATTAGGAAATCTGCCTGAGCCGCAGTTATACGACCTGAAAGCCGATATCGGCGAACGCACCAACGTGGCCGGTAAACACCCGGAAGTGGTTGCGGAGCTGACAAAGCTGCTTCAGGCAGTACGGGATAAGCAGTAGGTTCCTGACCATCCACATAACGCTCTGCTTCAGGCTGTTTGCCTGAAGCAGATTTTGCATATACGGGACAGTACGAATTGACCGGAGTTTTACTTTTTACGTATGCCATTTGCACGTCAAACGAAGATGACAGCACGTTTAACTGACAGTTACCAGGAGGGGTCACCCGTACCGACGGACCGCCTTACCGAACCGGAGAACGAACACCGGAGCGCTGCCGATCAGGCCGATGCCTTGCTGTGGCAGGAGATGCAGGCAGGTTCGGAACGGGCCTATGCGCTGCTGTACCGGCGCTATTTCAGCCTGTTATACCGGTATGGCCTGCACCTCAATCCCGATGAAGATGTGGTCAAAGACTGCATCCAGGATTTGTTTCTTTACCTCTGGAACCACCACGATACGCTGACCGGTGTTACGCTCGTAAAACCGTATCTGCTGCGGGCACTTAAAAGCCGGCTGCTCAATGTGTTTTCGAAAAATGCACGGTTCGACCTTCTGACAAGTGACGAAACAGTGAGTGAGCTGGAAAGCACCCGTTCGGCCGAACAGGAGCTGATTGATCTGCAGATTTCGCAGGAACAGCAGGACGCCATTGTCCGCGCCCTCGACAAACTTACGGGCCGGCAGAAAGAAGCCGTGATGCTTAAATTTTACAGTAACCGCCGGAATGAAGAAATTGCGGCCGAAATGGCCATTTCGCTGGATGCCGTCTACAACCTTATCTATCAGGCCATTGGCCGGCTACGCAGCAATGTGGAGAAAGTCTATGGTATCGTTCTGATTCTCTGGAATATGTTTTAGGCAGGTGCTCCAAAACAAAACCGGACCTCCCGCAGGAAGCCCGGCTACGTTCGTGTGTTAGCTAAAACCGCAGCGCAACCCCTACCCCCTGCGTACCTGGTGTAAGCTGTAACGATGTTGCCTGCCGTCCGTTATACCGGTTTGCCGCCCGGCGGAAGTTTACCGCCGCCCGATGGTTCAGCCAGAGTGACGTCAGTCCGAGCAGAACCCCGCCGCCAACCAGCGCGGCCCCGGCGTGCCGCTGACTGATCTGATCATGTCCGCGCCGGCCCCTGTCTCCGGGATCATTGGTCTGTTGTGCCTGCGGGTCAGGCCGCCCCATCATCCCACGGTTATCCCAATGGCCCGCCACGGCAGTACCTACCCCCGCACCGATCAGCACAAGCGACGAAACACCCGTTCCCAACGACCAGTTGCGTAAGGTGCGGCCACGATCAAACGCCTGCCGCGCACCAGACTGCATCTGCATCATGGACCCCGTTTCCTGCATCGACATCCGCTGGCCGGCTCCTGCTTCAAAATGCCGGTTAAACCACCGGTTCCGGTACCGCAACTGCTCTACATCACGCACACCCGGACCAGGTATAGCAGGTCCCGGCCGGTCCCCGCGCATTTCGTCCGGCCGTACACCCGGACGGGGTCTGTCGTTCCGGGGACCATTACCGCCAAACACGTCTTTGGTACCATTGGCGTATTTAACAAGGAACACATCGCTTAACGGAGCCGTATACACGGGCCCATCCGGATTGGATGACTTTTTGTATTTTAACTCCTGCCGGCCAACTTCGAGTACTTTTGCCGGAATCTCGTCTCCGTTACGCAGGATGATGTTGTCCTGCGCGTATGCCGCCGATACCGACAGCAGCGTTGCTAACATAATGAAAATCCGCATGGTAATTGGTTGTTGTTATGCCTTACACTAACCAATACGGAATCTCATCTGCTAAGCGCTGCCTGCGTCTGAATAAAAATATACGAATCTGTCAGTCAGCCATTACGGATTGGCAAAACCGGCTTCCCCTACTAATGTCAGCAGTGCCAGCTGAATGGCCTTGTAGCTTTGCTCATCGTAGAACCATTCGTTCAGGGCATGGGCATTGCCTGCCTTACCGCCCCGCCCCAGCGTTACGGCCGGAATCCCTTTTGAAATCGGGATATTCGAGTTGGTCGACCCGCGCCCAACCGCCGGTGAGACGCCGAAATACGCCGTTGCCGCCATCGCCCGCTGGATTAGAGGCAGGTTATCCGGTAATTCGCCCGAGGGCCGGTCGCCGATTTTTTTTATGTCCACCGTCAGTGCCGGACCCATGCGTTTCATCGCGTTGTGTTCCTGTAAGGCCTGTTGCACCGACGCTTTCAGAATGGCGTCAACCTGGTCGAGGTTTTCCGGAATTTCGGACCGCATGTCTACTTCCATCCACGACTCAAACGCAATGGAGTTGACCGACGTACCGCCACCGATCCGGCCCACGTTGTAGCTGGTACGGGCACCGGTACGGGTATATTTATCGGCTGCTTTTGAGAAATAGTGAATGGCTGAGCCCAGCGCATGCTGCGGGTTGGCCAGACCGAAAGCACCCCACGAGTGGCCACCCGGCCCTTTGAATGTAATCCGGTAACGGTATGAGCCGAGGCCCATCGTGCTGACGCGGCCGATGTCGCCGCCGTCAATCGAAATCCAGGAATCGATGCGGGGGCCTTCGGGGCTGAAGAGTTGCTTTACGCCGCGCAGATCGCCAAGGCCTTCTTCGCCTACCGAGCCGATAAACAGCACATCTGACTGCGTCTCAATCCCGGCCGCTTCCATTGCCCGCAGCACCGACACGACCATTACCAGCCCGCGCGTATCGTCGCCGACGCCGGGCGCATAGAGTGTATCGCCTTTATATTTGACCTTTACGTCGGTTTCCAGGGGGAAAACCGTATCCAGGTGGCCGTCGAGCACAACCACGCGGCCGCGCTTTTTACCTTTCCGCAGCGCAATGACGTTGCCCACCTTATCCGTCCAGACCGAATCGGCACCGGCTTCTTTGAGCATGGCGGCATACCGGATCCCCCGTTTTTCTTCCATAAACGGCGGGGCCGGAATCTCGGTGAGCATAATCAGCTCAGTACGGTTACGGGCATTCTGGTTGTAGATCGATGTAAAGGCGGCCTGGACTTTCTTGTTTTTTGCCAGCCCGTCGATCTCTTTGGTATACGACGCTTCGACATTGCCTTTCCGGCCGCCTTCGTCTTCCTGCGCGAAGGCCGGCGTCAGGATCTGTGTCAGGCAAAGCGACAGAAGCCCGAGGGTAACGTTTAGTTTGTTGCGTTTCATTTTCCGGTATTGTATGAACAGTTTTACTAAAAAACGGCCGAAACGCGACAAAGGCAAGGGACGGACAGCGGAATCTGCCGGTTACGTATTAATCGCTCCCCTGATCAAACCAATTTCTGCCTGTATATCCGACACCAGCCCGGCTACGGCATCAGGATCGTGGTTTTCCAGGTATTCGAGTTTGCGGGCCAGATCGGCGAGGGGTTTCATGCCTGCCGTAATGGCCATCCCATACAGTTTATGCCCTTCGCTGCGGACAACGTCCAGGCTCCCCGTAACCAGAACAGGCAGGCGGTTGGTCTCGACATCGTCCAGTTCCTCAACGGCTGCCTGAATAAAGGCCGCCGTCAGATCCGGATCGCCGCCGGCCATCCGCTCCATCACCGAACGGTCAAAGGACAGCTGACTAACCGCCGGAGCAGGTGGCGCTGCCTGTCGCCGGCCCCATTCGCCGAACAGCCTGATCAGTGATTCTTCGACAATCGGCTTAGCCAGAAAATCATCCATGCCTGCATCCAGGCATTTCTGTTTTTCTTCCAGCGTACTGCTGGCCGTGAGGGCTATAATCGGCACATGTGTATCCCGCTCGGCAGCGCGGATACGGCGCGTGGCTTCAATGCCGTTCATAACCGGCATCTGTACATCCATCAGAATCATATCCGGCTGCTGCTCCCGGTAAACAGTCAGGGCTTCAGCCCCGTCGAAGGCCGTCAGCACCTGCGTATCGGGCAGAATCCGTTTCAGAATCGACTGCACCAGCAGCTGGTTGATGCGGTTATCTTCTACGACCAGTACCTTGCCCATACGCCCGCCCGGCACTACTCCCTGTCCGGAGCTGACAGTCTGCGGGGCATCTGCCGGAGCTGTACCGGCCGGTGCAGACCCCGCTTTCGGATCCTGACTGCTTTGCTTTAACCGGCTCAGCACGTAATACAGATCCTGCATTTTGATGGGCTTCACCAGCCGGTGCTGAATCGACAGCCGCTGACTGCCTTTCTGGATCGCTTCATCGTTAGGTGAGCTATGCAGCAGAATAACCGGCTGTTTATCAAACGAATCGCTGAAATATTCGTTGATTTTCTCGACCGTTTCCAGCCCGTTCATAAACGGCATGTTGTAATCCATCAGAATAGCATCGAAGCGCTGGCCGGTGGCCAGAATTTTCAGTGCTTCAAACCCGTTACCGGCCTCTTCCACCAGAATCTGACGGATCAGCAGCATCTCCCGGAGAATAATCCGGTTGTTTTCGTTGTCGTCAACGATCAATACCTGCTTCAGCGTATTGTTGGTATCCCACACAATCGGATCGCCGTTTTCAGCCTGTAGCCGGACCTCAAAAAAGAAGCGGCTCCCCAAACCGGGTTCGCTTTCCAGTTGCAGACGGCTGCCCATCAACCCGAGTAATTTGTTCGAAATAGTCAGGCCCAGCCCCGTACCGCCGTATTTTTTGGTGATTGACACATCTTCCTGCGAAAAGGCGTCAAAAATCTTTGCCTGCATGGCTGGTTTGATGCCGATACCGGTATCACGAACCTCAAACCGGAACAGGCCTTCCCCGTCGCGGAAACCGGTTACGGTGATTTTCAGCTCAATCTCGCCGCTTTCGGTAAATTTCACCGCGTTTCCTAACAGATTGACCAGCACCTGCTTGAGCCGTACCGGATCAATATTGACAAAGCGGGGCAGATTCGGCTGTAGGTTCAGCAGCATCTCCAGTCCCTTGTTCTGCACCTGGTAGGTGATGATATCGGCGGCCTGACTGCTGATTTCGTAAATATCCGACCGGACAACATCGAGTTCGAGTTTGCCGGATTCAATTTTTGAGAAGTCGAGAATGTCGTTGATGATACCGAGCAAGGTATTCGCCGACTGATTCACAATGGACAGGTACTGCCGCTGGGTAACGTTCATTTCTGTTTTCAGCAGCAGGTCCGAGAAACCGATAACCCCGTTCAGCGGCGTCCGGATTTCGTGGCTCATATTAGCCAGAAACTCCGATTTGGCCTTGCTCGCGTTTTCGGCCAGTAACTTCGCCCGTTTCAGTTCTTCGCGCTGGGCACAGAGTTCGGTGATGTCCTGGGTAAACATCATAATCCCGCCGATATCGCCGTTATAGTCGAACCAGGGCCGCACTTCCCAGCGTAAGTGCTGGTTATGCTCCCAGCCCGGCGGTTGCCAGATGTCTTCTTCGCACTTCTCAACAGCGCCCGCCAGACACCGCTGGTGAATGGCTTTCCAGTCATCAGTGATATTGGGGAAAATCTCGTAATGCGAACGGCCGATAATGTCCTGCGTAACCTTATACTCCTCCAGCCACTGTTTGCTGACAGCCAGGTAGCGAATTTCCTTATCCAGCATGGCCACGGCAGCTGGGGCATGTTCAACAAACGCGGCCAGCCGCATTTTTTCCCTTATCAGCAGTAGTTCCGCCCGTTTCAGCTCGTCGATGTTCTGAATTGCGCCGAACAGACGAGTGCATTTACCCTCTTTAAATTCAGGCTTGCCGAACGCGCGCACCCAAATTGTGTTTCCTTTGGCCGTTTCAATCTGTAATTCAACATCATAGCTGATTCCTTCGGTAATAGCGCGGTAGGATAAATCCGTAATGCGATCGAAGTCATCACCTTTGAAAAAGGTCATAGCCGATTCATTCGTCGGCACAAACGTGTCATCAACCTCATGGATTTCCCGCGTTACCTCCGACCAGTGAATCTGATTCCTAACCAGATCGACCTCCCACGCGCCGACTTTGGCAATTTTATTTGTCTGCTCCAGCATTTCCGACGTCCGCTGTAGCCGCAGCTCCAGCCGGTGGCGTTCGGTAATGTCAATCGCGTTGCCAATCACATACGATGGCTGGTCTTCATCGGATTCGATAATGTTATTGAAGTACCAGATATGGGTTTTTCCATTGCGGTGACGGGTGTGCATCAGTCCGCTTGCCTGACCATTGTGCTTAATCTGAGCCAGATAGCCGTCAATCTGCGCGTGCAGGTGATTCGGCACAATATTAAACAGGCTCATGCCGATCAGTTCGCCGGATACATACCCCAATGACTGGGCACCGGCTTCGTTCACATCCAGGAACTTACCGTCCAGATCGTGAATGCACATGAATCCCTGCGAGTTTTCGAAAAACGTCCGGAATTTGTGCTCGGAATACTTGAGCGCTTTTTCTTTCCGCTTGATGGCCGTTACGTCGCGGGCAATGGCATACAACTGGCCCGTTACCGGATCGGGCGTAGCTACCCATTGCAGGTAGCGATAGGTACCATCGCTGCTCCGCATACGGTGTTCGAAGTTGATCGTCAACTCGCCCTGCGCCAGTTTGCTGATTTCGTTTTGGGTCGACAGCATGTCGTCAGGGTGTACCAGATCAAAAAAAGACGTATTTAGCAGGACCTCATTAGTCCAGCCCAATACCCGCTCAAATGCCGGGTTCAGCTCCTTGAAAAATCCGTCTGTTCCTGCCACACAAAGCAAATCGTTGGAATAGGCAAACAGCTTCCGGAATTGTTCAAGTTCCTGTTTCTCCGAGCATTTGATAATTAAATCCGTAACGAGTTCTGCCAGTTGGGCCAGCATATCCCGCTGCTGTTCAGTGAGTCTGGCCGGTTCATAGCCCAACATACACAGGCAACCGATTTTGATACCCGTCGGGTTAGTCAGCGGTGCTCCGGCATAGAACCGGAAATGAGGAGTTCCCTGCACAATGGGCAGGTGCTGAAACCGGCTATCTGCCAGTGTATCCTCTACTTCCAGGAAAGCGTTCAGCGCTACGGTTTCACGGCAAAACGAACATTCGTCAACGGCAATTTTCTCCGTCAGGCCAAATACGGACCGTATGACCTGACGGTCTCCGTCCAGCAAAATGATATAGGCAACCGGCAACTGACATACCGTAGCGGCAAGCGCGGTCAGTTGCTGAAATTCTTTTTCAGAAAGCGAATTCAGGGTATAATACCGTTTCTGTGGATCCCGGTTTGTATGCATAACGTTATAGCTTTATTCCCCCCAAATGAATTGCACAAAGATCAATAAAAGTATCTTAAATTTTCATTTGTTCAAGCAAACGTTTACTTACCAGTAAGCTTATAGACTTTTTATAATAGTTTAGTATTCTAAACTATCAGCAAAACTCCCCGAGGGTTTTGAACCGCCAGGCGGCCCTGCCTCGGGGAGTTTTTATTGCCTCTATACCCACTGTTTTACTTCCGTAAGAAGATAATCCATCAGTTCCAGAAACGTGACCCGTGCAAATAACCAGTTAAAGCGATTGTAGCAAATGATATCAGCATCACTGGCTAGTACCTGCTCGTTAATCCGTTCCAGCTGCCAGATGATAGTCTGAATATCAAGATACTTTATCACATCAACGATTGCTTCCGGGGCGAAATCGAAGGCACCAACCCCACAGCAGCCGACCACACATATTGTTTCTAGTCCATACCAAAACTCCTGTAACGGATCCCGTATGTTACTGTATTTAAATGTCAGATCGCTGGAATAAGGGCCTAAATCCTCATTTACTGTCAAGACGGTACCATTTTCACTGTCAAAATCAAGTAAGATGAGTTCCCGACCCGGGTATAATTCAAGTGTATTTAACGGATTAGTTTCCGGCATAATTTTCTGGTGTAGCAAAAGTATATTAGTCTAAACTCCCCGAGGGTTTTGAACCCTCGGGGAGTTTAAAAAGTCCCGGCCGACGTTGGACCCCTAAAACTGGAAATAAATAAACTGATTCGACGTAAAGACGCCGAAGAAGTAGGTCACAAACAGGATCAGGGTCAGTAACAGAATAAACCGCAGCGTGTTGCGGGTCGGGATGTAGAGGTAGAGGTGCTCTTTGATCAGCAAAAACGCGATCAGGAAAAAGCTGAAGATCAGCTCGGTGCTGTTCAGTGTGGTTTGTAACGGATCGCTGAACGACAGGGTGGCAATCCGGCGGAAGATCAGCAGGGCGTCCCCCACGCTTTTGGCCCTGAAAAAGACCCATGTCAGCATGACCAGCCCGAACGTCAGGAGCATATGCAGGGCGATACGGGGGATGCGCTGTGCCGGACTTGCTTCCGGATTAATGGCCACCCGGAACCACGGCAGATGCTTGTCGCGCAGGCCCGCCCCTACCTGATACGCCCCGTGCAGGCCACCCCAGATCACATAGGTCCAGTTAGGCCCGTGCCAGAGGCCGGAAGCCAGAAAGACAATCAGCTGATTCAGGTTCCGGCGGACTTCGCCTTTGCGGTTACCACCCAGCGGAATGTACAGGTAATCGCGGAACCAGGTCGACAGGGAGATGTGCCAGCGCCGCCAGAATTCAGTAATGGACCGGGCAATATACGGCGTCCGGAAGTTCTCCATCAGCGTAAAACCCATCACCCGAGCCGCCCCGATAGCAATGTCTGAATACGCCGAAAAGTCGCAGTAAATCTGGATGGTAAAGAAAAACGTGGCCAGCAACAGGGTCAGGCCGTTGTATTGCCCGGGATGGTTAAATGCCGGATCGACCAGCAATACGAGCCGGTCGGCAATGACGCACTTTTTGAAAAAGCCGAACGCCATCTGCATCAGTCCGGCCTTCACATTTTCGGCGTTATACGGGAAATAGGTATGAAACTGGTGCAGCACATTCTGAGGCCGCTCGATAGGCCCTGCCACCAGCTGCGGATAAAACATGACATAGAGCGCATAAATACCGAAATGCCGCTCGGCCTTCTGGTTGCCCCGATACACTTCGATGGTATAGCTCATGGCCTGAAACGTGTGGAACGACAAGCCGATGGGCAGAATACTCATGTTGTCCTTAAACGACGAAATCCCGCTTTCGCCGAACAGGTGCAGCACCCCCACAAAAATGCGGTTGGTCAGGGCCGTCACCTGCTCCGCCATGTGCGAAAACCCGAAGAGGTCAAACGCCCCCGCCACGTTTTCGGCAAAAAAACCGAGGTATTTAAAAAAAGCCAGAATGCCGATGTTCGAAATCAGGGAAATGATCAGCAGCCACTTCCGGGCTTTATTACCGGTGTTAGGTTCGCCCGTCCGCTCAATCCAGAGCCCGGCAACATAGTCGATAACAATGGTGCCGAACAGGATAAGGATGTACGCCGGCTGGAACACCATGTAGAAATAACAACTGGCCGCCAGCAATAACCGCCACCGCCACCCCAGCGACAGGCTGAAATAGAGCAGCGTAACAACGATAAAAAACAGAATGAACTGTAGTGAATTAAATAACATCGCTGGAAATCGGTCAGTACACTTTTTCGACGCGTTCGAGGAAGTCGCTGTATTGTTTAGCCGGAATGAAATGGATCTGCGTACGGTAGGTCAGCACGATAAACACCAGCAACAGCGAAATCAGAAACGCCTGAAGAATCACGATAAAAAAGGAAAATACCAGATAACTGGCCCAGCCCGGCACGTAGGCATTGGCAAAAAAGCGCAGGTAAACCACCACGCCGATGCCCGCCGCCGAAATCCCCGATGTAATGACACAGAACAGGAGAATCCGAACGGCCGTGGTGTCCATCAACACCGAAACGGCGCTCAGGCCGTGCATCAGCAGCGACACAAAATTCATTTTGGAGGTCCCTGCCAGCCGCCGACCCCGTTCGATGGGCGTGGCCGTATACGGCAACCGCGACCGGATAACGCCTCCCGGATAGTTATTCCAGATTTCGGAGACGTGCGCCAGTTTCCGCAGCAATGCGGCCGGAATCAGACTGTAGTTACCAAACGTGATGACCTTGCCGGTCAACAACCTGAAAACCGTTTTATAAATTTCGTAAAATACCCTGAACGTCAGACTTTCGTGGCGCTTGGCACGGTGGGCAAATACGACGTGGTTGGGCTTCTGCTCCGACGCCTCGATGAGCCGCATAATGTCTTCCGGCTTGTCTTCGCCGTCGGAATCCATGACAATCACCGGAAACTGCCCGGGTTGACTGGCCAGGTGCGACAGGCCAATGGCAATCGCTTTCTGGTGGCCGACGTTCCGGTAAAGCCGGAGGATCGACAGCGACTGGCCAATGCCGTTGGGTAATTCGGTATAATCGGTCGATGAGCAGTCATCAACAATCAGAAAAGCCAGCTTTTCCAGCACCGGGCGGTCAACGACCTGACGGATGCGTTCGAGCAGCAGGCTGACGGCTTCCCAGTCGTTAAAAAGCGGAATAACAACGTTTATCGTGGGCGATTGGGCGGTTCGCGTATTGTCCAAAGTGAATGGTAATTGTCCGCGGCAAAGGTAAGCGATTCTCCGCACACTTATCCGCGGACTTACTAAACGTCCCGGCAGATCACCTGAAAACACGAAATCCCGCCTCTGCCAAAGGGGCAAAAGCGGGATTTCCGATAAGATAAAAGCTGCTTATCGGGTCGGGCAGGCAGTACCGCCGACCTCAATGGTATAATACTGTCCATCGCCCGCCGCCCGACGGCCGGGTATCGGCCCTTGCGGAGCCTCTTCACGGTAGATTTTAAGGGTATACGTGCCCAGTTCTTTTACATTCTCCGCGAAAATGGTGATGTTCTCCTGGCAGTTTCGATAAACAACGCTGTGCACATACCCATTCGGACCTGTAAATTCGAAGTGCCGGCCCGATACCAGCGCCGATAGCTGTATTGAGCACTTGTCGCCGCCCAACGTTCCGACCGTTTGCAGGTTGCTGGCCGTGGGGGTTACGTTGCAAACTTCAACACAGCCCCCAATGACCGTGACGCTCACAGGCTCGGACTCATTCACTTCGTCGGAGCAAAGTACCTCGTACACGTTTACCCCTGGCTCAACCACTAAATCAAACGTGCGGTTTCGGTCGGGCCAAACCGGGAAAATAGCTGACGAACTACCACAAGAGGCTGTCAGCGTCAACGGAGATCCTGCACAAAGAGAAAACGTATTAGGGGCGATCATGCCGGATGTACCACCTATATCCGTAGGCGGATCAACCTGTGCTTTAGCAATGTTACCAACGCCTGTTACAACGAACAGAAAGAGAGAGAGAGCGAAAAAAGCTTTTGTAAACCTTGACATAGTAGAGCAGTGAAATGTAAATGAATACCAAAACTGCGAATCAGTATCGTAGTTTTCTATTTCGCAAATACGCAAATTTATATCACTTAACTATTTACCTGTTTTGCATTTTGACAAACATCAAAAAAGAAGATAACATACCTTTTTTTTGATGTTTGTCTATCCGTCATCATGAACCGGTTTACAATGTATAGCCGCCGTTATACTGCCGCTTCACAAACTGGTTGGCGTAATCGAAGTTAGTGATTTTCATGTTTTCGCCGTCCCATAACAAGCGCTCCCGACCCGGAAATTTATTCCCGTCTCGGTACATGTAACTGCGCGTCGCCAGGTTCCCCATCAGCACGGTTTCGGTCAGCGGACCAGATTCGTCGAACGACGAACTGGTGTAGGCGCCATAGCCTTGTTTGCAGGCTTTGACCCACTGCTGCTGGTGCCCTTCGGTTTTCCCGTCGACCAGTGGCTTTTGGGGGACAGGCAGTTCTTTGCCCAGAAACTTGTTTTTCGGCAACAGAATCGGGTCATTTCCGAAAATATTGCCGGCCAGCATCCCTTTGGTGCCCATAAACAGCATCCCGCCGTCCTGGGTCCGGAAAAGCTCATTGTAGGAAACACCTTCGGGCAACTGCGGCCGGATACCACCATCAAACCAGGAGAGCTTGATTTCCTTTACTTTTTTGTTGTCCGACGGAAAGGTGAGGTGAATTGCTGACGACGGCGGGCAGACATCATCGAAAAAGGCTTCCTTGAAGAAATCGGCGTATACCGAGCCAACGCTGCACTCCACAGAAGTCGGGTATTTCAGTTTCAGGGCGCGGAACGGTACATCCATGAAATGGCATCCCATATCGCCCAAAGCCCCTGTTCCGAAATCCCAGTAACCACGCCAGCGGAACGGCATGTAGGCTTCGTGGTAGCCACGGAACGGCGCCGTTCCCAGCCACAGGTTCCAGTCGACTTCGGGCGGAACAGCCATGGTCTCGCCACGGTCTTTCGGCGATTTAACGCCCTGCGGCCATACCGGCCGGTTTGTCCAGCAATATACGGTATGCACCGGCCCGATCACGCCACTCTGAATGGCGGTTTCGATAATCCGGGTCGCGTCGCCGCTGCTGCCCTGGTTGCCCATTTGGGTGACTACCTTGTATTTACGGGCAGCCTCGGTCAGCATCCGGGCTTCGTAAATGTCGTGGGTCAGTGGTTTTTCGACGTAGACGTGTTTGCCCAGCTGCATGGCAGCCATCGCAATGGGGGCATGCATGTGGTCGGGAGTTGATACGATAACGGCATCAAAGGTCTTACCGGCCTGATCGAACATCTGCCGGTAGTCTTTGAAATAAGGTGCGTTGGGGAATTTGGCGCGGTACTTTTTGGACTGCCGGTCGTCGACATCGCAAAGGGCTACGAAGTTATCGGAGCCATTGTTGTAGGCCTGCTGGATGTTGTAGTCGGCTTTACCGCCACAGCCTACGGCCGCAATATTGAGTTTATCCGAAGGCGCGACATAGCCTTTTCCCAGTACGTGCCGCGGCACGATCGAAAAGGTACCCGCCGCCAGCGTCGACGCGGCCAAAGCGCCGGTCTGCAGGAAGCTCCGGCGCGTAGTTTTGTTGGAAGACATGTTAAATGAGTGATTGAGTGATTTGCGATTGAGCGAATGAACAAAAAAGAATGCTATCGCCCAAGTCTATTCAATCATTCGACAATCACTCATTCAACATTTCTGTTTAACCCATGATCTGGCCCATTTTCATGGCCACGCCCATGTCGCCTTTTACTTTTAGTTTGCCCGTCATCACGGCCATCATCGGGTTCAGGTCACCGGTACCCATTTTTACCAGGTTATCAATCGATACATGCAGCTCGCAGTCAGCTGCCTTATCTTCGTTTGATACCGTTACCGGTGTCTGATTGCCATCGATATAGATAACACCCTGATCGGTAACCACTTTAATAGTCGCATCGATGCTATCCGCATTCGCAACGCGGTTGCTGATCTGTCCGGTTAGTTCTTGTAAGGTCATGCAGAAATAAAACTTTTTGGTTTGTTTTGTGGTAAAACTATGCCGTAAAGATAAGGTTTCAAATAGTACCTGTGCGTTATAGCCGGTTATTTAAGCCAGCGGCAAACCGATCTGATTCCCGTTTTATGCGCCCACAATTTCTTACATTACTCTGTGTGCTGTCGTTTTTAGGCGGCGGTATTGGCCTCATTGACAGCATCGTAGCCCTTACCCACACACGCGAAGTGGCCAACACAACCCGCGTAGACCGGAAGCTGTCGCCGGAAGAAGCCGAACAGGCGAAAAAGCAATATTTTGAAGACCGGGCATCCGGCGATGCGCCCATGCCCGCTGATCCCGATGAGATTCAGCCGCTGGCGGTTGCGGGGCTGATCTACAATGCCTTGTGCGTTGCCGGTGCCTTTCTGATGTTCCGGCTCCGGCGGATCGGCTTTTATGTCTACCTGGCCGGTGTAGCCGCCGGATTGATCCTGCCTGTCCTGTTTGGCGGCTTTTCGGCACTCAATTCGTCCTTCGGCGCATTTTTCAGCGTCATTTTTGCCGGACTGTACTGGTATAATTTACCGGCAATGAAATCGTAAAGGCAAGTACAACCACATGATATTCGTAGGGGCGGCCCCACGTGGCCGCCCGTTTTTTATCACACGTGGGGCCGCCCATGCAGATCCGTTACGGACAGGCCGTGCCGGTCACGGCAACCGTGCGTGTCACCACGCAATTGCCGCTGTAGACCGTCAGGGTATACGTGCCGGGGTTGACCACATCCGGGAAAACCACCGCATGATCCCCGACCGTCCGGAACACTACCGAGAAGACATACTCCGACGGACCCGTCAGTACGTACCGGTCACCGTAACCGGCACCCTGTACTGATACCCGACAAGCGCCGCTGCCTAACGCTCCCGCTGCCTGCACGCTGCTGATCGTTGGCTGGGCCCCGCCTTCAGCGACCACCACCGTATTCGATGCTACACAGCCCGACTGACCGGCAATACCTGTGTAGCTCCCGCCGGCGCTCACACTGAATATGCCCGAGCTGTTGGTCTGGTTATAACCGTTTGGCCCCAGCAGCGTAAAACTGGTTGCGCCCGTCGCCTGCACCCGAACCGTCGTGGTCGTTACCCCGCAACCCAGCGATCCGCCGGCGGTTACGGTAGCGTTGCCTAATAATGAGGCAGAGACGACTACACTAGCAACAGCCGTACAGCCGCCGCCATCGCTCAACGTCACCGAATAGGTATCTGCGAGCGATACGGAAATCACCGCACTCACGTCTCCTGTTGACCAACGGACTGGCCCGGTACCCACCGCTGAGAGGCTTACGGCCGGACTGGCACAACTGATGAGGGTGGAAGAAGGATTGATGCTCAGAGCCGGTGCAGCCGTCGCACTCACAACCGTGGCTGAGTTCACGCTGGTGCAGCCGTTGCCGCCCGTCAGCGTGACCGAATACGTATCGGCCGAGGCCACACTGATCGTGTTCGACACTGCCCCCGTTGACCAGCGGGCATCGCCCGAACCGACCACCGACAAGACCGCCGACGGACTGGCGCAGGTCAGCGTCACCGATGACGGGGAAATGCTCAGGCTCGGCGGGTCATTATCCGCATTAATTACAATACTGGTCTGGCTGGTGCAGCCGGCAGCATTCGTAACCGTTACCGAATAGGTCCCGCTCATGTTCACAACGGCCGTACCGGCGGCAGCGTTCTGACTGACAATACCGCCCCCGCCTGCCCGGACAAATGTATAGGAATTCCCCCCCGAAGCCGTGAGCATTAAGCTGGTTCGCGCACATGTCAGGGTGCCGCCATTACCGGCCGTCAGCACCGGCGTTGGTGCCGCCGGATTAGTCAGCGAGACAGTGGCATACTCCTGTAACACACAGCCAAGCCCGGGCTGACTCAGTGAAAAGCTGCTGTAACTACCGGCCGTGAGACCAGTTAAGCTAAATGCGCCTCCGCTAACGGTAACCGGTTTCGGGGTCCCGGAACCGCTGTAACTCAGTGAATAACTACCGTCCGGCAGCGTTGTTGCAAAACTGATGCTACCGGTTGCACCGCAGGTAGCCGGATCAGCGGTTGTACTAATGCCCATTATAGCACAGTTGACCGTTATACTGAACGGTGGGACTACAAATGAGCAACCATAGTCAGTGGTCACTGTCAAACTCACTGAAAATACACCCGCTTGCGTCGGAGTACCAAGAAGTCTCCAGAAGTTAGGGCCTGGTGAATCGACATGAAGCCCGGGAGGTAAACCGCTAAAAGCAGAAGTATAGTTACTCGTACTGGTAATCAGCCACTCGAAGCTGTTACCAGGCACGCTTTCTCCTACTGCGGCTGTCGCTACTACCGGTGCGGTCACCGTCAGGCTCGGACAAACAACTACCACGCTCAGATTAAAGGGAGGCGCCACAAATGAACAACCGAATTCATTGATCACCGTCAGACTTACCGGAAAGACACCTGTCTGCGTCGGTGTTCCGACAAGTCTCCAGTAATTAGGGCCTGGGGAATCAACAATAAACCCTGGAGGTAAACCGCTAAACGTAGAAGAATAGCTACTGGTACCAGCTATAAACCACCCGAAGTCGAAGTTATACACCCCTTCTCCTACTGCTGCTGTAGTTACTGTCGGTGCAATTACCGTCAGGCTCGGGCAGTTGATGGTCAATGAATAACTGCTCAGGGCAGAGCAGCTGTTGGCATCGGTCGTCAGCACCGTAACCGCAAATGCGCCGGTTTGGGTAGGTATGCCATCGATCGAACCGCCCGTAGTAAGCGTAAGCCCCGGGGGCAGTGCTCCCTGTAACCGTGTAAAGGTATAAGGCTGGACGCCGTTGGTGACCGAAAAGTTCTGCATAAAGGAGACACCGGCGGCACCTGTCGTTACCGCCGGCGCAGTCACCGTCATCGCCGCCGGATTAGCCAGCGAGACGGTAGTATTCGCCCGTAACACACAGCCCGTCCCGGCTTGGCTCAGCGAAAAGCTGTTATAACTACCTGCCGGCAGATTCGCTACAATAAATGTTCCCCCGCTCACGGTAACCGGTTTCGGGCTTCCGGAACCGGTGTAACTCAGGGAATAACTGCCATCCGGCAGCGTTGTGGTAAAACTGATACTGCCGGTTGATCCACAGGTAGCCGGATTAGCGGTTGAACTGACACCCATCGTCGGGCAGTTGATGGTAATGTTGAACGGCGGCGCTACCAATGAACAGCCGTATGCATTAGTCACCGTCAGA
>NZ_JBYFCJ010000002.1:427662-434556 GCF_057652235.1 Arsenicibacter sp. R0_47 | reverse complement strand
CTCACCGGAAAGACCCCTGTTTGGGTTGGTCTGCCGCCGATGGCCCGGTAATTATCAGCCACTGTAGCGACACTTAATCCCGGCGGCAAACCGCCAAAGCTGAACGAGTACGTATCCGCCCCGGTGATTGACCAGGCGAAGGCATTGTATAGATCTATCCCCGCCGTCGCTGTGGCCACTGTCGGGGTGTTCACCGTCAGGCTAGGGCAGTTGACGGTAATCGTGAACGGCGGCGCTACCAATGAACAGCCGTATGCATTAGTCACCGTCAGACTCACCGGAAAGACCCCTGTTTGGGTTGGTCTGCCGCCGATGGCCCGGTAATTATCAGCCACTGTAGCGACACTTAACCCCGGCGGCAAACCGCCAAAGCTGAACGAGTATGTATCAGCTCCGGTGATGAACCAGACAAAGGTGTCGAATGCATCTGCACCTACCGTCGCTGTGGCCACTGTCGGTGTATTCACCGTCAGGCTAGGGCAGTTGACGGTAATCGTGAACGGCGGCGCCACCAATGAACAGCCGTATGCATTAGTCACCGTCAGACTCACCGGAAAGGCCCCTGTTTGGGTTGGTCTGCCGCCGATGGCCCGGTAATTATCAGCCACTGTAACGACACTTAATCCCGGCGGCAAACCGCCAAAGGTGAACGAGTACGTATCCTCACCGGTGACGAACCAGATAAAGGTGTCGAACGCATCTGCACCTACTGTCGCCGTGGTCACTGTCGGTGTGTTCACCGTCAGGCTCGGGCAGTTGACGGTAATAGTGAACGGCGGCGCAACAAACGAGCAACCATCTCCATTCGTTACCGTCAGACTCACCGGAAACACACCGATTTGCACAGGTGTGCCATTTATCTCCCGGTAATTATCATGTTCGGTAACCACACTTAATCCCGGCGGCAAACCGCCAAAGGTGAACGAGTACGTACTGGATCCGGTGACGGACCAGATAAAATCGACAGGACTATACGCTCCGACTGTTATCGTGGTCACCGTCGGGGTGTTCACCGTAAGGCTAGGGCAGTTGACTGATACATTTGCCCCCCCCGAATTTATACTTATCCAATCAGGATTGCCGTTCGTCTTGAGATCAGCCACAGCTACTGAACGTGGGGTATTCCCAACGGCGAATGTAGTTGATACGCCAAAACTACCTGTCCCGTCACCTGCCCCCCCGGATACAGTATCGCTATCCGGATTGGCAGTAATAATCTCTTTTTTTTCATCATCATTTACATCAGCGACCACTACTGAACGTGGGCTATCGCCTGTAGTGTAGGCAGTAGAAATGCCAAAGGCCTGACTCCGGGCAGGTGTACTAAACAGAGCAAATGAAAATAAAATCACGCCAAAAACAATGACATGGCGAAAGCTGTACCAGGTAGATATTTTTATCATGAGCATTAGAACTGAGTAAGCGTTTAACTATCGCTGGTTTGTAGACTGTTTAATAAAGGACTTTTTGAGGATTCCCGGCTCAGGGCAGATCCGCCGGGAAAGGACAAAATGATATAGATAATCTGCCGGGTGAAAGCATCGGTCTCCGCCAGACGGCCGTTGCATGGTCAGTAAAGCGTAATGATTTTTCATAAATGCATAAGTGGTTTGGGAAATCCTTTCCGGAGAAATAGCTATCCCAAAAATCCCCCGAAACCCGCTTCCGCTGTTAACCCATTTCGGACATTCTTTTGCTCATTTTGGACATCCGGCATTTTTTGCCAAAAAAAATGGCCCCAAACGGGACCTTAAATATCCAAAAACCAACAAAAAAGTCACTTATACCCTTTTCCACTCCTCCCCGGAGTAGGCCGACGGCAATACCCCGAATTTCTCCTGAAAGATGCGGCTGAAGTACGACGGGCTCTCAAAACCAACCTGATATGCCACTTCGGCAATACTCAGATTCTCCTGCCGGATCAACAGCGCCGAACGATCCAGCCGGCGGTTCCGGATAAACTCTACCGCCGTCTGCCCCGTCAGCGCCTTCAGTTTCCGTACCAGCTGACGCTGGCTCAGATTCAGGCTCTGACTCAGTTGCTCTACCTCAAACGTACTATCCGGCAGGTTGCTGTCCACCATGGTCTGTACCCGCTCAAGAAAGTCATTTTCGGTCGCGATCAACTGTTCATTACCAGGTGCCGGTGCCATCGTCAGACCCAGCCGCTCCTGAAAGTACTGCCCCAGCCGCTCACGCTGCCGGATCAGGTTCCGTACCCGCACCCGGATTTCGGTGGCATCAAACGGCTTGGTGAGGTACTCATCCGCTCCCAAACCAAACCCTTCAATCCGGTCCTGAACGGTCGCTTTCGCTGTCAGCATCATCACCGGAATATGACTTGTGGCCACCTGCGTTTTCATGATCCGGCAAAAGCCGAAGCCGTCCAGCCGCGGCATCATCAGGTCGCAGATGACCAGATCGGGGGTTACGTCGGTAGCCTTCTCCAGCCCCTTCTGCCCGTCTTCCGCTTCCATGATCACATAGTCGTCTGCGAAAATCGTCCGCAGATACGTCCGGATATCGGCGTTGTCGTCAATAATCAGCAGGATTTTCTCCGGCGGCGTACTGGCCGGCGCCGTACCCTCAGACAGGGAGTCCGGCGGGCCGGATAACGCTTCTTGCGGCTGAACCGACAATACCGGCGGTACATATACGTCCGGAGCCACCGCCGGCGTTAGCGGAAGGACTACCCGGAATCTGGTACCCTGCCCCTCCGTACTCGTCACATTGAGCGTCCCCTTCAGTACCGTCACCAGCTCATGTACCAGCGCCAAACCGATCCCCGTACCTTCGTACAACCGGCTCTCGCCCGCATCCGCCTGATAGAACCGGTCAAAAATCCGCGGCAGCTGCACCGCCGGAATACCGATGCCGGTGTCGGAAACGACCAGTTCCAGCATGGGTTTTTCCGGCGGGTAGGCCACTTCCATCCGGACCATCCCTCCTGCGGGCGTAAACTTAAAGGCATTCGACAGCAGGTTGGTCAGGATCTTTTCCAGCTTGTCACGGTCGGCATAGGCCCAATACGATGCCTGTTGCTGATCAAACGCAAACCGGATTGACTTACTCACGGCCATGGACGTATACGAGCTGGCCAGTGTTCTGATCAACGACGCGACATCCATGACTACAGTATCGACCTGCATGTTGCCGGCCTCCAGTTTACTCAGATCGAGCAGTTGATTTATCAGCGACAGTAAACGGCGGCCGTTGCGCTCCATCATCGACAGTTCGGTGTCGCTCAACTCCTTATTAATGCGGTTACTTAACGGCCCCAGAATCAGGGTCAGCGGTGTCCGGAACTCATGCGAAATATTGGTAAAGAAGCGGGTTTTCAGCGCATCCAGCCCGGCCAGCCGCCCGGCCTCCTGCTGCTCAAACGCAACCTGTTGCTGTAACAACAGCCGCTGTGTCTGGATGCGGTAGGCCTGTAAGACCACTACACTGATCACAACCAGATAAAACAGGTACGCCCACCAGGTCCGGTAAAACGGCGGATGTACCCTGATTTGAAGGGTTACCGGTTTACTCCAGACCTCTCCGTCGGCAGATCCGGTCATTTCGAACGTATAGGCCCCATCGGGAAGGTGCGTATAGTTGGCAAACCGGTTTACCCCCGACTCTACCCACTGCGCGTTGACGCCGCCCAACCGGTACCGGTAGCGGTTCTTTCCCGGGTTCCGGTAATCCGACAACCCGAATTCCAGCGTCAGAATGTCCTGATTGTGATCCAGATCAATCCGCTGCGTATACGCAATGTTTTCCGGTAAAATCCCCGTATCATCCCCCGGTCTTACCGGCTTATTATTCACCAGTAACCCGATGAGCCGCACCACCGGCGGTGTTGCCGTACGATTCAGGATATCACGCGGATTGAAGACGGTCAGCCCATTCACACCACCAAAGAGCAGTTCTCCCGTCGGCAACTTCAGAAAAGAAGCCGTATTGAACTCATCATCCTGTAGCCCATCGCTTTTTGTATAGCTGTGGAACACACGACTCTGTGGATTATACCGTGCGACGCCCCGGTTGGTACTCAACCAGAAATTCCGGAAATCATCCACCAAAATTCCGTACACAACTTTATTGGGTAATCCATCGGCCTCGGTTATATGACTCCAATGGCCCGTTTGTTTATGCAGTTTGTTCAGACCGCCCCCTTTGGTGCTTACCCATAGGTACTGGTTAGGTTCGTAAGGATCATCTACCGCACACGATACAGCGTCGTGGCTAAGGCTATTGGGGTCAGTTTTACTTTTGGTATAAGCCGAAAAACGGGGAGCTAGCAGCGGATTTTCCGCCCGGATTAGTCCTTTGTTCGTGCAGATCCAAAGCGTTCCGATGCGATCTATGTGCAGGTAATAGGTTTCTATCACAGCCCCGCCCTTAGGCAACAGCGACGCATAGCTGTAGACCCGGAACTGAGCCGTGACCGGATTAAAGCGCATAATCTGCCCGTTGGCCATCCCGAACCAGAGCTGCCCCTGCCGGTCTTCCAGCGCGTAAGTGCCCACATACTCCCCCGCACGGATCCCGGCCGGCACCGGAATCCGCTTCCGCAGTTTCCAGTCGCTGCTGTATTCGAGCAGATCATAGTGTGCCGGGGTGTCTCCGTCAATCAGTACCCGGAAATCGCCCTTCCGGTCCTGAACAATGTAGTGTTTCAGCGGGACCGGCAGCCCGATCGGCGGATCTTCCATATTCACCAGCCGGTTGTTGGCGAAGTCGACTTCATCAAAGTAATACCCCTGACGAACATAAGTGCGTTTTTGGCGATCCTGTATCAGATAAGACAGCGACCGTCCCGGTAAAAAAGACCGGAATCCGCTCATGACGGGGTCGAACTTCCGTAAGCCGTACCCGGCGGTACCGACCCAGAGCAATCCGGTCTGATCCACCAGCAGGGAGGTAATGATATAAGATTGCGGCAACCGCCCGATGGCATTCCCGGCGTCCAGCCGTGTTTGCCGGAACAAGTCTGCCGGCGACATAATCCACAGCAGGTCACCGGAGAAAACAGCGACCTGACCGGCGTTGATAAACACGATTTTAGAAGGGCTTTTCCGGCTGATTGCCGGCAGCGGGATGACCCTGTGTTCGCCCTTATACCACCCGTGAACAGCACTGATGGTAGACGAAAACCAGTATCCTCCGCCGACGGCGTCTGAGCTGGCATCCAGATTCATGGCTGGACTCATCACCCGGTTTACCGGTATCAGCCCAGCCGGATGACGCCAGTTGAAGCGATACATGCCAAAGGTTGACCCCAACGTCGCTTGTCCATTGGCGTGATAAACAGCGTGTGTTACCTTGACATACACCTGCCCGTTATAATCATTCGCCGGCAGGCTGAACTGCTCAATTCTTACCTCACGGGTAAAATTGGCACTTGCCGGAAAACCAGTTTGCAAGGCAGGCGGCAGGGTGATGCGAAAAAGTTTATTTTTGTTGGTACAAACCAGCAGATGTCCGTCAGGGTCTTCGCTCATCCATCGTATTTCGTAATTGCCGGTATTGCCATCGGTCTGATCACGGATGTTAAGATGGTAGAAGCGGTCAGTTTTTACATCTACGAGATTAAGCCCCTGGCTGAACGTGCCAACCCAGAGACGACCGTGGTGATCCACCAGCAACGAGGTGCAGTTTTCTTCAGAAAGACTGTATTCATTGTAGGAGTCAGGGGTATATACCTTAAAATTATAACCATCATACCGGTTCAATCCATCTTTGGTTGCTACCCAGATAAACCCTTTCCGGTCCTGCTTCATATCAAACACCATCCCCTGCGACAGTCCGTCGGAAATGGTTAGCTCCTGCCAGCCTTTAGGCTGTGCTATAGCCAGGAGCGGGAACAACAAAAACAGGTAAACAAAACGCTTCATACTTTGCCTTTAACCGGCAAAGTAAGCCATTTTTGCTTTTCAGACAGGCTGTTTATCTACAAAAACGCATCCTTTCATTTTATTGACATATTGTGTTCTGTGCTTATTTTCAACTACTATCCAGGGAAAAGCAGCCACGTGGCAACTGTGCGGCGGCCACGTGGGGCCGCCCGTACGGTTTTTATGGGCAGGCGGTACCGGTCACGGCAACCGTCTGTCTCACCACGCAGTTACCGCTGTAGACCGTCAGGGTGTAGGTGCCCGGCTTGACCACATCCGGGAATACTACCGTACGCTCTCCCGCTGTCCGGAACACTACCGAAAAGACATACCCCGACGGCCCCGTCAGCACGTACCGGTCGCCGGAGCCAATACTCTGTACCGAAACCGAACAGACACCGCTGCCCAGCGTACCTGATGCCTGCACGCTGCTGATCACCGGCTGCACACCGCCTTCAACTACCGTGACTGTGTTTGACGCCACGCAGCCTGACTGACCGGCAACCCCCGTGTAGCTGCCGCCAACATTGACGTTGAAGACACCGGTGCTGTTTGTCTGGTTGTAACCGGCAGGACCCAGCAGCGTAAAGCTCGTGGCGCCCGATGCCTGCACCCGTACCGTGGTGGTCGTTACCCCGCAGCCTAACGCACCACCGGTAGTCACAGTCGCTGACGCCGGTAGCAATGCCGAAACCACCGCATTGGCGACCGCTGTACACCCCCCCGCACCGGTTAGTGTCACGGAGTAGGTATTGGCTACCGATACCGAAATGGCGGCACTTACTTCTCCCGTTGACCATCGTGCATCACCCGTTCCGACCACCGATAAAACCGCCGATGGACTGGCACACGTCAGCGTCACCAACGATGGGGTGATGCTCAGACTTGGCGGAGTCGTGTTCCTGTATACCGTCGTTGCCGCCGAAGTCGTGCAGCCGTTGCTGCCGGTAATCACCACCGAATAAGCCCCTGCCGCATTCACCGTCGCCGAATTTCCGCTTTGGGCTAC
>NZ_JBYFCJ010000002.1:292631-427562 GCF_057652235.1 Arsenicibacter sp. R0_47 | reverse complement strand
TTAGCCCCTGTGACTACCACCGAATAGGTCCCGGCACTCGTCACCGTCAGCAGGTTGCTGCTTCCACTCTGGCCGGTGCTGAACGAATAGTTCGTCAAGCCTGACGTGGCTGTGAGCGTCAGCGATGTTTGGGCGCAGGTGAGTGTGCCGCCTCCGCTCGCCGTCAGCATTGGGGTTGGATTGGCACCAATCGTAGCCGTACCACTGGCCGTTGTTGAGCAGCTGCCAATAGTGCAGGTAGCCGTATAGGTGCCGGCAACAGTGGTGGAGTAGGTATTACCAATACTACCTCCCGGCCAGTTGACGGTACCACCTGTGCAACCGCTGGCGGTGAAGACAACCGGGTTTCCGGCACAAACCGAACCCGATGCCGTAATGCCGAAGCCCGACAGCGCCGTGTTACTTTCCACCACAACAATGTTGCTTGCCACCGTACAACCACCAGGCGTCGTAGCCGTAACGGCGTAGGCCCCGGCACTGGTAACCAGCAGCGTGGACGATGTTGCCCCGGTTGACCAGCGGAGGGCTGTTTCAGATGAGGTGGCCGTCAGGGTCAGGCTGGGTTGAGCGCAGGTAAGGGTAGCCGAGAGCGGTGCGATGCTTGCCGTAGGTAACGCATTGACCGAAACACTTACCGTGGTGGTGGTGCTACAGGACGTCCCGAAACTCACCGTGACCGTAAACGTTTTTACGCCGGACGTGGTGGCTGTGGCCGAAATGGACGATGTGGTAGCTGGCATGCCGAGGGTAACACCCGCCGGAGCCAGCCAGCTAAACGTAGCCGTGCTTCCGCCGTTTACGCTCAGACTGACCGCGTTACCCACACAAACGGCCGTTTCGCTCGCCGTTGCCGAGGCCACGAAAGCATCGCTGCCCGCGCCACTGGCACAGAAGGCCGATAAACTGGCCGCACTACCCAAACCAGGCAGACCGGCATTACCCTGAAAGTCTTTCAGCGATACACTGCACAAGGTTGTCAGACTGGTCGGGTAGCAGCCACTGAGTTGATTATTACGTAAATACAGTTGGGTAAGGGCCGTAAGGGAACCGAGTCCGGCCGGAATACTCCCTGTCAGCGTATTGTCGTTCAGATACAATTCCTGTAAAGCGGAAAGCGAACCGATACCCGTTGGGATGCTTCCGGTTAAGGTGTTCGAATTCAGATACAGCCTTTGCAGGTTCGTCATCGAACCGATACCCGTTGGGATGGGGCCGCTGAGCGTGTTGTTGTTGAGATAAAGAAGCGTCAGATTCAGAGCAGTCAGGCTGGCCGGAATGTTGCCCGTCAGCGCGTTATTGTCCAGAGAAAGCCGTTGCATGTTGGTTAAACCGCTGATACTGGTCGGGATAGTACCGGCAAGGCCATTGTTAGTCAGCCCGACAATCACCACGCGATTACCCTGACAAACCAGCCCATACCAGGGGTTACCCCCGTTACCCATGCAGGGCGCGCAGTTCTGTAACCAGCCTGTTTTATTGGTCCAGCCCGGTCCATTAGTGCTGTTGTAAAGATCAACCAAAGCGGCATAGTCGGGGTGGGCCGAAACGGTGAGCGGGGCAGTGGCAGTAGCTGAGTTGCCACTTTGTGCTATCGTCAGGGTAAAGTCCTGTACGCCCGCGCAATCGGCAGTCCAGGTTTGGCTGAATGCTGCCCCCGTTTTGGTTCCGGTCGTTGTGGCCGCTCCGTCAGTGAGGGTAAACGAATACGCCCCTGATACATTGCCTACGGTGGCCGTAAACGTGACCGGGTTCCCGGACGTAGCGGTTCCCGGCGAAGCCGCAAGGCCGGTAATAGCTGGATTCAGCATGGTATTGACCAGATCAAACTGCACCGAAGCCGGTGTGGTGCCGTTGGCCAAGGCCGTTACGGCATATGGCCCGCCCGCCGTGGCATTGGCCGTAGCATTTACGGAGGCCATGCCGCTGCTGATGTTGGCCGTCGTACTCGATAAAGTAGCACCCGCGCCCGATGTCGGAGCCGAAAAGCTTACCACACCCCCGTTTACTGGTTCGCCATTGCTGCTGCTGACCGATACCCGCAATGGACTAGCAAAGGCTGTCCCGACGTTGGCAGACTGGTTGTTGCCCGACGAAATGGCCAGCGCAAATCCTTGTGACTCGAACGCCCCTGCATCGGGTGCGCCGACCCGCGCCAGCCCCCGTGCATCGGTCGCGAGGGTGCTGGAAACCCCCGCGTTGATGGCCGTACTGCCGGGCAGTAACGGTATAACGGGAATGCACGCCCCCGCAACAGTTGTCAGCGAACCAAGTCTCAGCCCTGACGCACCGACGTTGTTGCGGTCGGATGCCAGCAGGGTTAGGTTGCTGGTTATGTTGCTGGCGAAGACGTTGCCGCCCAGCGAGCTAAAGGTAGCGGTATTGGAGCCGTTGAATGTATTCAGGACTGCTGTGCTGAATGCGGCTATAAACACATTATTTTGCAGCGTTACCGATGTGTTTGCTCCGCTGGCATTGGCATAGATAAGGGACACGCCCCGAAGAGCAAAAGTATTGTGTTCCAAGGTTACTGACATCGGAATAGACAATGCGGCTCCCAGAAAAATTGCCTGGCTGGATGAAAAAGTGCCTCCCCCGCCAAAAGTGCAGTTGCGAACTAACCCCGTCCTTACATTTAAATTGAGCAGGGAAGAATTTGTGAAACCCGGGTTGGTAGTATGCCGGAAACTCGTTCGTTCAATACGGACAGCCTGCCCCACGTTTTCGATGGATAATGCTGAGCCTGCATCAGCAATATTGTCATCAAAAAAACTATCATCTATCTCCACCGACCGATTGGCTAAGATTGCTCCGCCACCAATTGCCTGATTATTTCTGAACACACATTGCCCAATGCTCAATGCATAGCCATTAGCCAGAATAGCTCCTCCCACCGAACCCCCTGCGGTCAGTTTTCCGTTCAGAAAGCTCACATCTGCCATTACCAGCGTTTTGTTAGTGCCCAATAAATTCAGCAATCGAAACTCGCCTGCCCCCAGATCGCGGGCAATGGTGCTGCCGCCTACACCCGTGGCCGGGCAGAGCGTGCTGCCCCCCACGATGCTGCCGCTGAATGTAATATCGGGCAGCGCCGACGTTAGCGCGATGGTCTGGTTGGCAGGGAGTGTGATCAGAAACGGCCCGCAGGCAGTTACTGAGTTAGCCGTGGTAATGGCTTCGCGCAGTGTGCCGGGGCCACTGTCTGCCGTGCTGGTCACCGTGATGATATTGCTGATCACCGCGCCTGTTGCGGTAGCGGTATTGCTACATCCGGCTGCATTCGTGGCAACAACGCTAAAACTGTATGTCCCCTCGCTTAAGCCGGAAACCGGGGCCGTTCGCAAGGCTCCGCTGCTGATGAGGCCACCCGGCCCCGTAAAGGTATAACTGCTTAATCCGCCCGTAGCGGTGAGCGTCACCGGCTGTCCGGCACAGGCGTTGCCGGCGGTCAGGGTCAGAGATGGGACAACGGTATTGCTGCCAACCGTGGTGGTGGTGGTACTAATACAGCCATTGCTATCCCCTACCGTCACCGAATACGCACCGGGGCTGCTTACCGTCCGGGTTGTACTCGCTCCCGGCGTGCCAAGGGTGCCACCTGCATTAGCAAACGTATAGGAGACTCCGCCCGACGCCGTCAGCGTTACGCTCGTTTGCGCACAGGTCAGTGGCCCGTTATTGAGTAGTCCGGCGGCAGGCGGCGGATTCACCGTCAGGCTAAAGGCCGTGCTGGTGACGCTGTTACAACTTCCTGTTACTACCACCGAATAGGTGCCCGCGCTGGCGGATGTCACGTTGCTGAGCGTGAGGCTGGCAGTTGTGGCCGAGGTTATGCCTGTCAGAGCCGTCCCATCGCGGTACCATTGGTAGCTGAACGGCCCCGTGCCCGATACACTGACACTGGCAGTAACTGTTGCTCCTACACATACGCCTGAACCCGTAGCGGGCTGCGTGGTGAAGGCCGTTTGTGCACTAATGCTTCCCGTAAATTCATATGCCCCCATGTCTACCGTGGTGCCGAAAATACGGTTTGCCCCGGCGATATCGGTGCTAATCCCACTCAGACCCGGAGCCGCGTTGTTGCCCGCGTTAATGGCCGGAGCACAGGAGCTCAGTTCGGTGCTGGTGGTGCTGGCAAACGGCGAGATGATGGTTGTCAGGCTATTGGTGGCCGTATAGGTGGCCGGATCAATGGCGGCATCGAACAGGCTGTAAGTGGCCGTTATGCTTGCATTGCTGTTAAAAAAAGCGTTGCTGCTGCCATTGCCAAACAACACACAATTGGTGAGTGTAAGGTTGCTGGTGCCAACGGTGGCCGCATTGTAAAAAAGGTCACCGGCATTAGTAGCCTGATTCCCCTGAAAACTGACATTCGTGAACGTTGGATTACAGACTCCGTTAGATGCATTGTTGTACATAACGGTACCAAACAGGCCCGACTGATTCTGAAAGCTAACGTTGACAAAGACAGGACTACAGTTACCGCCCGCACCAGCGTTGGAAACAGCCGCACCGAAAGTAGCCGTGTTACCCCGGAAAAGAACCCGCGTAAAGGACGATGCGTTGCTACCGCCAGTCTGCCCACTGTTTTCAACGGCCCCACCCCGTATGGTTGCTGAGTTGCCTTCAAACAGACAGTTGACAATCACCGGACTGCTGGTGGTACTACCGTCGCCCCGGTTAAACATCGCTCCCCCATAAGTAGCCTGATTATCCGTAAAGACACAATTCCGGATCGTTGGACTACTGCCATCATTCAGGATCGCTCCTCCCTGATCTCTCAGTTGACCAATATCCGTGGCACTTCCGCGCGTGACCACAAACCCATCCAGAATAGCGGTATTGGTCAACCCAGGTAAATTCTGGATAACGTGATAACTTCGGCGTCCGGAGCCTATATTGCCCGACAGTGTACTGCTGGAGGGTTGTCCCATAAGTGGATTCACCCCTGGACGGTTACTGAGGGCCGTCTCGTCACCCACAAATCCCCCGTAAATGGCGACGTTATCGTCCATCCGGAAAGTTGCCTCACGTTCATTACCTGTAGTAGGTCTGTAGGTGCCACGCGCAACCCAAACCTGCCCCCCGCTACAACTGCTGGCTGCCCCGATGGCTTCCTGCAAGGCTGTTCCAGGATAAGCGTTTGTCCAGCTCGTACCGTTTTGCAAACCGGCTCCGGATTCGGTTACGTAGACAATGGTGCGGCAGACATTGGTTAAGGAAAACTGTGCAGATATCGTTCCTCCTCTTGTCAGTGCCGTAACGGAATAGGCTCCTGAACCGGTGCTGGCAAGAGCCGTAACCTGCGCCGTAAGGCCGCTGGTTATGGTAACGTTCGACCCCGAAAGGCTCGCGCTGGGTAAGGTGACCGGGGCCTGGAAAGTTACCACACCCCCAATTACAGGCTCGCTTGCGTCATTGCCCGCTACCATCACTCGCAACGGATTGGCAAAAGCGGCTCCCAACAGAGCTGTCTGATTATTGCCACTGCTGACATTTACCGTAAAACCCCGCGACTCAAACGCGCCGATATCGGGTAGGCTCACCCGGCTAATACCCCGTTGGTCCTGCGTGGGTACGCCCGAAGCCGAACCCGCATTGAGGGCAACGCTCCCCGGCAAGAGGGCATGCGTGGGGGTGGCCCCGCCGTAATTGGCTAAGCCCGTCAGCAGGTAGTTACTCGCCGAAATATTGGTGAGGTTTCCGGTTATCGTGCCGCCGAGGGTGGCCCCGCCCGCCGTGTTTCCAATTAGGTTATGGCCGAGGTCGGAGTCAAAGCCACTCACGAGATCAGGCCCGGTACCCAGCGAGGTGTTACCCACAATCAGGCAGTTGTTAATGGTAACCACATTAGCTGCATTACCGCCGTAAATAGCTCCTCCTTCGGCACCGGTTGGGTTCCCAATAGCCAGATTCCGGGTGAAAGTACTGTGGTTAATTGTCAGGCTTCCCACCGCGGCTTCGATGGCTCCGCCCGCGCGGGCCACGTTGCCACTGAACGTGCAGTTTTCGATCAGGCCGGGGGCGCTGCCCCCTTTGTGCAGGGCACCGCTATTGCTCGTAGCCGTGTTGGAGGCGAAGGTACTGTTGGTGATGGTGAACGAACCGCTGTTCTGCGCAACAGCCCCGCCGAAGTTGGTCGATGTATTGTTGTAGAAATAGCAATAGGCCAACTGTAGCTCGCCCCCGCCGAGCGTAATAACCCCGCCGTTGCTGGTGGAACGGGCATTCGTGAAACTCAGATACCGGGCCTCAAACTGAGCCGACGGCGGTATGCTCAGCAGGCTGAAGTCGCTGGACAAACCGCCTCCCCGCAGTACCACGGATGTAGCGCTTGTGGTCGGTCCCAGCACCAGCACATCTTTAGTGGGTGCCGGGATTGTGCTGGTCAGGTTGACGGTACCCGATGTAGCAAAGGTAACTGTAAACTGGTTAGGGCAACCCGTGATGGCTCCGATGTCGGCCAATACCTGCCGCAGCGACCCCGCCCCGCTGTTGTTGAGATTAGCCGTGTACGAATACACGCACGGAAGCACATTGGACAGGGCAAAATTAACCGAAGCAGGGGTGGTTCCTGCGGCCGAGGCTACTACATTATAGGGGCCTCCAGCCGTAGTGTTGGCCGTTGCATTCACGGCGGCCGTACCGCTGCTGCTCAGCGTGGCTGTAGCACTGCTCAGGGTAGCACTCGCTCCGCTCGCCGGGGCTACGAAGCTCACTACGCCCCCGGTAACGGGTTCCCCGCCGGCACTGCTCACGGATACACTCAGCGGATTAGTGAACGCCGTGCCCGGGCTGGTCGTTTGGTTGTTGCCGCTTAGTATGGTCAGCGCAAACCCCTGCGACTCAAACGCGCCGATGTCGGGCGTACCGACCCGGTTGTTGCCTCGCTGGTCCTGCGCGGGTGCCACCAAAGCCGACCCCGCATTAATCGCAACGCTCCCCGGCAACAGTGCATGGGTGGGTACGGCGCCGCCGTAATTAGCCAAACCGGCCAATAAATACCGACTTGCTGACCCGTCGATAATGTTACCTGTGGTGATGCTGCCAAGCCCGGCCCCGGATGTATTCCCAATAATATTATAGCCCACCTGCGATGAAAAACCACTCACCAGGTCGGGGCTGGTCCCTATTGATGTGTTACCCGCGATAAGGCAGTTATTGATAACGACAGGGGTGGTGCCGCTGCCATAAATAGCCCCGCCCTGGGCAGCACCCGAAGCGCCAACGGCCCGGTTCAGGGTGAAGGTACTGTTATTGATGGTCAAACTCCCGACAGCGGCTTCGATGGCCCCCCCTGCCCGCGCCACGTTTCCACTGAACGTGCAGTTTTCAATCAGGCCGGGGTCGGTAATGCCTTTATGAAGGGCCCCGCTATTGCTGGTAGCCGTATTGTTCGCAAAGGTTGTGTTGGTAATGGTAAACGAGCCTCCGCCATGATACATGCCTCCTCCGAGGCCAGTGGCCGTATTGCCGTAGAGGTAGCAATTGTCGAGGTACAGGTTACCCCCATCCTGCGAAATGGCTCCTCCATTCTGGCCACCACCCGCCCGTGCATTGGTAAAACTCAGGTAACGAACGGTTACCGTAGACGAAGCCGGCACCGTCAGAAGACGATAATTGCTGGACGGTCCACCACCCCGGAGTACCACATCCGTACTGGTTGTCGAATAACCCAGCAAGAGTATATTTTTATTCGGTGCCGTTAGCCCATTACCAAAGTTGACCGTTCCCGACACGCCGAACGTGATGGTAAACTGACCGGTACACGTACTGGCCCCAATATCGGTGAAGACCTGCCGGAGCGACCCCGGGCCCGTATAGGCCAGACTGGTAACGGTGTAACTCATCGGGCTATTGGCAACGGTACCGGTGGCGGTAGTCGTACAAGTGCCAATGGTACAGGTGGCGGTGTAGGTACCAGCAACGCTGGTGGAATAGGTATTGCCGGTTATCGCCCCGGGCCAGGCTACCGTGCCACCCGTGCAACCGCTGGCGGTGAGTGTAGCCATACTGCCCATACAGACAGCAGCGGAACTGGCTACGGTGAAGGTAACCGAAGCCGCGTTTGAACTCTCATACGCCCCGGCATCGCGTGCAGCTCCGATCTGTGCTGTCCCCAGCGCATCGGTGGTTAGTGTGCTGCTCACGGCCGCATCAATGGCCTGACTAAAACAACCCAGTGGGATAACGGGGATACACTCGCCCGCAACGGTGGTCAGCGAACCAAGACCCAGCCCCGCCGTACCGACGTTGTCGCGGTCGGATGCCAGCAGGGTGAGGTTAGCCGTAATGTCATTGGCAAATACATTACCACCCAGTGAAGTAAAAGTAGTTGACCCGGTTCCAGCCCCTTCCGTATTCAGAACGTTAGCTCCCCCCGAAGCTAGATTAAAGGCGTTGTTCTGCAGTAAAATGGTAATGTTATCGTCAGTATACTGTCCGTTAATATGCTTGCTGGTTGGTGACCCAAAGGTGGAGTGTTGAACCGTAAACGAGCGAGGGCCACTGAAAGTCAGTACTTCCGAAACGGAACCCGTTCCACCAAATGTACAGTTCTGGAGAAGTGCCCCGTTACCCGAATTGATCCGCACAACCGAGAATTCGGCACTGATTGTTCGGAACATAGTTCGCTCAATACTAACCGAAAAATCGGTGTTATTCGAATTTATAAATAAGGCGCTAGCTCCTAATACCGCCCTGTTTCCATCGAAATAGCAGTCGGCTATACGGGCACTACGTTGCAGCGTATTTACGGCAATAGCCCCCCCGGCAGATGCCCGATTACCACTAAAAACACACCGATTAATCGATACGTTATTTCCCGTGCCAGGAAATTGAACCTGAATAGCCCCGCCGTTATTATTAGTTGTTGTCAGAAGCCCATTCAGAAAACGAATATCGGTCACTAACCACGTTCTATTGGTTCCGGCTAGATTTAGCAGTCTAAACTCACCCGCCCCTGGATCGCGGGCAATGGTACTGCCGCCTACACTCGTGGCGGGGCAGAGCGTACTTCCCCCCGCAATCGTACCGCTAAACGTGATGTCGGGCAGGGCGGATGTAAGTGTAATCGTCTGATTGGCGGGGAGGGTAATCAGGTAGGTGAGGGCCGTGTTGCCGTTGGCCGTGGTGATGGCCTCGCGCAGAGTGCCGGGGCCACTATCGTCGGTACTGGTGACAGCAATGGTGGTTTGCCCGTAGCCCGGCAAAGCCAGTCCGCAAAAAAACAGAATGAGTAAAGGAATTAGTATTCGTATACCACAAAACTGTTTGTTTTGAGAGGCAACAGGCCTCAATGTTGAGAAAAAATCGCGCATAAATTTCTAAAGGTTAGTCGGCCGGCACGGCAAAAGTCCCGTTGATCAGTGGGTACCCTGATGCATACAGGATGCATCCGTTTTACCTGACAGCGGTTACTATCCTGCCACCACAAAGATCACTAAGCGCTTCCCGCCGGATTGTCATTTTTCAGACAAATCCTGTTGATTTCCGGACAAACCTTAACTTTATTATAACTTTACGCAGTATTAATATACTTATTACAATAAAAACAGAAACCATTTTTTTGTCAGTGCCCTGACGCTAGCGGTAAAAAAAAATATTCCGGATGAGGCCTTTTTTTGAAAAATCCGTAGGTAAATTGATTCGATCCGTAGGTGAAAATGCATTGTATTTCGGACTGGTCCGTGCCACTTGCCCTACGGCCGGAAAACCACCGGAAAGTCCATTTTACGGGCAGAAGCCTCCTCCGTCCGCGCGGGTGGTTGTCGTTGCAGAATTTTTTCGGCCGCGGCTAAAACGGCCGCATCCAGCAGCCGCCCTGCTGATTTGGTGATACGCACAGCCGCGACGTAGCCGTCACTGCGCTGGTAGACGCGGATCAATACCGTGCCTTCGTGCCCCAGCTGTAAGGCCGGTTCGGGGTATCTGACTTCGCGCAGCAGCGCGTTGCGGAACGACAGCAGCGGATCATAATGGCCCCCAGCCGGTCCCACCGGCTCAGCGGTGGCAACACTGGCTACCACCTCTCCGGTAGCATCGGATTCAGGCGAAACGGACGACTGGGCAAATGCCGGGTAACCCGCAAAGGACAGCAGGCAGGCAAGCAGGAAATAATGACTTTTCATAATGGTCAGCTGGTTTGTGTAGACCAAAACTAGCTGACCGGCAACCGGCCGATTGTCAATTTCCGGACAAATCCTGTTGATTTCCGGACATAATCCGCTTAGCTGCGTAAATCTTCCTGACCGGACGCTTCTTTCTGCTGCCGGACATAGTCCGAAGGCGTCAGTCCGGAATATTCCCGGAATACACGGCTGAAATAGGACAGGTTGTCGAATCCCGCCCGGTAGGCCGTTTCGCTCGGACTCAGTCCCGCCTGCAGCCATTCCGCAGCACGGCGGAGGCGGTAGGTACGAATTACCTCCCCGGCGGTCATATTCAGCAAGGCATTCAATTTGCGCGTCAGGGTGCGGCTGCTCATGGCCAGCGACGTTGCCAGTTGCTCCACGTCAAACTCTGTATTGTCGAGCTGCCGGTCAATCTGCCGGTATAGCTCATCAACAAACGCCTGTTGCTGCACGGTAAAAACAGGTTCCGGAGCCGCAACAGTCATTTCGCCCGCCGGCCGGAGCACCTGCCCGCGGAAGTAGGCGCGGATAATCTGTTGCCGGGCCAGCAGATTCTGCACCCTGATCAGTAATTCCTGCGCTACAAACGGCTTGGTCAGGTAATCATCAGCGCCGGTTCCGAGCCCCTGCAACCGGTCATCGAGGGCGGCCCGGGCGGTCAGCATCACTACAGGTATGTGGCTGGTTGCCTGCTCCTGCCGCAGGTACCGGCACAAGGTCATCCCGTCGAGTTCCGGCATCATCACATCGGTAACGATCAGGTCAGGCACCGTCTGCCGGGCCAGGTCAAGCCCCTTCTGCCCGTCGGTCGCTTCCACAATCCGGTAGTGCGGGCTCAGGATCGACCGTACATAGACACGGAGGTCGTCGTTGTCCTCCACGATAAGCACCACGGGCCGGCCGGTGGCTTCGTCTGCTTCCGGCAGGGGCGCTGCCAGCTCGCCGGTCGCCGCCGGAACCGGCTGCACCGGCAACCCTGTGTCGGCGGGACCGGTCACTGTACCCGGACCGGACAAAGCCCGCAGCGACAGACTAACGGTAAAGGTTGTCCCGACGCCCAACCGGCTATCGGCCGTAATGCTGCCGCCGAGCAGCCGTACCAGTTCCCGCACCAGCGCCAGCCCGACACCCGTTCCTTCGTAGCCACGCCGCTGACTGGCATCAACCTGGTAAAACCGGTCGAAGATAAACGGCAGATGTTCCGGCGCAATGCCCGGACCGGTATCCGCCACGGTGAGCAGTAAGCCCGCTTCACTGTAGGTCACCGTCACAGCCACTGATCCGCCGGCCTGCGTAAATTTCAGCGCATTGGCGACGAGGTTGTTTGTCACTTTCTCCAGTTTATCCGCGTCATACTCAGCCATAACTTCCGGATGGCTCTGGTTCAGCGACAGCTCAATCCGGCGGCTGACGGCCAGCGACTCAAAAGAGAGCACCCACATCCGGAACTCAGCTACCAGATTGCCCGGCCGCAGATCGGGCTGCAGCTGCCCGTTATCAAGTTTGGCCAGGTCCAGCAACTGATTAATCAATGTCTGCAACCGGGTGGCATTCCGGTACATGATCCGGTACAGCTCCTCGGCGGGGAAGCGCTTCACCAGATCATTGAGCGGCCCGATGAGCAGCGTCAGCGGGGTGCGGAATTCATGGGAAATATTGGTAAAGAAGCGGGTTTTGAGCGCATCCAGCTCAACCAGTTTTTCGGCTTCGACTTTCTCCGTAAAGAGTGCCTTTTCCGTTGCGAGCCGTTTTTGTTCGGCCCCCTCAATGATTTTTCCCAGCACCAGCGCCAGCGCCACAATTTCGAGGAAGTTGGTCGCATAAATCACGGGGTAAATCCAGTCATAGTCAATGATACCCAGCGACCGCAGGTTCAGGAAAATAAACGGCACAAGGGTAATAAAACACGGTATGAGCAGGTATGTGTTCATCGGCACCCGCCGCAACAGGGCATGGCAGCAGATGGCAATCAGGAAGACTTCGGTAAACAGAAACAGGTAATTGTTCCCCTGCAGCAGGTACATCCTCGGTACGAATGCATGCAGGGTCAGTTGCAACACGCTGACGGCCACGATGCCGAAAAAGACCGGACGCAGGGCCGGGTAATGCCTCCGTACCGACAGCAGCGAATAAATAAACAGCGTGTATGTAGCGGGCATCAGCTCGAAAAACGCCACGTTGAAGAAACTGGCCACGGCAGGGTACGCGCTCAGCAGATTACCCGTTACCCCGAATGACCCGAGTACCGAGGCCGTTACAATCACCGTATGAAAAACATACCACCGGAAAGAGCTGTCCTGAACATACCGCGCCAGAATAACATTGTAAAAAACCCGCAGCAGCTGAATCCCGATAACCAGCCACACCATGGCCAGGCTCCCCGGCAGGCTGTCGATGTAGGCCTGATAGGTCATGAGGGTCAGCTGTCCGTTGATGGATTCGCTGGCTTCGAGGCGCAGGTAATACGTCTGCGGACGGGTCACCGCACCGAGCGAATACGCCGGAAACAGCCCCTTATAGGCTTTCTGGTCGGCCGGCGTCTTCAATCCCCCTTTTAACAGGGCCCAGGTGCTGTCTGTCTGCGGAACGTAGAGGTCAATGTGATCGCGCAGGCCATCGCTCCAGAGCAGGTACCATTGCCGGTCCTCCGGTGCGGTGCCGGGATCGAGTGTAAAGCGGAACCAGAAAATCTGTTTTGAAAAACCAAACTGAAACGATTGCTCACGGTGGGGTATAAACGTCTGCTGCCGGACCTGCTCAAACGAAAGCGTCCCTGCCGGATCGGCAAAGACCGATACCGACGGGCATAGATTGAGGACTTCCGTATCAGGTTTCAGGGAAACCGGCTGTGCTGTTGTCACACCACATGCCAGCAAAAAAAACAGGATCAAACAGACATTACTCCGCATACAGTCAGGCAACCGGGTAAACGATCCTATCTTACGTTACCGGTTCTGGCAAAGTACGATAAAATCATTTACCCGGATTGACCCTGATGCACAAAAAAGTTAATCCGCCGCTGTAACCGGTTGACTCCTGCCCTACCGGCAGGCTGTACCGGACACCTCAGTGGTAAAGGTTGCGGTACAACTGCCGCTGTACACGGTCAGGGTATACACTCCCGGCTGCCGCACATTGAGCCCGGTGACGGAGTACGTCCCGGCGTTCCGGTAAACGGTTGAATAGACATACCCCGACGGACCGGTCATCACAAAACGGTCGCCGGTGGCAGTGGCGAGCAGTTGTACACTACAGTTGCCCGGCCCGATGGCCCCGCTTGCCCGGAAGCCGGTTGCCGCAGGCGGAAGCCCGCACGGCAGGGGCAGGGAAGTTGTCTGCGACTCATAGGCACCCATGTCCACCCGTCCGCCGACAATGCGGGGCGCGCCTGCCAGATCGGTAGCGGGCAGGGCCGTGGCCGAATAAGGGCCGGCCGCTACTGTCAGGCTGGCTATATCGCCGGCGTTAATGGCCACCGAACCGGTTGCAAGCTGCAGGTCACTCCCACTCACAAACGGAGAAGTACTGGTGGTGAGGGTACCGAGACCGCTGATTACCCCCGATGCGGTAAGCCCCTCCGGCTCGATCAGGCTGTAGCGAAGTGTATTGGTAAAAACCTCACTATTTGTTGAATACAGGGTATTGCTGCCCCCGTTACCAAACAAGATCGTATTGACCAAGTTTGTACTGCCGGATTCTACAAATACGGCTCCACCGGTAGTTGCCGTATTGCTGTAGACCGAACAGTTTATCAATGTTGGTCTGGAATCTGAACTACAGTGAAAAGCGCCGCCGGCGACTGCCGAATTTTGTCGGAACAGGCAGTTAATCAGTTTCGGGTTTTGTCCTGCAAAAGCAATACCACCTCCCCGATTGGCGGTATTGCCTTGAAATATGCAGTCGGTCAGTACATCTCCGGAATTAGTAAATTTTATTGCTCCACCGTCAAAGGCGGCTGAATTATCGCGGAACACACAACGGATCATCGTAAACGATTCTCCCTGTCTGTAAGCATCTATTGCTCCACCAGAAGTACCGGCCGTATTATACTGAAACACACAGTCGGACAGTGCTATATAGCCGTTAGTAGAGATCGCTCCCCCTATACTAGAGGCTGAATTGTACTCAAACCGGCAGCCGCTCACAATCATCTTGCCGGTAGAACCATTGGCCATTACTATCGCACCGCCACTTCCGGCCGAGTTATGTAAAAATGCACAGTTCATCAGGACTGGTTTATTGCTGGTAGAAGGAGTATAAACAGCCCCTCCCACCTTTGCCGTATTCTGCATGAATAAACAGTTTTGTACCGTCGGGCTGCTATCTTCAATGAACATCCCTCCGCCAGCACCAGTATAGTTATCTCCATTTGCATTACCAGCGGTTATAACAAAGCCATCCAGTACGGCGGTAGTAGTTAAGCCTTCAGGGCTGCTGAGTACATGGAAGCTGTTATCGGTTTGATTGTCAGCAATCCCGATGTCGCCGGACAATGTACTGCTACTGAACTGCCCTACCATCGGGTTCTGCACCGGCCGGCCGCTAAGGGTCGTTTCGCTGCCCGTAAAGCCCCCGTATATCGCCACATCCTTAGCCATGACAAAACTAACCGTCCGGCTGTCAGGGCCGGTGTAGACGGTCGGTTTATACAGCCCCTGCGCCACCCATACCTGAGCACCACAGGCTGTCGCAACCTGAATAGCCGTTTGCAGGGCGGTGCCGGAGAAGGCCTGACTCCAGCTAGTTCCGTTCTGCGCACCTGCCCCGTTCTGTGTCACATATACCACCGTGTTACAGGCAGGAATTACCACCGTTACCCCGGCAACGGCCGAACAACTGCCGGTAGTCCCCGTAACGGTATACGGACCGGCTACACTCACGGAGATGGCAGCTGTAGCGTCGCCCGTCGACCAGTGGTACGATCCGGCACCCGAGGCGGTCAGCGTCGTGCTCTGACCAGGTAGTATAAACAGTGACGGTGTCGCGGCAATGTTTATGACCGGCGGGCCCGTCAGTGTCAGCGGGATGGGTACGCTCAGATTACCCGCCCCGTCCTGTACCGTAACCGTGTATGAACCGGCGGTCGTGACAGCGACGGTATAGGGTGATGCACCGGCCAGGGCGGTAAAATTGCCCGCATCCGTCAGCCGGTAGGCATAGCCGCTGCCCGTACCGCCCGTTACCGTCAGCGAAAAACCGCCCGACCCGTTACAGGCGACCGAGACACTTCCGATAGTCGTAACCAGCGGTGTTACCTGCGATTCAAAGGCGCCAATATCGCGCCGGGTATCGAAAACGGCCAGCCCCCGCTGATCGGGATCAGTGCTGGCGGGCGGGCCGGCGTTGATGGCCGGTCCCGAACTGACGAGGGCGTGCGTGGGGGTAATTCCGTCGTTGGCAGCCAGAACCGGATTCAGGACTGCCGATGCCGGTACGCCCGTAACATTGCCCGTCGTCACAGCATCCAGCGTCGCTCCTGCCGGGTTTCCGATCAGGTTATACCCGGTCGATGAATTGAAGCCGCTCAGGATATCCTGTCCGCCGCCGGATGAGGTATTACCCGCGATCAGGCAGTTATTGATCGTTACCCGGGCATCGCCGTTACCGCCATAAATTGCCCCGCCATCCGCATCGCCCGGCGAGGTGGTCACGCCTACAGCCCGGTTTTGGGTAAAGGTACTGTTGCTGATGGTCAGGCTACCGACTGACGCCTCAATCGCCCCACCGGCACGGGCTGTATTGCCGCTAAAAGTACAGTTATCGATCAGGCCACCCTCGCTGCTGCTTTTATGAATCGCCCCGCTGTTACTGATGGCGGTATTGCCGGCGAAGGTGCTGTTGGTAATTGTAAACGATCCGGCTGCCTGATAGAATGCCCCGCCGAAATTATTGGCTTTGTTGTCATGGAAATAACAGTAGGCCAGCCGCAGGGTTCCTCCGCCAAGGCTGATTGCTCCGCCACTTCCGGTGGTATATCCGTTGGCAAAGCTGAGGTAACGGGCCGTCAGGGTTGCGGAGCCGGGTATACTCAGGATCGTAAAATCGCCGGACGGGCCACCGCCGTTCAGGGTAATGGCGGTTGTGGTGGCCGACGGGCCGGTGATGGTTACGTCTTTGCCGGCCGGCGCCACCAGTGAACTGTTCAGCGCAATAGTACCCGACACCGTAAAGGTAATGGTAAAGGTGCCCGGTGCGCTGCTGCCGCCAATATCGGCCAGCGCCTGGCGCAGGGTACCGGGTCCACTATCGCCGGTATTGGTCACCTGAATGATTGTCTGTCCGTAACCGGACTGATAAAATCCCCAGAAAAGCAGGGTTAGCCAGCTAATGCGCAAAAGTAATACGCGGTCTGCCCGGCAGGAGCCTGAAATGTACGTAATGATCGACATAGATAAGAAATATAAGCCTGTGTTAGGGGCGTAAAGGTCCTTAACTGGTCTCTCCTGCCTTGTCAATTTCCGGACAAATCCTGTTGATTTCCGGACAAAGCGGCTTGTGGGGCCACATTTAAATCTGCATGATCCTGTTTTACGTACTGATTCCGCACGTCACCAGCACCTTTACGGCTTCGTTCCGCAACGCCTGCGGCTATGAAAGTACCGACTCCCGCACGTTTATCGTGGGTGGTACAGCCTGCCAGTAATCGCTGAATCATTCTCCGGATACTGTTCAGTGTCCGGAGAATAATGTCTATTTCACCACCGGCCAGCCCTCTGCATCCCAGTCGAGCGGCCGGATCAGCAGCTTCGATTTGCCGTTGTCGGCCGCGTCGTAGCCGTGGTAGACGAGGAAATCCGCGCCGTCGAAGGTATAGACAGCGTTATGGCCTACACCATACCAGTTCGGGTCTCCCTCCAGTAGCAACGATCCGCCGCCCAGCACCAGCTTTCTGCCGGTTTTATCGACATACGGCCCCGTGACCTTGTCGGCCCGGCCGACCATCATTTTGTAGGTGCTCTGCGGCCCCTTGCAGCAATAGTCAACGGAGACAAACAGGTAATAGTAGTTGTTTTTGCGGAAGATAAACGGCGCTTCTATCGCTCCGTCACCGGCCTGCGTATCGTCGGCGCCGTTGCTGCGTTTACGGCTGGCGAGCGTCACCCACTGCTGCGGTTCGGCAACGGCTTTCCGGTCATCGCGGAGCCGGACCAGTTTGATCCCGTCCCAGAACGAGCCGAAGGCCAGCCACGGCGTACCGTCCTGATCCACAATCAGGTTGGGGTCGATGGCATTCCAGTTATCACGCCCCGGTACCGACTGTACCACCATGCCGTGGTCCTGCCAGCCAAACGCCGGATCTGCCGGATTCAGCGTCCTGTTGGTGGCCACACCGATACACGACGTGTTTTTCCCGAACGCTGACACGGAATAATAGAGGTAATACAGGCCGTTATGAAACGAAATGTCGGGTGCCCACGTATGCCCCCGATAGCCAGGCACGGCCTTGACGGCCCACTCCGGCGGTGTACTGAATACCGGTTTTTCGGCTTTCCACGTTAGCCGGTCGCGCGACGACCAGACCGAAATACCCCGCCCCGTGGCAAAGGCATAGTAGGTACTGTCCTGCCGGATCATGACGGGATCGTGGATTGGAATCCGCGCCGGTACGGTCTGGGCACCGGCAAATGCCCCGACGCTCAGAAGGATTAGTAAGGTAGCAGTGATACGCATCTTGTTGTGTTCGGGAACAAATAACCCCTCACCTGAAACCGGCGAGGGGTTACACAATCATCTTCTAATCTACTCCAATTAGGTCTTTATTTCAACTGTATTTTCTGTACAGGTGAATACAGCATTTCGGCAACGCCGACGGTCTTCACGCCGATCCGGCCGTATACAACCGATTTGCTGGCCACCGACGACGGGATGTTCATCGTAAAGCTCAGCTCCTTTGACAGATCAGCCAGGTCGGCGCCGGTTTTGCTGACGTTGCCCGCGTTGTTGTTAATATCCACGAACTGGGTTGACCCCACATACAGCGTTACCCGCTCAATGGCCCGTGTCGTCAGCACCTGGTTGATTTTGCAGGTGGAGGTAATGGCGGTACCGGCTTTCTGGAACTTCTCGTTGCCCACGGTGAAATACGGCTGTACCGGTACGTCAATCGTCGCTGAGCCACGGACCTGTACGTCAATGGTATCCGTGTTGTCAACCCACGGGCCGTTGCCGCGCAGCCGCACCAGTTTGTAATTGCCGTCGAAAACGGTGGCCGAAAACGACCCGTCCTGATCGACATAGACCGGAATTTTGGTAAACAGCTGGTAGCCCCGCTGCCATAATTCGAGCTGCACCCCGTTTGAGCGTACGCCTATGGGTTGGCTCTGGTACACCACACGACCATTGATGGTGGCCTTCGGTTCGGCATAGTTATCTTTTTCACACCCCGTCAGCAGGCCCGCAAGCGCCATCAGTGCCGGGAAAATCAAGTGCTGGAATTTCATAACTGGATCAGTGGAATGGGTTTCTGACAATTTTAGGGTTGTTGTTGATCACCGCCTGGTCGATCGACGAGTAGTAGTTGCCCATCTGGAACAACCGCGGTGCCCGGAAGCGCGGAGCGGTCAGTTTCACGAAGACATACTTCCCGTCGCGGGCATCGCCGGGGCGGACAATGCGGTACGGATACAGCGCCGACATCACCGCATCGGGGTTGGTCGGGCTGCCGTTCCAGACCTCGTGGGCAATCCGCCAGCGCATCAGATCCCATACGCGGTGATCTTCAAAAGCCAGCTCGACGCGCCGCTCGTTCTGAATCCGCGCTAAGGTAAGCGCAGTCAGGCTGTTGGGACCGAAACCGGCGCGCTCGCGGACCCGGTTGATGTAGGTCAGCGCCTCGGCCGTCTGCCCCAGTTCGAAGGCAGCTTCACCGGCATTCAGCAGTACCTCACCCAACCGGAAACGCACCCACCACATGTCGCTACGGATACCCCGTGTGCTCGACAACGGCGCCGGATCAATGTATTTCCGCAGGTAAAAGCCGGTGTTGGACACTTCGGTCTGTGACCGCTGCGGCCCCGACGCACCCGTCAGCAGTCTGCCGTCGGTGTAGGTCGATCCCAGCACATTCGACTCGATGGTCTGATAGCTGTTACTGGCTGCATTCCAGACCATAACACCCGCCTGAATCTGCACTTCCGCACCCTTAAACGACGTGCCCGGATAAATGACCGTGCCATACAGCCGGGCATCCTTATTGGCAAATACATCGCTCAGTTTGTCGTAATAGATAAAATCCTTGTCGTCGGCCGTCCGGGTTTTGAGGGTACCGGCCGTACCGTCGAGGTATTCGTAAGCTTCCACCAGGTTCAGCGTCGGCGTAACGTTCGAGGAGCTCAGGTTATCCTCGCGGATGTTCCGGGCAATGTTGTCGTAACTGAAGCCGTGGCGCTTGTCCTTGGCCGTCAGAAAGTCCTTGGCCATGATCACCTCTGCGTTGTTGATCTTCTTGGTGATCGCCTCGAAGAAGTTTTCGCCGGCGTTCGGGTTCACGCGGTACAGCGAGTAGTTGCCGGTGGTGATGATCTCCTTCGAGGCCGCCAGCGACTTGGTGTAGTAATCGGTTGCCCGTGCTGCCGGAATACCAACTTCACCGCCGGGGGTCGTAATCGGAGCACCCATCCGGTTGTTGTATTTGGCAATCGACGCCGCATAGAGCATCGCCCGGCTTTTCAGCGCCAGCGCGGTAAACTTATTCGCCCGCGTGTTGCTGCCGGCATTGCCCAGCTGCTCCTTGATCGCATCGAGTTCGCTGGCAATGAAGTCATATACCGCTTCCTCTTTCGCCCGTGGCTGCTGCAACGGGGTCGGGTCGCCGCTGAAGTCGTAAATCAGCTGCTTCGTAATGAGCGGCACGCCTCCCATCCGCTTCACCAGCTCGAAATACTGATACGCCCGCAGGAAGCGTAGCTCGGCCGAAAACAGCGTTTTCTGGCTGGCAGTCAGCGTGGTGCCGTATTTCTCGATGCTTTCAAGCGCCAGGTTAATGTCGCGGATCAGGCCGTAGTCCCACAACCGCCAGCGGTCAAACGGATACGAAACAATGTTGTTCCGCGCATCGTCGTTCCCCGACCACATGGCTTCGTCGTAGGCCGCGAACTCCGCCCAACCCACATCAATCTGCGAGTGGGCCGGTAGCCGGTCGTAGTAGTTGGCCAGCAAACCGGTGATCATGTTCGGATCGTTCCAGACTTGTTCTTCAAGGATAATGTTCGGCGGCTGCCGTTCGAGCCACTCCTCCTTACAAGCCGTTACGGGTGCGGCCAGGGCCGCTATGATGAGTAATTTCTGAAATTTTTTCATGGAGAATAAAGGGCCTTTCACGTTCATCGTTCCGGAATCGTTTAGAATGTCAGGTTGAAACCGGTGTTAAACAGCCGCTGCTGCGGATACACCAATGCACCGTTCGACGAAATTTCAGGGTCGATGCCGAGCGATTTCACGTTGTCGAATGAAAACAGGTTGGTCGCATTCACATAGACTTTCATCTGGTTGACACCGAACTTACGCGTGAAGACAACCGGCAGGTTGTAGCCCAGTTCGAGGTTACGGAGCCGCACATAGCGTACGTTGGTTGTCCAGAAATCACTACGACGGCTGAAATTCACGTGGCTGGTATTGTCTTTCCGGATGGCCGGATACGTGCCTTCCACCCACGGGCTGTCGGCATTGTACGGATCGGCGCGGTGCCAGCGATCTTCAAACATGTAGTTCGGCGATGTACCGTTGTTCTGGAACGGAATCTTCATTTCCACTTCGCGGCGGAACGATTGCAGGGAAGCGCCCGCAAAGTCGACCTGGAGCGTAAAGCCTTTGTAGCCAAAGTTTAAGCTGCCGCCGAAGCTCAGGTACGGGTTGGCACCTTCGGCATAACCGATTGGCCGCTCGTCGAGGCCGTTGATGATGCCGTCGCCGTTCACGTCCTTGTAGATAAAGTCGCCCGGCAGCTGGGTCCGGTTGCCCTGTCCGTCGTTGTTAATATCGTAGTTATCAATCTCTTCCTGCGACTTGAAGCGGCCGATCACCTGATAGCCCCAGTTCACGCTTGCCCACCGGTCAACGGCGGAGTTCCGGTATTCGTCCCATGCGTTGCCGAAGCGTGGCTTGTACTGGCTGAGGTTACGCAGCCTGGAGATCGTGGCGTTACCGCTTACCGAGAAATCAATGTCGCGGACTTTGCTGCGGTAGGTCAGTACCCCTTCCAGACCACGGTGTGCGTCCGAGTTAAGGTTTTCGTTCGGCAGCGTGTAGCCTACTTCACTAGGCAGCAGCACGTCATACCGGGCGGCCGGCAGACCGGTCCGGCGGCGCTCAAACAGGTCAAACTGACCCGACAGTTTTGAATTCAGCAAGGCAAAATCAACCCCGATGTTCGACGAAATGTTGGTCACCCACGACAGGGTTGTGATCGGCAGACCGCGCGGCCGTACCCCAATGACGTAGTTCCCGTTGAAAATGGCGCTGCCTTGCAGGAAGTTGTAGCCCGGCAGGTAGCTGAACGGTGCCACAATAAAGCCGTCGTTGATCAGGTCACTACCCGTTTTGCCGTACGAGGCCCGGAGCTTCAGTTCGTTCAGCACCTTGGTGCGGCCCTGCATAAACGGCTCTTCAGTAATCCGCCATCCCGCCGACACGCCCGGGAAGAAGCCGTAGCGTTTGCCCGGCGCAAACAGGAACGATCCGTCATAACGACCCAGTACCTCAAGCAGATAGCGCTGCTTGTAGTTATAATTTACCCGGCCGATATAGCCCGCCCGCGCCTGCACGTTCCATTCGTCGATCAGCAAGTCCTGGTTGGCGAACGACATCAGCGGAATGTAGTTGTTCGGCGGCACCGTGTGGACCACCAGGTATTTGTTGTCCGAGTCGGTACGTTCGTAAGCGGCTACTGCCGAGATACCATGTACGCCAAACTGCTTGTTATAACTCAGCTGCAACTGGGCAAAGCGGTCGGAGACGTTCCGCTTCCGGCGTTCGCGCCACGGGTTCTGGTTACCACCGCCCGGCACCAGGTTGTAGGCATCGTTTTTGGCGTCGTAGGTATAGGCGTTGTAGGTGTATTCGAACCCGTCGAAATCGAAGTTGGTGAAGTTATACGAATACGTCGCCTTGGCGCTCAGCCCGAAATCGAAGTCATACTGGGCGTAGAAGTTGCCCTTGGCCGCCCGCCAGATTTCGTCGATATAGCCCGTTACTTCCTTCTTGTAAGTCGCAGGGTTTACGTTTACGTTGTGGGTCTGGTTGATGTATTTCGGGTTATCGTTGGCATACGGGCGCTCCGTCGGCCACATTGAGAAAATACTCAGGAACGGGTTGAAGTAATCGTCAAGGCCCGGCACCCCGACCTGAAAACGATCTTCCAGACGACCGCTGATCTGAGTACCGACCCGCAGGCGTTTCGACAGACCGGCATCAATGTTTGCCTGGAAGTTGGTCCGGTTAAAGTTATAGTCGCGGATCAAAGCGTCCTGATTCAGGTGGCTCACCGAGAAATAGTAGTTTACACTCTCCGAACCACCCGACGCACTGGCGTTCAGGTAATACTGCGGTACGTTCGGCCGCATAACCATGTCGTAATAGTCAAAGCTCTGGAAGCCTTTTTCGGTATTGGCCTGCCACTTTGCCAGCTCTTCCGGCGTGATGGTCGGCGTAATGCCCCGGTTCTGATCCGATTCGACCAGCGCCCGCACGTGCTGGTAGGCATTGGCCGGGCGCGGATAGCGGGTAAAGTTCTGTAAGCCGTAATAGCCCGACAGGTTGATCGACGTTTTCTGACCGGCCTTACCTTTTTTGGTTGTTACAAGCACAACCCCGTTGGCCGCCCGAAGTCCGTAGATCGCCGCCGACGCATCTTTCAGAATCGAAATACTTTCAATATCATTGATCCCGAGGTTGTTAAACTGCCCTGCATCGGCTGTAATACCGTCGATAACGAACAGCGGTGTACCCATGTTCCGGATCTGGATACTGGTTGACCCGCCCGGACGCGCATCGGCCTGACGGGCAGTAATCCCCTGCACCCGGCCGACCAGCGCACCCGATGTAGTTGCAGCCGGTGTCCGGATAATGTCATCGGCTTTTACATTGCCGACCGCACCGGTCACCGTTCCCCGCGACTGCGTACCGTACCCTACCACCACAACCTCTTCGAGTGTCTGATTGTCAGCCACGAGCGTTACGGCAATCCGCGCATTCGCACCAACAACCACCTCTTTCGACGTGTAGCCCACAAAGCTGAACACCAGAATCGCATTCTGGTCCGGTACACTCATCCGGAACGCGCCGGTAGCATCGGTCGTCACCCCTTTGGTTGTGCCTTTGATCACTACGTTAACGCCCGGCAGGCCGTCGCCTTTTTCGTCGGTTACCGTACCCGTCACCTGAATATCCGCCGCCGACGCAACATCCGGCGAACGCATAGCCAGCGAATTCATGGTCAAGGTGCTGCCCGCCGGCGCCGGTTCGGTCGTCAGCGGTGCCGGGAGGGTATTGGCCAGGCCAGCCACGGGTGCGGCCTTCGTTTGTTTGCGGAAAACCAGGAACGTCTGGTCGCTTACCTGCTTTACCTGCAGGCCGTACGGCTCAACCAGACTGGCCAGCCGGCGGGATAATTTACCGGTAGCCGTCAGCGATTGCCCCGGAACGGTAAGCCCCTGAACGGTCGTTTCTTCAAACAGAATACTCACACGATGTTGCCGGCTCAGGTCGGTCAGCACATCTTTCAACTGCCGCGCCGACGTACCGGACGACTGTATCAGTGCCACGGGTTTGGCCTGCTGCCGGGCCAGTACTACCCGCTGTGCCATACTCGTATGGCAGCAGGAAAGCCCCAGTAGAACCAAAAAGGTCCCTGGTAAGAAAGGTTGGTGCATAGGAGAAGTTAAATTAAAGGGTAAGTGTTCGTAATTCGATATGGTCGTTGGTTCTCGTAATTTTCACATTGAGTAATTCCGATAAGCTCTGCAACAGCTGATCAGCCTTTGTTGCCTTGAAATTGCCGGCAATACGCCGCCGGGCCAGTCCGGAGTCAGGAATGACCACCTGAACACCAAATACCTCATCAATCTGCTGCACCACTTCCGACAAGGATGTATTGTCGAAATGGAACCAGTGATCCTGCCAGGCGAGATACGACTGTGCCGGTGCGGTTTCCGTCAGCTTACCGTGACCGTCCGCATCGACCGTAAAGAGGTTACCAGGCTTCATGTAGAGCTGTTTCCCCTGTGGCAAGTCCAGTTTAATGCTTCCTTTATGGAGGAATACGTGCTGTCCGCGGTTACGGGCGTAAGCCACGAATTCGGTTCCGAGCACTTCGATCTGCACACCGCGTCCCATGTCTACCACAAACCGCTGGTGATCAGGCAGGTGAGCCACCTTGAACACCGCTTCGCCCGTCAGTCTGACCAGCCGGCGGCCCTCAGCGAAGCCAAAACGCGGCACCTGTAGTACCGAATTGGCATTCAGCGTTACGGTTGAGCCGTCAGGCAGCCGGTGCGTGGCGGTTTCACTGAATCCGGTGCGGTAGGTACTGTAGCGCCACTGATCCTGATAGATCAGTCCGCCTCCGGTTGCCAGCAGAATAATCGAAGCGGCAATACTCCACCAGAACCACCGCTGAAACCGGAACGGGCTTTCCGGCGGATCGTACAAGGCCCTGACCCGGCGGGTCCGTTCGCCGTTCAGCTCCTGTCTGTATTGCGTCAGGGCTTCGTCGAGCGGCGGAAAGAACTGCATGTGGCGCGTTTCCCACTCATCGAGATACTGGTAGTACAGTTCTTCATTGGCCGGTATCATCAGCCAGTCTTCAATCAGTTTGCGTTGCAGGGGCGTGGCCTTGCCGTCGAAGAAGTCAAAAAGGATGTCTTTAGGTAGCGGTGTCATTATCATCAGGTTGTTTTGCGGTGTATGGTCTTGAGATCGTGAAAATCCCGCCGCGTTTACAGAATAGATAAGATCACCAGCCCGGACAATCCCAGAAACCAGTCGTTTTTCAGTTCGGCACGGAGGCGGGTAAGCGCCCGGCTGACCAGTGCTTCTACAGCCTTGGTACCGATCTGCATTTCTTCAGCGATTTCCGTGTATTTTTTGCCCTCAATCCGTTTCAGCAGAAACGCCCGCTGACACTGGGCCGGCAGTTGCTGGATAGCGTGTTCAATCTTCTGGTGCAGTTCGGAGTACTGCAATACTTCGTCGGGTTTTAGCGTCGGATCGACGGGCATATCCTCAATGGCGTCCATCGAATCAGTACGTTTGAACTGCCAGGCGAGGTAATTATAGGCCCGGTTCCGGACAGCGCGGTAGAGATATGCCCGGTAGGAGGTGCTGATGTCATCGAACACCCTGCTGTACCAGAAGTTAGCGAACAGCTCAGCCACAATGTCTTCAGCAACTTCCTTCGAATAAACAAACCGGATGGCGTGGTTACAGAGGTTGGTGTAGTACCGGCGAAACAGGAGTTCACAGCCCTTGCGCGGATCGCTGGCAAACGCCTGCCGGAGTACCAGCTCATCGTCCATGACTAAAGCTTCCTTACAAACAGAGGTTCTGAACACAGACGACTGCGTTTTTTCCTGCGAATGCGTTGAGTAAGAAGCGCTCATATAAAATTGTGTTTTTCACCTACAATCGTTGTACTCATCATAGACAAGTAAAGTAAGCGAATCCCTATACTCGCAGGTTAAAAAAACGACCTTTTTTTCTCTATTTTATCATGTTTTTTTGTCGATTAAGCGTATTTTGATCAATATATAGCCAGTTTTACCTGAATGATTAAATCCTCATTAAAGAAATTACGGCGATAGTCAATGCATTTTTAATCAGTGTTATTATGCATGCGGGCTGACACAATTGTAGAGCCGCAACATCTTGCGGCTCGGGGCGGTTGAAGTACCCTGTCAGCTGACGATGGAGTTTGAATAGCTACCGCAACTGTAGAGCCGCAACATCTTGCGGCTCGGGCGGTTGAAGTAGCCTGTGTGCTGACGATGGGGTTGCAATAGCTGACGATGGGGTTTTAAGAAAATGAATATGGATAGCTGACGCAACTGTAGAGCCGCAACATCTTGCGGCTCGGGGCGGTTGAAGTACCCTGTCAGCTGACGATGGGGTTTTAAGAAGAATAGATGTGGATAGCCGGCGCGATATGGCTGGCGCATGCGAAACCGCAACATCTTGCGGCGCTACAGGGCCAAGCCGAAGCAGGACCGGAAAACGGCCTGTACATGCCGCCGGATGCCCGGATCAGGGCCAATGAGGTACCCTGCCCCGAACGAAAAGTTGTAATCAAACCATTTTGTCCGGCGGCTGTGCTGCCCGATCTGTACCGTAATCAGCTGGTTGTAGTGCTTCAGGTTGGTCTGCCAGCGTTCTCCGGTATTCAGCCGGGTAGCCGTGATCCGGTCATGGATAGTCGTTACCAGTAAGGCTGAGATGTAGGTCTGGCGTAAGAAGTTATTCGCGGACTTACCCTTCCGGATCATCCGCATAATGGAAGGATACCAGGCAATGCCGCCAACGCCGTCAAGGCTGTAACCCTTGTATGAAAAGCCGTTTTTCCGGCCACCGGCAAACCCGGCCTGTACGGTCCCGAGCAGTGCCCATGCCGGATGCACCTTATGCTCGACACCGGTTTCCAGCCCATACCAGCTGGTTTGCTCCTGCTCCGGCAACCTGTTTGTTGCAAAGACGGGATGGAGGCTATCTGTGAACCGCAGCACAAACAGTGTCCGTTCTTCACGGCTACGGCTGTACAATTCATCGACAGCCGTTTTTTCGGCTTTTGCACGCTCGGGATCCGTTTTCGCCGAGACAGTCACTGTCTCCTGTGTATACTCCACCCGAACAGTGTCCGGTACGGTCTGTGCCTGCAAAGGCACCAGGCTGCCCGTCATTACGATAAAAAGCGCAAGAGTAACGATGGTTTTCATACGATCAGATTAGTAGTTAGGGTTCAAGTTTCAGCGTAGCGATATCCGTTTATTTCCCCGTTGACGCATTGGTATCCGAAAGCGACTGGATGATCACCGGAGCATAGTCGTTGTCAATCTTTATCAGAGGTTTGCGGCCGGAAACCGGCCAGTCGAAGCGCTGCTGCACGCCCTTTTTCTTCAGAAACTCCCTGAAGCCGTCAGGCACCTGTACTGTGCTGTAAGCCGACTGAACCACATACTGGTACTCCTCGATCCGCTTCGGAATAACCATGATTTCCGTACCGGCCGCGTCAACCTGCAAGCCGTCCAGCGTGGCGGCGTTCGGCCAGATCACCAGCTTACCGTATTTACAGTACAGCTTCACAGTGCCGCCCAGCCCGCGCAGACTGACTTCGGCCTTCTGCGTTTTTCCCGTCAGGACGGCATTCACCTGCCGCCCGTCGATGTCGGCGTACTCCGACACAATGGTCAGCCGGCCACCGACCTCCTCCAGCGTCAACCGGCCAAATTCCAGGTTTACCGACCCCTCACCTGCCCAGTCGGTCAGGCTGATGTCGCCGAATGCATCATTGATCGTCAGTTGCGAACGGGCCGGCACATTTACTTCGAAAACGGCCTTCAGCTGGCTTTTAAGCTTGCCGGCCGCCTGCGGAATCACGAAGCGGTTGGCCAGATCCAGCCCGGTACCGGTCGCCTGCAACGTGTACTGGTGATAGGCCAGCTCCCGCTCAGCCACCGCCCGGTCGGGGTGTTTGGCAATAAGCCGGAGCCGGATACTCACTACGGGCCGGTTCCAGCCCCGTACGATCACATCAGCCTTCTGTGCCATCAGCCGGATGGGTTGTCCGTCGGCATAAGGCAGCTCCTTCTCAATCGTTTTCGTCACGACCTGTACCTGCGTCTGCGCCATCGTTCCTGACCACATGCAGACCAGTAACCACAAGAGCCACCTGCCCGAATACCTGCCTGTTCTCATATCCGTAGTTCGCGTACGAGCTGCTTTGTCACCTCAGCACGCTCATTTTCAATTTTTATCTGTGCCTGTACCAGCGCCGGATCGTTACCGAAAACCGACAGTTTTTCCTCGATTTTCACCTTCCGGTCGTTCAGATCGTCCAGCCGGCCTTTCAGTTCTTTTACCTCCGGGCGGCTACAGGCAGCCACTTCCTGCCGGCAATGCTGCTCAACAAATGTCATGAAGTGGTCATCGGCCGCTGTCTGGTCAGATTGCTGCCATGTCGTTACCGCCGTTTCTGTCGACCAGGCAACCGTTATGTACTCATCCGGCTTCGACAGATTCTGCCACCAGAGCCAGCCCGCCAGTAAGCCGGCCACAGAAGCCGCTCCCAACCACCTTGCTGCCACAGACCAGCCAATCTGCCGTACCGGTGTTTCGCCGGCGGCACCGCTTTCCCCCTCTTGCATCCGTGCCTCCAGCTGTGCCCATACATCGCCGGGGTCATGTTCGGGCAGCTGGCTGAGCAACCGGTCAAGCCGGTCTTCGTGGGTAAGGTCAGCCTCAATGCGGGCCCAGAGGTCAGGGCGCGGGTCATGTTCGGGTAATTGATTCATGATCGTTGAAGCCGTTTTTTCAGCAATTTTTTCGCATAACTAACCTGTGATTTCGACGTTCCCTCCGAAATCTGAAGCATATCCGAGACCTCACGGTGGCTATAGCCTTCTACTTCAATCAGCAGAAACACCGTCCGTGCACCTGCCGGAAGTGCCAGAATAGCGCCCTCCAGCTCCTGCCCCGTCAGCGTGTCCAGCTCCGGTACCGGCTGATCATGCAGGGATTCGTCAAGGCTGATGAACCGGCCTTCGAACTGCTGTTTGCGCAGCGCGTGCCGTACCACAATCGTTTTCATCCATGCCCCCGGCGTCGACTGGTACCGAAACGTATTGAGATTGCGGAAAATGTCCACAAACGCATCCTGTAAGGCATCGTTGGCATGGTCATAATCGTTCAGCAGCCTGAATGCCGTTGAAAACATAGCCCGTTTGTACCGCTCAAACAACGTCCGCTGCGCCATCCGGCGGATCGGCAGCTCCGGGCTCAGACAGCCTTCGATCAGGTCGCGTTCGGATATGTCAGGAGAGGTCGCCAAGCGAAACATTCGGTGGTTAGATGAATTACACCCTAAAGTGCACCGGCAAACCCGAAAAGTTGGAAAGGGGCAAAAAAAATCCTGACCGGCTGATCAGGATTTTCTTCTGTATTGATGAATCGGTTGTAGAGCCGCAACATCTTGCGGCTCGGGCGGTTGAAGTACCCGGTCTGCTGACGATGGGGTTTCAATAGCTGACGCAACTGTAAAACCGCAAAATATTGCGGCTCGGGCGGTTGAAATACCCTGTCTGCTGACGATGGGGTTTCAATAGCTGACGCAACTGTAGAGCCGCAACATCTTGCGGCTCGGGCGGTTGAGGTCCCCGGTCTGCTGACGATGGGGTTGCAATAGCTGACGCAACTGTAGAGCCGCAACATCTTGCGGCTCGGGCGGTTGAGGTCCCCGGTCTGCTGACGATGGGGTTGCAATAGCTGACGCAATACGGCTGACGCATGCGGAGCCGCAAAATATTGCGGCTCTACAGGTGGACGCTGATCAGCTGGCCTTTTTCGGCTTCGGTCACAATCAGCTGGTGCCCGTCCGGCGTAAAGGTCAGGTTAGTCGGGTTCTCGCCGGGAACGCTGATTTCACTGACCGGCACTCCCTCCTGATCGAACACCTGAATCCGGCTGCCGCCATATACGGCTGCATACAGATTGCCGTCAGGGCCTACAGCCAGCCCGTCAGGACCAAATCCTTTGTCGCCGGTTTCAGCCCACACACGGATGTTTTCCCACGTCAGGCTGACAGCGTCCCACTGACCGCACCAGATGCGTTTCCGGTGCGTTTCGGCAATGAGCAGACCATCGGTCTCCGGCAACATGGCCAGCCCGTTGGGGTAGCGCAGCCCTTCCGTAATCATATCCACTGCTCCTTTAGTCGTCAGTACACCCACATAGCCGTGCACATCATCGTCGGACGGGCCGGGGCAACTGAACAGTAAATTGCCGTATTTATCAAAAATAAGGTCATTGGGCATATTCAGCGGTTCCCCGTGAATCTGATCCAGCACGGTTTCCACCTGCCGGTTGTCGGGATGAATCCGCCGGATCGCGTTTTTCCCCGAGTCGCAGAAGTAAAGCCACCCATCGGGGCCTTTGGTTAATCCGTTCGGCTTACCGCCCACCCGTATTCGTTCGGTCATTCCATCAGCATGACGGCAGAACAGGCTCTCGCCCTCCTGCTCTACGCACCAGAGGCGGCCGGCATCGTCAAATGCAGGGCCCTCCGGAAACCGCAGATCCGTCACAAGTATTGTTGTTTCCATGTTCATTAGTTGAGTAGATTACAACACGTTAATACGTGCTTCTTTTCATTAAGTCAGTTTTATGCCCGTTTGTTTAGTAAACCGCTCATTTATTGGCCTCCCGCCCATTACTTTTGCAATCTGTTGAGCCGACTCCCGACGGGAGTGATAATGTGCAAACCGAATCATTCATTAATCCCGCGAAGGCCGGACTGACTACGCGTCCCGGACTACGCGTCCCGCTCATTCACTCATTCGCTCTATCACTCATTAGTACCATGACAACCATACGCACAGTAACGGCCTGCCTGGAAGCCTGGGCTCCGCTGGCCTATCAGGAATCATACGACAACGCCGGACTCATCGTCGGCGATCCGTCAACACCCGTCACCGGCGTGCTGGTTACGCTCGACGCAACCGAGGCCGTTATCGACGAAGCCATTGCCCGTGGCTGTAACCTGGTGGTCGCTCACCACCCCATTGTCTTTAAGGGCCTTAAGAAATTTAACGGCCGCACTTACGTAGAACGGACCGTGATTAAAGCGATTAAAAACGACGTGGCGATCTATGCATCCCATACTAATCTAGATAACGTAACAGGTGGTGTAAATTTTAAAATTGCCCAAAAATTAAGCCTGCGGGACACACGCATTCTGTCGCCCAAAGCCCAGACGCTGACCAAGCTCTCGGTGTATATTCCGGTCGGCGACACAGAAGCCTTGTTACAAGCCCTGTACGCGGCCGGAGCCGGTCAGATCGGTAATTACGAACACTGCTCGTTCCGCGTCGAAGGCACCGGTACGTTTAAGCCTCTGGACGGTGCCAATCCGGTAATTGGTCAGGTCGGCACCGACGAAGCGGTCCGCGAACACAAGGTCGAAGTCATTTTTCCGTCGCACCTCGAAGGAGCGATTGTGTCGGCCATGAAAAAAGCGCACCCATACGAAGAGGTTGCCCACGATTTGTACCCGGTACTGAATGTTAACGGCGAGGTTGGTTCGGGGGCCATCGGCGAGTTGCCGGAAGCCATGAGCGGTCCCGATTTTCTGGCTTATCTGAAGCAGCAGATGCAGGTTACGGTGATCCGGCATACGGCCCTGCCCGCTAAACCCATCCGCCGCGTGGCCGTTTGCGGGGGTGCCGGGGGATTTCTGTTGCCCAACGCCATCCGGGCCGGCGCCGACGTGCTGGTGACCGCTGACTACAAGTACCACGAATTTTTCGACGCCGATCAGCAAATTATGATCTGCGACATTGGCCATTACGAAAGTGAAGTCTTCACAAAGGAGCTGATTCAGCACTATTTATCAAAACATTTCACTAATTTTGCGGTAATTTTGTCTGAAACGGTGACTAACCCAATTCAGTACTATTTTTAGCGGGTTATGGTTGCTGCCAAACTATTTACGGATAGCCAGGTGTTCAGTATTCATAATGCCTTTTACATTAAAATATATTCGCTCGAATGGAACTAACAATTGCGCAAAAACTGGATGCTCTTCTCAAACTACAAACGATTGACTCTTCCCTCGATGATCTGATTAAAATCCGTGGTAGCCTGCCTGAAGAAGTTCGGGATCTGGAAGACGAAATCGCCGGTTTTGAAACGCGAATTGGTAAGTTTAACGACGAAATCAGCACGCTGAACGACGAAATCGAACGCAACCGGTTGTCGAAAAAAGACGCCGAACGCCTGATTAATCGCTATAAAGACCAGCAGATGAACGTACGGAACAACCGTGAGTACGATGCCATCTCCAAAGAAATCGAACTGCAATCGCTCGAAATCGAACTGGCCGACAAACGCATTAAGGAAGCGCTGTTCCGTATTGCCGGGAAAGAAGATGAGATCAAGGGGACACAAGGCGCCCTGAATGAGCGGAAGGAAGACCTGCGCGTGAAAAAACAGGAGTTGGATCAGATTCTGGCCGAAAGCGAAGAAGAAGAAAAACGCCTGAAAGTTGACCGCGACGAACAAGCTACGCACATCGAAGAACGTCTGCTGAAGTCGTATACCAAAATCCGGGGTAATGCCCTGAACGGTCTGGCTGTCGTAACCGTAAAACGCGGTGCGTGCGGTGGCTGCTTCAACGTGGTTCCGCCACAGCGTCAGGCTGACATCAAAGACAAGAAAAAAATCATCGTGTGCGAACACTGCGGCCGCGTTCTGGCCGACGTGGAAGGCGCACCTGAGCCAGCCGTAACCGGTCGCCGGTAATGGCGGATTGCCCTTTGCACGCCCCGTCTGATCCTGTCAGGCGGGGCTTTTTTTGTTTTGTCATGAATTGTGAGCCATGTACACGCGTGTTCTGTTCATACTCCTCATAGGGCTGGCCGGTACGCAACGCGCCGGTGCGCAGCCGTATGGCTGGACGGCCGGCCATCAGCAGGCCTACGCTGACCTGTCGAAGCTAAAGCTACAACCGGCCCGGCAGCGGCTTGCTGCCGAAAACGGCCGGAACGGCATCACGATCTGGCTCACCGACTATGCCGATATGCTCACCCTGCTTATCAATGACGATGAACAGGCCTTCGGTCAGCTGGCCGGCCTGGAAGCACAACGGCTCGATCAGCTCCGCGCCTTGCCGGACGACGCACCCTATGCCCGCGTGCTTCAGGCAGAGGTCAGGCTGCACTGGGCCTTTGTTAAACTGAAGTTCGGTCATGAAATCAGCGCGGGTTGGGACATTATCAAAGCGTTCCGGCTGCTGACCGAGAATCAGAAAAAATACCCGTCGTTTCTGCCGACCTACAAAGCCCTCGGCCTGCTGCATATTCTGTTCGGCTCGGTACCCGACAACTACACCTGGATGACCGGCATGCTCGGGCTTCGGGGCGACATCCGCCTTGGCCTTCAGGAACTCGAACGCGCTCAGCACGATCCGCTGCTGAAAAACGAAGCCTACCTGCTCGAACTACTGGCCCGATCGTATGTACTCACCATGTCGCCGGCCGACAGTCAGCAACTATCGCTCTGGGTTGCCAGCCAGCCGGATAACCTGCTCGTCCATTATTTCGGGGCCACCATGGAGATCAAAAACGGGCATAGCGAGCAGGCGCTGGCTTACCTGAACAGCCGCCCGACCGGCCCCGACTACCTGCCGATGCCCATCCTGAACAGCATCCTGGGCGATATTTACCTGCAACAAGCCCAATACGATAAGGCACAGGCTGCCTTTCAGCGCTTTTTAAGCACGTACAAGGGCCGGAGCTTTCTGAAAGATGCATATTACAAGCTGTTTCTGAGTTTGTGGCTCGACAATGAGGATGCAAAAGCCCTGCCTTACCTGCAAAAAGTACGGACAGTGGGCAAAACGGTGGCCGAAACGGATAAAGTGGCGCAGAAGTTTGCGGAGAATTTCGCGAAGAACGTACCCTCAGCGAATCAGAAGGTTTTGATGAAGGCGCGGCTGGCGTTCGACGGCGGATTTCTGGACGACGCGCTGGAGCATCTGAAAGGCTTTAGTGAGGCCCGTTTCGGGTCAACGGCCGACAAGGCAGAATACAACTACCGGCTTGGCCGCATCCGGCAAAAGCGAGGGGAACCGGTGATCGCCATTCCGTTGTTTGAGCGCGCTATTGCCCTCAGCGAGGCGGAGCAACTCTCCTTTGGCGCCACCTCGGCCCTGCAACTCGGCTACCTCTACCAGCAGCAGAAAAACAAGGGCAGAGCACGGCAGTATTTCGAAAAAGCGCTCAGCTACAAGAAGCACGAGTATAAAAACAGCATCGATAACAAGGCCAGAGCCGCCCTGAACGGGTTAGGCGATTGACCGGTAGACTATGGTCCGCCGGTCAATCGCCCGATCGATAGGCCTGATTCGTTACAGACTCAGCAGGTCCTTGAACCGTATGGCCTGACGGCGGCTGATTTCAATTTTATCGCCTCCCCGCAGGGTCACCAGCAACCCGCCGCTGAACCACGGCTCGATTTTATCGATCCATTGCAGGTTGATGATGTGTTTGCGGTTCGCGCGGAAAAACGTAGCCGGATCCAGCCGGTCTTCGAGCGCATTCAGTGATTTGAGAACGAGCGGTTTCTGATCATCGAAATACAACCGGACATAGTTACCCATCGACTCAAATAACCGCACTTTACCCAGCTTCACAAACCAGCATTTTTCACCGTCCTTGACAAAAACCTGATCGTTTTCGCCCAGGATTTTGGTCGAGATGTCTTTTTGTGCCCGTTCCGGTTCGTTGCGGTGATGGTGCTCCTCTTCTACCCGGTGAATGGCTTCCGTCAGGCGGTTCAGTTCAACCGGTTTCAGCAGGTAATCGAGCGCGTTAAACTCAAACGCCTTGATCGCGTACTCATCGTAGGCGGTGGTAAAAATCACATCCGGCGCTTTGCCTTCGATGGACTGCAGGAGTTCAAAGCCGTTTTTGCCCGGCATCTGAATGTCCAGAAAGAGCAAATCCGGTTGCAGATCATCAATCATGGGCAGTGCCTCATCCGCATTGGCGGCCTCACCGATGATCTCTATTTTCGGAAAATTCTCCAGCAATCGGCGCAGTTCGGCGCGTGCCAACCGCTCGTCGTCTACAAGAAGGGTCTTCATTAATATTGTATCAAATTGCTAACTCATTACTTTATCGGCCTTCCGGAAGATGCTGTCCGACTGCATCGGCATCGTTACCTCCGCACATACCACATCGTCGCCTTCCTGATAAATGTCAAATTTGGCCGGACTGCCATAGAGCAGTTCCAGCCGCTGGGCCGTGTTTTTCAGACCAAAACCACCTGACTCTTCCTTGTCTCCTAGTTTGCCGGTGTTCCGGATCCGGATGTGCAGCTTCGAATCACCTTTGTCGGTTTCATCGAGCCGCGAAGTCAATTCAACAAACCCGCCGCCCATTACCTTCGAGACTCCGTGCTTGATCGCGTTTTCGACCAGTGTCTGGAGCATCATCGGCGGAACCTGCCAGTACAGCGTACGCGGATCGAGATCAATGCGGGCTTTCAGCCGGTCTTCGTACCGGACTTTTTCAAGGGCCAGATAGTCCTCTACGGTTTTGATTTCCTCGCGCAGTTCGACGGTTTTCCGGCGGTCGGCCAGCAGCGAATTACGGAGAATGTTCGATAGCTGTGTGATGCCCTGCTGGGCCTTCGACGGGTCTTCGTAGACCAGCGCCCGGATGCTGTTCAAAGCATTAAACACAAAATGCGGGTTCAGCTGCGACCGGAGTACTTTGGCCTCCGTCTCCCGGATCGAGGATTTGAGCAGTATCTTTTCAATTTCCGCATCACGGCTTTGTTCCACATAATGATAAGCCGTGTAGGTCAGCACCCAGGTCAGCATAACCTTGCCCCAGCTCAGCATATAAGCCAGAAAGGCCGATGTATTGTTCAGAATCATGTCCGGCAGCAGTTGCTTGTCAACCGGAAAATTTACTACCGTCATTACCAGTGCCAGGACCAGCACCGAAGCCAGCACCCGTGGGGCCAGCCGGAAGAAAGGCAATTGCACCCAGTTCCAGCGCCGGATAGTCAGGCGGTAGAGGTGCGTCAGTGTTATACCCAGCACAATGTTTGCAATGGCCAGGTAGAACATGTCAGGGTCGAAGCCTTCCTCCAGCCAATAGACGAAATACTCCACGGCGATGAGGAGCGTCCAGCCGAAGATCTGGCAAAACCAATATAGTTGATGTTTTGAGTATCCCATTAGTCACTTCTACTCATAGTGAGTAGTTAGCGAATATACGGGATTTTGCGAAAGATTGCTGTTTGTTATACACCAGCGGGAAAATACGGTGAACAAACCGGGCATGGCCGGGAGCAGTGGTTGCTGCTCCCGCATTCCCTAGGCTATGGCTAATGTCAGCAGGTGGGTGCTGTCGTTGTTGAGGTCAATCGTAAACTGTTTCGTTTCGTAGTCGTACCGCAGCTTGTACAGGCACAGATTGCTGTGTTCGAACTGATCCATATTGGCGAGCGGCAGCTCCATCAGCCATGACAGCAAAATCCGCATGGCGCGGCCGTGCATGGCCACCAGAATAGTTTCCTCTTCGGGACGTGACAGAATCAGGTCGATAACCACTTTCTGGCGGTCGCGGACCTGCTCGGGGCTTTCACCACCATCGGTCGTCAGCGAGGTTTCGCCGGCGTTCCAGCGTTCGATCAGGTCACGGTAATAGTCGTTATCGAAGTTATTCGGCACTTTACCTTCCATAACGCCCCAGCTAATCTCATTGAGTCCTTCGTACTTTTCATACGGCAGGCCCAGTTCAATAAACGACTTGACGGTCTGGAATGTCCTTTTCAGGGCTGAGATGTAGATTTTGTCAAATGCAACGTGTTGATAGGCCTGAAAAAAAGCGGCTGCCTGTGCGCGGCCCATATCATTCAGGTCGGCGTCCACGCCGCTTCCCTGCACAACTCCCCGACGGTTGTAGTCGGTTTCTCCGTGTCGGATTAAAAATATGGTTTTTGATTTCAAGCGCTTAGCTTTGCTTTTAAGATTTGTTGGATGATCTTGCCTTACCGTAAGCAGGCTTCGGGTTACCAAAGCAGCCGCAAAAATACACAAAAAAGGCAGAAACGAGAAGTTAAGCCTGAATACAAGCTTGAAAACCACTTATTTCAGATGAAAGCAACGGCTACCATTGAGCAATTAAATGCCATCAACAGCAATACGATCGGAGCACACCTGGGCATTGAATTTACCGAAATCGGCGAGGACTATATTGTGGCACGGATGCCCGTCGATCAGCGTACGCATCAGCCTATGGGCCTTTTACACGGCGGTGCATCGGTCGTACTGGCCGAGACCCTGGGTAGTGTGGCTTCCTTTGTGATGATTGACGACCATACAAACTATCATGCCGTCGGGCTGGAGATCAACGCCAACCACCTCCGCGGTGTACGCAGCGGCTGGGTCTACGGACGGGTAACGCCAATCCATGTCGGCAAAACCACCCATGTCTGGGATATCCGGATTACCGACGAACAAGGCAAGGCTGTTTGCGTCAGCCGGCTGACCTGCGCCGTGATTGCCGCCCGGCATTAGCTTTTTTCGGAAGTTCAGTGACTTTTTTGTTTTACAAACTGTTATTTGATTAACCGTAACAGTATAGGCGGTTCATGGTTCATGCACGTCACAACACACGATATTTTTACGCGTACCCAGTGGCCAACACCCGACCAATTGTGGCAGACAGCCCGGTTGTCCGGCGTTCCGGCGGCTATCTGGCGCTTACCGAACGCAGATGAAAAGCACCTGATTCTCCAGACAGAATCAGCGCTGACCGAAGCCCCCGTCGATTTCGACGAATTGTCTTCCGGATTTGTTCTGAGCCGGTTCGACAATTTTGATCACGGGAATGATGCGCCGTTTAAGGCCTTATTTCTAAGGGCCGATATACACTTTTCCGCCACGGCCGGCGGCGCGGACTGGCAACCGGCCAATGAGGCCAGTGCGTCGTGGTGGTCAGCACAGGACGGCTCCGTTGCGGCCCGACAGCCAGCGGTAAGCGATCTGAGTGCGTTTACGATCGACGATAACACCACCGAACAGGCGCGTTTTGAGGAAATTGTGGCCGAAGCGGTCAGGAAAATGAAGCAAGGGACGTTCCGGAAAGTCGTGGCGTCAAAGACAAAAACGATTACGTTTGCCGAAAGCCCCGATGTGCTGCGTCTGTTCGACCGGCTGTGTCAGGCCTATCCGACGGCGTTTATTTCGGCGGTCTGGCTACCGGAGCATCAGCAAATCTGGATCAGTGCCACACCGGAACGGCTTGTAAGCGTTGACCGGGGCGGATTTTTCCGGACGGTTTCGCTGGCAGGTACCCAATCGGCCTTTCACCCCGACGGCACAGTGAAGCGCACCGCAGAGGCACTCTGGTCGCAGAAAGAGATTGAAGAGCAGGCACTGGTTAGCCGCTATATCATTGAGTGTTTTAAGAAAATCCGGCTGCGGGAATACCTGGAAGAAGGCCCGCGAACGATTCAGGCCGGTAACCTGATGCACCTGGGCAGCCACTTTACGGTGGATACGCAGGCGGTTCATTATCCACAGCTGGGCACGGTAATGCTCCGGCTACTACACCCGACCTCGGCGGTTTGCGGGATGCCACGAGCTGCGGCTTTTCAGTTTATTCAACAACACGAGGGGTATGACCGCGAGTTTTACAGCGGCTTTCTGGGGCCGGTAAACATACAGCAGGAAAGTCATTTGTTTGTGCACATCCGGTGTCTGAAGCTGGAAGACCGGCAGGCAACCCTCTACGCCGGTGCCGGTCTGACGGAAGATTCCGTGCCGGAACATGAGTGGCAGGAAACCGAAATGAAGTGCCAGACGCTGCTGCGGTGTCTGACCGCTTCGTAATCAATACACTTCCGGGAAGTCCTTTCCCGGAAGTGATAAATTCGTCTCAATTACCTTCTGCTTTATCTTCAGAAGCATCACCGCCGGTGTTCTCCTTACTCAGTTCGGCGTTATTGCGGTTTCCCTGCGCGCTGGCTGCCGACGACTGTGTGTCGCTGTCCGGTGCCACATCCTCCTCCGGCATATCTGCCTGTTCATGCTGATTTTCCATCACGTTGCGTATCTATGTTTAGTTAATACAGACTACTGTCATCATCGACATCGTCTCTGAATTCATCATCATCGTCCTTTTCGAAGTCCAGTTCGGCATCGTCGAAATCGGTTTCTTCGAGGAATTCGTCATCATCAGGATCACCAAATTCACGGCCTGCTTCTGCATCTTCATCGTGAAGTTCATCGTCGATATCGTCGTCATCCAGAAAATCGTCGTCATCGTCGTCTGCGTCATCATTCAGGTCGTCGAAGTCACGGCTGGCCCCCGTTATTCCATCGTTACCATACGCACCACTCGGGCGAGGGCTCATCAAAACAGCGTTATCGCGCTCGAAAAGGTGTTTAATCGCCATTTTTTCATTGGTTTTAAGGTAAAAAATCTGGTTTACTAGTATCCTGTTCCATGCCCACAACACGTTATTAATGCGGGTGGCCAAAGAACCGAGGGAACGGTCCTGAAAAGCTAAGGTACTAATTTTTGGGCACGTGTGCCTGCTATGGTATCTTTACCGGTAATAACCCAAACGTAAATTAATTATTTCTCAGCTTAGTCCTTTTTTACTGGATGAAGAATCGTTACTGGCTATTGGTATTGATGTGCGTTTTGGCAGGGCGTGGGTATGCTCAGACCATTTATGGCGGTACAATGTTCAGGTCAGTTTACTTTTCAGACCCTAATGGCCCTCCTCAGCCGGATGTCTATACCTTGCTCGCCCACTTTTACATTAATGCCGGTGATGTTGCTAAAATGCCTGCCGAACTTCAGGTAAGTCTGTACCGCAGTTCTGATAAATCGTTACAATCAACCTATAAACTACAAAAAGGCCCCTCAAGCCCGGCGATTTTTGGAAATACCTGCAATCCCGATACCGCGGCTAACCTTTACAATTTTCAATACTTAGGCGATTTAGACCTGCCTAAAACGAAATACAACGATCCGGCCGGCTATTATTTCGTTACCGAACCGATCGGCACCCGACCCCAAACGGCTAATATTCAACCTGATCCGGTTACGCTATACCAATGGTTCTCCCCTGACTTTCTGTCCGGTCAGCCAGATGGTTCCGGTCCAGGTAGAACGTCTACGTTTATGCTCGGCAATCCGATCCTCCGTTGCCAGAAGTCAAATCAGAGCTCGCAATTCAATGCGTATGCCTATGATCAGCTCGTTATCAGTGCACTTGGCCTGGCATCCCCTCCACCTATCCTGACAGTAAACATACGCCTTAGCTCTCCGCTAAGAAATGCTGCGGGCGGCACCTTAGACAACGTGAGCTGGAAAAGCGGGTATAGTGCTGCCAACCCGCTTCCTGTTCCGTCATCGGCCTCACTGACAGCAGGCCCCAACAACGGCCAGGCTACACTGACCATTACGCCCTCTCAGACTATTGCCGGTGGTCAGTTTACGATTGCCGCTATCGCCGAACAATATAATAACGGGAAAAAAGTTTCGGAAAGTCTTACCGAATACACCCTCATCTACACCACCTGCCCCAAAATTGACCCGCCAACCATTACCTACACCAAACAAGGCAGCGCTCCGTCAGCGACACCACCACCAATTTGCCCGGGACAATCGCTGACCGTCAGTGCGCCAAACGGTAAGGCCAATCAGGAGTACAGGTGGTTTAAAGATACCCAACCCATTACCGGCCAGACCAATCCGACACTAACCGTAAACACCCCCGGTAATTACCGCGTCCGGATTATGCAGGCTGGTGTCTGCGACTCGGCCAGTGTGCAGTTTACCATTCCGGCCGCTGTCGCTCCAACCGTAACGATTGTCAGTGATGTATCCGCAACAACGGGCTGTACCGCCTCCGGACCGGCAATGCTGAGTGTCAGTTCCCCGTCTACCGGTAGTGCCCTTACCTGGTATCTGGGGGCCAATCAATTCATCAGTAATCCGAACAGGCCGTTCATCCAAACCAATGTAAACGGCGTGTATAGCGTCGTCATCACCAGCCCGGATGGCTGTACGGCCCGCTCCAATGAGATTATGCTCAACTTTACCGGCCCGCCCTCTGTCAGCATTGCCCAACCCGCCAGCACGACCTTCTGCCCCGGTGCAACGGCGGATTTACAAACCAGTCTGGTGAATGGCTATCAGTATGAATGGTTCCGCGACGGCGTAACCACCGGCGTTACTACCTACACCATCAAAAGCATTGATACGGGGGCGTACACGGTAAAGGTCACCGTGCCAGGCGGCTGTACGGCCCTTTCTGCACCGGTTACCATGAGCAGCCCGGCCCTCGCAAAGCCAGCCATTACCGGCGACCCCACGGTGTGTCTGGGCAAAAGCCTGACGCTGACAGCGACACCCGCCGGTTTACCCGCATACCAGTGGTTCCGCGACGGGACTATTGAGCCCGGCGGCACTTCACCGACACTCAGTACCTCCTTCGCGGGTCAGTATACCGTCCGGGTCACCTACCCGAATGGCTGTACTATCCTCTCTGACAGGCATCAGGTGCTGCAAAACTCGACGGTTCCGGTGTCGATTGTCACGGTCGGACCAATCTGCGGGCCTTCGTCCATTCCGATTGCCTTGTCGGCCACGCCGGCCGGAGGAACTTTCAGCGGCCAGGGGGTTCTTGGAAACCTGTTTATTCCGCAGGCAGCCGGTATTGGCAGCACCACCGTTACCTATACTCCACCGGCCAGCCTCTCGGGTTGTACCGTCGGCAATGCAACCATGGTGGTTGCGGTCAGACCGTTGCCCCTCCTCAACCTGCCACCGGTGCTGGAAACCGGCCCTGGCGTACCGACACTACTGCCGGGCGACATCGGTGCGGGGTACCAATACCGATGGACGCCTCCGCTCTATCTCGACAATCCGGCCCTCGGCAACGCAACCAGCACGCCGGCTGCGCCGATTACTTATACCCTCACCGTAACCGATAGCTTCGGCTGTTCGGTCAGCGATAGCGTACGGGTAGAATTAGCGCTCGGCTTTTACGTACCCACTGCATTTTCGCCCAATAGTGACGGCATTAATGATACCTGGGTGCTGCGGGGAATTAACGATTACCCGGATATTGAAGTTATGGTATATAGCCGGTGGGGCGAGGTGGTCTTTTACTCAAAAGGCTATGCACAGCCCTTCGACGGTACCTATGCCGGAGACCCCTTACTGACAGGCACGTATACGTATTTGATCCGCTTAAAACCAACAGAACCGCCCAAACGGGGAACCATAACCATCCTCCGTTAAGCGTAGCTTACCCGCTCAACCATGAAAAATTATTCGCTGAAACGTCTTTACGACCAGCCCATCATTCAAACCCGCGACGTGCAACCATCGGTGGATGGTTTTGAGGTACTGGGCGCTTTCAATCCGGCGGCCTGCCGTGTCGGAGATGAGTTTATTCTGTTACTGCGCGTAGCCGAAGCGCCGGGGCCCGAAGCGGGCTGGCTCCATATTCCGGTGGTCGAAACCGTCGAAGGCCTGCCAACCTTAACCGTTAAAACGTTCCGCGAGCCGGACGAGCCGTATGACCCGAGGGTGGTCTCCCTCAACGGCAAAACCTACCTGACGTCGCTCAGTCACCTGCGGCTGGCCCGCAGCAAGGACGGGGTTCATTTTACTATCGACGAAAAACCGTTCCTGTTCCCAACGCGCCCCGACGAGGCATTTGGCATTGAAGATGCCCGGATTACGTATCTGGAAGGCAAATACTGGATTACCTACACCGCCGTGTCGGAGCATGGGCCGGCGGTCGGACTGGCGACAACGACCGATTTTAAGGACGTGACCCGGCTGGGCGTAATTCTGCCGCCACCCAACAAGGATGTGTGTTTGTTTCCCGAACGCATCAACGGCAAATACGTACTGATGCACCGCCCGATGGTGCACGAAATCGGTAAGCCATCGGTCTGGCTGGCCGAATCCGTCGATGGGATTCACTGGGGGAATAACCGGTTTCTGTTTGGCCCGACGGCTGCCGAATGGGAAATTCAGAAGCTCGGCGCCGGGCCGGAACCTATTCTGACCGATGAAGGCTGGCTCGTGCTGTATCACGGCGCCAGCAGTATTTCAGCCTATTCACTGGCTCTTGTGCTGCTCGACCGCCATAACCCCGACCGTATTCTTGACCGGTCGGCCGCCCCGCTTTTAACCCCCGAATTGTCCTGGGAGCGCGAAGGCTTTTTCCCGAACGTCGTCTTCTCCAACGGTTGGGTCAAGTGGTTTGATCAGGACCGGAACACCGACCGGATCTGGGTTTATTACGGTGCGGCCGACGATGGTGTCGGGCTGGCCGAACTGACCCGGAACGATTAGTTTTTCAAGGCCCGGATCAGGCTGTAGTCCATTTGGGTCGGAATGGTTTCGTCAGGTGTGGTTAAGCCCGCCCGGCGAAACCATTTTCTGTACTCGGCGCGGCTGTAGCAACGACCTTTAGTGACCCAAAACAGCTGCGCTGAATAATCGGTAACCGGCAGCGGTCCGTCCAGGGTATCGTTCAGGAAGGCGTCGTGCACCCACAATTCTCCGCCGGAACGCAGCGCACCGGCAAAGCGGTCGGCCAGCAATTGGCAGGTATCCTCCGGCCAGTCGTGAAAGAGGCTGGCGGCCAGCAGCAGGTCAGTTTCCGGCAACGGGTCGGTCAGCATATCGCCCGGCAAAAACGTCACACGTTCCCGTACCGTCTCCGCCCCCGGACGACCGCTCTGACTAAATCCGGTCAGTAATTCATCGGCCACCGTCAGCACCGCCTCCCGGTCAAACAGCGTGGCCGTCGCATCCGGATTGGCCAGCAACCACTCGTAGGTAAAATAACCGCTCCCGCCCGCCACATCGAGCAAATGGCCGCTGTGGCGCGGCAGGTTGGCTGCTACAATCGGCGACAGCGCTTTGGCACGGCCGGCAAGGGCCAGCGTCAGGGTCCGGGCCGTGTCCGGATCATCCATCGGCGACGGACCTTCGCCTTCTTTCACATACGCAATCCCGTCATCTGTTTGCAGCGGGCCGTCGTTGCGAAGCCGGTCGGTCATCTCCAGTACGCCGGGATTGTTTGCTTCCAGACCGGTATAGCCGGTTATGGTTGGCGATGCCGACAGGGTCAGGTGGTGCCCCACAGCGGTCAACGCCAGTTCATCGTCAGCGGTACGGGTCAGCATGCCCATAGCACACAAAGCCGGAAACAGAACGGCAGCAGGTCGGTCGGCCAGGCCGGTTTGCCGTTGCAGATCAGCTACCGGCAGCGGGCCGTGCTGCAACAACTCGAACACATGCAGGTGGTGAACAGCCGCCAGCAGCAGCCGGGAACTATACATGGCCCGCAAATGGCGGGTAATCGGGGCGAAATCAGGGTATTGCGTAACGGTCATCAGGACGTTTTTCGTTCAGTAGTGCATGGGGGCTACCAGGCTCCGTTCATCCGGTTAAAATACTCCGTAATACCGGCATTGTTCGCTTCAGCACGCGCAGCACTTGTTCCGAAGGTCAGTTCACTTTTTCCTTCCCTGAGCTGTGCAAAGATTGAGTCAATAAAATCGCTTACCGGCGGATATTCCGAATGCAGCCCGGGCTGTCCGAGATCGGTATTGAGTGCCGGCGGAATAATCTCAATTACTTCTTTACTGCCTTTCAGCAGGTGCCGCAGCGAGAGCGTAAACGAACGCATAAAGGCTTTGGTTGCCGAATAGACCGCTACCTTCGCCAGCGGAATAAACGCCAGCCCCGAACTCACATTCATAATGGTCGTCAAGTGCGGTAATTGCAGAAAAAGCTGCGTCAGGTGCAGCGGCGCGGCGATGTTTATGCTGATTTCCTTCGCTGCTTTTTCGTAAAATGCCTCGTCGCTCAGGTCCATCCAGTTCTGGATACCTGCGTTATTGACCAGCACCGTCAGATCACTGTGCGTTTCGGCCACCCAATTATACAAACGGGTGCGTTCTGCTTCCTGTTCCAGATCGCACTGAACGGTAATGAGCTCCGGAAAGGCCGCTTTCGCCTCGTCCAGTGCCTCCTGCCGGCGGCCACAGATCAGTACCGTGTTGCCTTCCTGAATAAACCGGCCGGCCAGTCCCAGACCGATCCCCGTAGCGCCTCCTGTAATGAGAATTTTGTTGTTTGTTAAGTGCATTGCTGTCAGATTTTTCAGCGCAAAGATCGGTAGCCGACGCCAGAACTGCGCTGTTGTACCGTTGTTTATCACCGCATAATCTGAGGCAGCGGAGTGGCATATAGGCTCAGCATACCCCTGCATACGCGCAGCAATTACCTTCAGCGGATATTCCGTCGGATCCGGCTCAGTGAGGATTGGGTAATGCCTAAATACGACGCCATATACGCCAGGGGAATGCGGTTGGCAAGCGACGGGAAGTTGGTCAGAAAATTCAGATACCGCTCCGTAGCATCTTCCGTCATCATCGGGCTGATCCGGTTTACCTTATCTGCCAATCCTCTGGCGGTTATCCGGGCAATGATCGCATCCCATCCGATGATGGTCATTGACAATTCGTCCAGGGCTTTTTTCGATAACGCGATATAGTGGCAATCCGTAACGGCCTGCACGTATTCGGTCGACGGAATACCCTGGTTATAGCTGTTGATGTCGGCCAGAAAATTGTTTTCGTCAATGAAATACTTCGTGATTTCATCGCCTTTATTGTTGTAAAAACAAATCCGCATAATGCCTTCGGTAATAAAAATCACCTCGCGTGGTATTTTACCGGCCTCGTGGTAATAAGCGTCCTTAGGCGTCTGTTTGCTGACAGCCTTCGATTTTACGAGTTCAATCTGCTGCTGATTCAGCTGGCCAAACTGCAGGATGTAATTGATAAGCTGCTCCATGATCTCTTAGGCCATCCGGCTCATTATCAGCCGGTCAAAAAGTTTATCAGACAAAATCTTCCGGAAAAACAGCATCATACCGGCCATGCTTCCCCCTACATATCGTGCGCGGGGGCGGCGGGCTTCGATGCCTTTTTTGATCAACTTAGCAATCTCAACCGGCTCCACCGCATTTTTTTCGATGTCGGTATACATCTTCACGAGTCTGTCGGCCTGTGGTTTATAAACCGTCTTACCGGAAACCCGCTGTAAATCATTGCCCCCGATGCTTATCATCTCCGATTTTGTACCACCCGGCTCAATCACAATTATGTCAATACCGAACGGACGCACTTCATTCCGGAGCGAATCGCTGAGCCCTTCGACTGCAAATTTACTGGCATGATACCAGCTTCCCATCGGCAGTCCTACTTTTCCGCCTACCGACGAGATGTTGACAATTTTGCCCCAGTTATTTTTGCGCATGGCCGGCAATACGAGCTGAATGAGCCGGGCAGTGCCAAACAGATTAATGTCAATCTGATTTTTCGCTTCGGCCATCGGCACATCCTCCAGCGCACCGTATGAGCCTAAGCCTGCGCTGTTTACCAGCACATCGACCGGTCCGGCCTCACGGGCTATCGTAGCGATGCAACTGGTCATACTGGCATCATCGGTCACATCAAGTGTTACCGGCCGGATACCGTAGACCGCTAATGCCTGCAATTTGTCGGTACGGCGGGCTGCGCCATAAACCGTATACCCCGCCTGCGCCAGATAAATTGCCGTTGCCTCGCCAATGCCTGACGAAGCACCGGTTACTAAAACTGTCTTTGCCATGTTTATCTCCGTTTTGTTAAATAACAAGGCAAAATTGCGTCCGGGAACAGCAAACTATTTTGCCATTTGGCAAAAAGAGAGGCAGACATTACAGCATGAATACCTTTTTCTGACCAGGTGTGTTTTTTATCAGGTTATGTCCGTAAAATGCACCCGTTATGCGTGTACCGGCTGGTAACAGATCGCATCAGACCGGTGAACCCAATGCCCCGGAATACGTTATATAAACGGAGGGTTAACCACCAATTCCGTGCGCAGGTAGCGCACAGGCAGCCCGACAACACATTACAATCATGAAACAACAAGTCCGGGAGGTACGGTATTTTTTATTCGGCCAGCATTTTTCGGATGGACTACGGATTACCCTTGCCATTCTGATTCCGTCTGTCGTGCTGGCACAGTTCGGTTATTTTCAGCTCGGCATGATGGTGTCGATGGGCGCGCTGTGCGTCAGCATTTCGGATTCGCCGGGGCCGGTCATCCATAAGCGGAACGGGATGCTCGTCTGCTGGGGGCTGATCGTGCTGGTGGCCCTGCTCACAGGTTTCCTGCGGGCCAGCAACTGGACGCTGGGGGCGGAAATTCTGGTATTCAGTTTTCTCTTTTCCATGTTCGGCGTCTACGGCAACCGCGCCACGGCCATCGGCACCGCCGGGCTGCTGATCATGATCCTGATGATGGACCGGCCCCTGAGCCACACCGAAGTCTGGCAGTATGCCGGCCTGATTGCCCTCGGCGGCTTCTGGTATCTGGCCATCAGCCTGTCGTCTGTTCAGCTGCTGCCCTACCGCGCGGCCCAGCAGGCACTGGGTGAGTGTGTGCACGCGATTTCTAAGTTTCTGCTCATTAAAGCCGAGTTCTATAATACCAGTACGGACCTTGAAGAAGACTACCGGAAATTACTGGCGCAGCAGGTAACGGTTTCCGAAAAACAGGATGCGGTCCGTGAACTGCTGTTTAAGAGCCGCCAGATTGTGAAGGAATCGACCTCGACCGGCCGGATGCTCGTCCTGACGTTTGTCGATGTAATTGACCTGTACGAACAGATTGTGGCGATGTATTACGACTACGCCTCGATCCGGGAACGGTTCGGCCATACCGGCGTCCTGCGCGACATCAGCCGCCTGATCCGGCGCATGGCCATTGAGCTGGATTACATCGGTCTGTCTATCCAGTCGAACCGGCCCCACAAAGGCCACACCGACCTGACCAACCACCTCGAAGCGCTGCGGCTCCGGATTGAGGACATTGGCAAAAAAGACCCCGAAACCAGTAACCTGGTACTCCGGAAACTGCTCGTGAGCCTGCGGAACCTGCATCAGCGGCTCTATACGATTCAACAGTATTCGGACCCCAACGCCAAAGCCTCAACAGAAGCCCGTTACCCGACTGATGTCAACCGGTTTGTGTCGCATCAGGACATTGACCCAAAAATGTTTGTGAACAACCTGACGCTGAATTCGTCGATTTTCCGGCATTCGCTGCGGATGGCACTGGCGTGTATGGTCGGGTTCATTGTGGCCAAATCGTTTCCGCTGGGTCACCATAGTTACTGGATTCTGTTAACGATCACGGTCCTGATCAAACCCGGCTATAGCCTGACCAAGCAGCGTAATTACGAACGGCTGACCGGCACACTGGTCGGGGGCGGCATCGGTACGCTGATTTTACTGGCGACCGGCAACACCACCGTGCTGTTTCTGGCCATGCTGGTGTTCATGATCGGGGCGTTCAGCTTTCAGCGCACCAACTATGTGGTGATGGTTACGCTGATGACGCCCTACCTGCTGATCTTGTTTCATTTTCTGGGCATGGGCGGTTTCGGCATTCTGGAAGAGCGGGTGCTCGACACCGTGGTCGGGTCGGTGATTGCCTTTACCGCCAGTTTCGTGCTGTTCCCGCGCTGGGAATCAGATCAGCTCAAGCCGCTGCTGGTCGATGTGGTGAAATCCAACATTGCGTTTCTGAAGATTATGTCGGACGGGTTGTCGGGCAAACCCATCTCCATTACGGAGTACAAACTGGCCCGTAAAGATGTGTACGTCAGTTCGTCCAACCTCGCGGCGGCGTTCCAGCGTATGACCTCCGAGCCGTCGTGGAAGCAATGGCACCGCAGCGAAGTCCATCAGTTTGTGGTGCTGAACCACATTCTGTCGTCGAACGTCGCCACGATTACCTCTACCCTGGCCACCGGCTCGCTGCCGAAGCCAGCCACTGCCGACGGGATCCGGCTGGTAAAACGGTCACTGGCCAGCCTCACCGAAAGCCTGCGCAAACTGAACGCACCGGTCGCGTCGGCACCGGTTGCGCCGGAGCCACTGACCGAAGCTGCCAGCGTTGCCAGAATAGCCCCTACCGCCGATGACCGGCTCCTGCGTGGCCAGCTCGAATTTATTCAGAAAGTAAGTTTTGATGTGGGAAAGGTGACGGATACGTTGCTGGTGTAATAAAAAAGGGGAGCGCCAATGACGCTCCCCTTCGGATATGCCTGGTTGTACTATCTTACCGGCAAGGCATTTCAGTTACGGTAACCGGGTAAACCGCCGAACCGCAACCATCGCCACCCGACACCGTCAGGGTATAGCCTCCCGTTACCGGCAGGTTTGGTGCCATGATCGGATACGTCCCCGGCGTGCGGAACACATAACTGAACACATAGCCATTAGGTCCCGTGAATGTAAAGCGGGTACCCGTAGCCGTTGCTGTCAGTACGCTCATACAACCACCCGTACTCTTCGTCATACTGCCAACCTGCACATTGGTTGCCGATGGCGTAATACCGGCGTTAATGGTCTGCGTCGCTACAGCCACACAACCCGCATTAACAAGACCGCTCACCGTATAACTACCTGTCTTCGAAATCACGAAGATACCGGTTGTGTTTGTCTGCATAAAATCCGGCCCGACAGCAGTATAGCTGGCCGCGCCGCTGGCTGTCAGCGTAACACTTGAAGCACCGCAACCTACCGCACTTCCGGAAGCGACCATCGCCAGCGGAGGTAATGTCCCGGCCACAACCGTTGCCTGTGCCGTAGCCGTACATCCGTTCACATTAGCAACCAGTACGGTATATACACCCACCTGCGTAGCGATTGCCGCAGTACCGGTGCTGCTTACGACACCGCCCGGGCCGGTGAACGTATAACTGCTTCCACCACTGGCTACCAATGTCGCTACCGATGCACAGGTTACTGCCCCGTTTGCCACCAGCGAGGCCATTGGTGCAATAGTATTGGATGTTACGCCTGCCGAAACAGTTGCGCTGCATGTGTTGGTGTACGAACCAATGACAGTATACAGTCCCTCAACGCTCACGACAGCCGTATTTCCGATAACCGGACTCACCAAACCAGGACCAAGCAGTGTGTAGCTTGTTGCCCCGCTGGCTGTTAACGTCACACTGGTTTGCGCACAGGTCAGCGTACCCGACATGACCAGACTCACCGACGGTACCGTCTGATCAGCAGAAACGGTTACCGTTGTTGTCGACGCACAGCCATTGGCATTGGCGACTGTTGCCGTGTATGATCCCGCCTGATTTACCACAACCAGGCTGGTTGTTGCCGGCGTGGCCAGGCCAGGGCCGGCAATCGTATAGCTTTCGCCGCCGGAAGCCGTCAGGGTCACGCTGGTCTGCGTACAGGTCAGGGTATTGCTGGCTACCAGACTGGCCGTCGGCGTAACGGTATTTGACGTTACGGTAGCCGTGGCGCTGGCCGTAGCACTCGTTACCTGATCCGTTACGATAACGGTATAGGTACCTGCCTGATTGACGGTGGCAGACACTGCACTTTGCGACACAACGCCTGCGCCGACAAATGTGTACGTGAATGGCCCTGTACCGGTCACGCTCGCAGTCAGGGTTACCGTTGGACTGGCACATGTCAGCGTACTGCTGTTACCCGTTGACAAGGCTACTGTTGGTGCAGGCAGCTGCGACAGATCGAAGCGGGCCGCAATCGGATTGTGGTCCGATGTCGTTGTGGCGTAGCTTGGCACGCTGAACGGTTGCAATACATACATTGAGTTGCTGACATACCCACGATTCAGGTCATTTGAGACGACCATGTGGTCAATAAAGCTGGCCGATGAATTAAAGGTCGAGCAGTTTTGCAGTTCGAGTGGCTTGGTCAGCGTTGCATAATTCGTTTCATCTGCCACGAAGCTGTTGAACGATGAAATCGGTGACGCTGTGTAAATCGATGCCGTTGCCTTGTCGTTGTAATCACCCAGGATAACTACATTAGCATTGGCATATTGCGCATCCAAAACGGCTTTCAGGTCATTATAATCCTGACGGCGACGGGTAAAGTCGGCCGATGCGCTACCTGATTTTGCGTGTACAACCACCACATGAATTTTACGGGTAATCCCGTCAATGGTTGCGTTAGCTACGAACATATACGGCAGACGGCCTGATGCCCAGCCATTACCACCTGGATATGTATACGTCGCGCTTGAATTCAGCAAGAGCGGTTTCGTTTCCGACGGAATCGGTGTAATCGTTGCCGTATTGTAAACCACGCAAACCTTCTGGCCATACGCCGTCGGGCCGAAGACTTTTCCGTTAGTAACGGTCTGCTGGCATTCGTCCTGGAAGTAATAGGAGAACTTATCCGAGCAGGCAAAACTGTAGCTCCCCGGAATGCTGCTCACCATCTGGGCGAACAGGTTAATATCACTCACCTCTTCTGTAGCAATGATGTCGGCATTCAGCTTACCGATTACCGTCGCCACGTTTGTCTTCTGGAGCGTTTCGTTCAGCGGTCCCTGATCGTCATAGGCATAGGTGCCCTGCGCACAGGTGATTGATCCGGCATCTGCTCCGAAAAACTCAACGTTCCAGGCCGCAATGTCCAGTGTTTTATCCGCGGTCAGTGTCGATGACCCTGGAATCGTACAGGTCAGGTCGACCGGAGCCGTGGCCCCCGACACATCTGACAGAAGCCGTGGCATTAATTCATTGATGTTCGTAGCTCCGCTGGTATAATGCTCGCTGATCCCGATGATGGTAGCCGAAGCCGGTTTACCGGCACCGTTTACGCCCGACTGTGCTTTAATGTACAGCGTACCGGATGCTCCGTCAGCCGTCAGCGGGTACGTTGTCGGAGAGAAGCTCGTGCCCGTACCGCCGATGGCCGCATTATCGACCTGCACCAGCCAGCCTTCGTTTGCCGTCAGCTGATCCAAGGTAACTACTTTCGGAGCCGGCGGCGTAAGCCCCGTCTGTACTACCGAGAAGCTGGTGATTACCAGTTCACGGGCACCCTGATAAACCGTTACCGAACCGGTAGCCTGTACCCTGTCGCCCAGCTGCACCTGACTGCCGTAAGCCGTCGAGGCACTATAAAACGCGATACCGCCGGTTTCATCCTGCACGTAGAACAGGTTGCCGCCAAACTGATTGGTGACGGTTACCTGGCCACGGAGCGTCACAACGCTGTTGACGGCTACCGTGCGGGCCTCTGCCATACTGATTAACCCACCGATGGACACTGAGTTGCTTACGGTGCCTCCTACCGTTACGGCTGCCGACAGGCTATTCGCAGCGTGCGTAACTGACCCGCTTACCGGTCCGACATTTTCACCCGTCAGGTGAACGTAGATCGTTGCCAGTGTCGTTGAGGCAGGCAGTGTTAATGACGAGGCAAAGTCAATGCCAGACACCTCACTTACTTCAACGCCGGCCGGAGCCATTATCACAATATCTTCCGTCAGATTAGACGCCGTAAGTGTATAGGTTTGCTCGTCAGACAGGGTGCCTTGCGTGGTGGTGAAGCTGCTCAGGGTAACGGGCTGCACCCGTAATACCTTCGTACCGGCAGCCAGCACTGTACCACTGACCGGAATCATTACCGGCGTGGTGCCACCGCCCGAAAGTGTCAGCGTAGTGGCATAGGTATCACCGATGGCAATGCTGTTATTCAGCCGGACAATCAGGTTTGTGGCCGCCAGGGCAGAACCGGTATAAGGCAGGCTGGCCGTGGCACCGAATGTTGTTCCATCCGTCGATACGGCAAAGTTCGTGGCATCTGATGTTGTCACGGTGATATTACCGGCGTCCGGCGTCAGGAATTTACCGCTTACCGTGACCGTCCGGCTGGCGGGGCCGCTTCCGGTAAAATACTCCAGCCCGTTAGCCCCCGTTAATGACGCTGGCGTCGCCGTCAGGACCGGCTGAACCGGGCTGTATGTTAATGAAAAGTCGTCAATACCGGTAGTCGGACGGTTTCCTGAGCCGCTGCTGGACGATAGGGCAACAATCCGCACCCAAACCGGAGTGTTTACGTTATCCAGTGCATTACCAAAGTCTACGCCAATCGTATTGTTGCTGACGGCGCTGCCACCTACCGTTAAGGGGCCGGAAACGGTCAGCGCCGTAAATGATGTCGGTGTTTCACCAAATCCATAATCCACCCGCCACGTAGTTACCCGTGGCGACGAAGCATCAAGGCTTTGTAGTTTAAAGGTCAGGCTGAAACTCTGGAAGCCGGTTGTTTTGGCCAGTTTAGCCGTGAAAGCAGCGCCCGGGTCACCAAGAGAACCCGACTGCCGTACACCAAGCGCACGGTCGGTTGCGTTCCCCTGATCAGTCGTTGATGCCGACAAACCAATATCACCGGACGCCAGGTTTTTGAATGAGCCTCCGGTATTGTTCCAGAGCGTCGGCGCTACCGTCAGCAACTGAGTAGACCCGAGACCGGTAGCCGTAGCCCCTGTCCGTACTGACCAGCCAGTTGGCAGCTGTGTGCCGATGCCATCAAAATTCTGGGTGTAGCTTCCTCCGGTCAGGATAATCTCACCGGTTGAGCTAACCGAACCACTTACCGGAACAACGGCACTCACCGAGCCGCTAATGTTCGTGATATTTCCGCTGAATGAACCGGTGTTCAGTCCGGTAAGACGCGCGGTGATCGTCGCGCTGGTTGTTGATGACGCCAGCGTAAGCGACGAACTGAATGAAGTGCCATTAGAGCTGATTTCAATGCCTGTCGGTGCAGAAACAACCAGTGCGGCTGTCAGGGCTGTTGCCGAAACAATATATGACTGGGTTGCCGACGGCGTTCCCTGGGTACCAGCTAAGGTTAAGCCTGTGCTATTGACTGTCAAGGCAGCCGGTGGGTTTACCGTACCGCTCACCGGTACCGTAGCCGTTAAGCCGGTACTGACATGAGTAACCGTCCCGGTGAAACTACCAACCGCGGCACCCGTCAGCCGGACAAATACGCCCTGACTTACCGAACCACTCACCGGCGAAACCGTTGTTGTACTGGCATATGCGGAGCCGTTCAGGCTGATTTCATACCCTGCTGGCGCCGAAACCGTTACCGGCCCTGTCAGATTTACGCCGTTAACGGTATAACTCTGGGCCGTTGAAGGGGTACCGATGATTGTAAATAAGGCACTTAGACTGGTGGGCGTTGTATCCAGGGCCGGTGCCGTACTGGAGGTAACTGTACCGGTGACCGGCACCGTTGCCGTTGCTCCACCGCCTTCGAAGGTTAATGTGGCAGAGTACGTGCCGACTGGTAAATCAGCAGTTAAGCCTACCGTAAACGTAGTTGATGTCAGCGCCGAAGCAGAATAAGGCGTTGAAGCAGGTGAAATGGTTATAGCCGTTGACGATGAGCCAGCCGTAACATTGCCTGAAACCGGTGTTAACGAAGCACCATAAGCCGTAATTACTGTCGAAGCCGGTGTCGATCCTTGTGCATAAGACAACCCCGTTACTGAGGTTGCTGAAGTAGTAATGCCAGGGCTCGGAACGCCTGTAATCCGTACGTTGTCAATTGAGATTTTTGGTCTTGAGCCGGAAGAACCACCCGTCCCGTTATGGTAATAGAACCGGAGAAAGAAATTAGGAGCCTGATCAAAAGTAGATGCCAGTCCAATGGTAAAACTTTGAGACCCGGTAACGTTATTAGTAGCACTGTAGCTCGTCAGTTCTGTAAATGATATGCCGTCTTTCGATGCATACACTCGTAAAGTCCCAACCCGGTTCCCTGTTGAATTAAAAATTGTTGCCGCATCAAATGAAGTTGTAACAGACCGGACGCCCGTTAAATCTACCATTAAATCCACAGCTGTACTTTGCGAGTTATCCGGAGTACCTGTTGTCAAAAAAACCATATTATTGGTTCCCTTTTGTACGCCAGCGGAGCTAGCCGATGCTGTAAACGTAAGGCTGGCAACTGTTAATTTTGTCGGATCAGGGATAGTTGCGGATCCGCCAGCGACTAAACCCCGCCAGTAGGTTGCGGCTGTACTACCAGATCCAATCCCGTTTGTGAGTGTCCAGTTGGTTATGTCCGCAAAATCAGCAGTATAAGTAGTATTAGGCTGAGAGGCTAGCGGGACTTTAGCCTGCCCTCTGGCACTGCCCCCTGCCAGAAAAACAATAAATCCTAAAATAATCCAAAATTGCCTGTATAGACGTGTTGTCATGAAGTTATTCGGTTTAACTTAGACAAAACTACGTATATTCCAGTAATCCAGATGTTATCATAGTACTATTAAAAGCTAACTTTCACTTAATATTTAAGTAATACGCAGAACAATAATTATTAAAAACAATAAAAAGTAACATTTTCACAAAACCAATATATAAAATAAAGTTACCACACCTACTCTATCAAATAAAGAGCCTATCATTTTTTATTATAGTTTCTCAAACGAAAAAACGTTGAGGAGTAACCGGTGAATAACAAAAAAATATATCTTCATAATCCTATTTTTTCTCCTCAGCTGACTATGCGTTTTGACTATATCATCGTGGGAGCGGGTTCGGCCGGTTGTGTACTGGCAAACCGGCTTTCCGAAAACCCTGCTACGACCGTACTCTTGCTCGAAGCCGGCGGACCGGATACCAAAATGGAAATCCATATTCCGGCGGGTTATGCCAAACTTCACCGCTCCGCCGTAGACTGGGGGTTCTGGAGCGAGCCCCAGGCCGCACTCAACGGCACCCGTATTTACCTGCCCCGCGGCAAAACGCTGGGCGGCAGCAGCTCAACCAACGCCATGGCCTATGTCCGGGGTAACCGCGAGGACTACAACGACTGGGCACAGGCGGGTAACCCCGGCTGGCGCTACGACGACGTACTGCCTTATTTCATCCGTTCCGAACAAAACCAGCAGGCCGGCCAGCTCGACCCTGCCTACCACGGCACGGGCGGCCCCCTGTCGGTGGGCTACGCTACCCGCTTCCGGACGCCGCTGGCCGACGCCTTTGTCGACGCCTGCCAGCAAACCGGCATCCCGCTCAACCATGATCCCAACGGAGCCCGGCAGAACGGCGCCGGACTGCTTCAGTTCACCATCAGGGACGGCAAACGGCAAAGCACCGCTACGGCCTTCCTGAAACCGGTACTCAACCGCCCCAACCTGAAAGTGATTACCAGAGCCATGACCAAACAGGTGTTGCTCGACAAAGGTCAGGCCATTGGTGTTGAGTTTTTCTCGGGTAAACACGCAACCGAAAAAGCCTATGCCAACCGCGAAGTAATCCTGTCGGCCGGGGCATTTCAGTCGCCGCACATTTTGTTGCTGTCCGGTGTCGGTCCTGCCCATACGTTGCGTCAGTACGGCATTCCGGTCAAGCACGAACTGCCTGGCGTCGGCAAAAACCTACAGGATCATGCCTTCACCGGTGTGAGCGCGCTGGCCTCCCAACCGGTATCCACCAACCGCTTCCTGACGCCTTGGGGGCAACTTTCGTCGTTTGTTCGCTACGCACTAACCAAAAGCGGGCCGCTGACCTGTAGCCCGCTCGAAGCCAATGCCTTTATCAACCTCGAAGCCCCGGACGACCGCGTCGATTTCCAGTTCCATTTTGCTCCCCTCCACCTCGGCAGCGATTACAAGGCCAATCTGTACGATATCAATACCCTGCCCCGCACGGATGGCTTCAGCATTCTGCCGATTCTGCTCAAACCTAAAAGCCGTGGCTGTGTCGGGCTGCGTTCGGCAAGTCCGCTGGATGCCCCCCTGATTCAGCCGAATTTCTACAGCCACGAAGACGACCGGCGGATGATGCTTAAGGGCATCCGGAAAGCCCTCGACATCATCGGCGCTGATGCTTTCAGCCCGTACCGGAAAGAAGTTCTCCTGCCGCCTAAACGGGTGTCTGACGATGACCTGTGGCTCCACGTACAGCGGCTCACCGAAGCCCTGTACCACCCTGTCGGGACGTGCAAAATGGGCACCGACGAGCTGGCCGTCGTTGACCCCGAACTACGGGCCCATGGCATCGGCGGGCTGCGTGTGGTTGACGCATCCATCATGCCGACCATCGTCTCGGGCAACACCAACGCTCCCGTCATCATGATCGCCGAAAAAGCAGCAGATTTGATTTTGGGTTAATAATGGTTGTTTTTTTAGTTCTGATTGTTGCTGGTAGTTCTGGTGGTTGTTTTTTAGTTCTGATTGTTGCTGATGGTTCTGGTTGGTTGCTGTTTGTTTAGTTCTGGTAGTTGCTATTAGTTAGCCAACGTAGAACTTTCATAACAAAACAAAACAGTTAATCTAGTGGTGGCACGACTCCACTATACAACCAGAACCACCAGCAACAATCAGAACCATCAGCAACAACAAAAACCATCAGCAACAACACAGAACCACCAGCAACAACAAAAACCATCAGCAACAATACAGAACCATCAGCAACAACCAGAACCATCAGCAACAACACAGAACCATCAGCAACAATCAGAACCATCAGTAACAACACAGAACCACCAACAACAAAAAATAGCCCCTTTCCCCCGTCTCCCCGTATTATTTGCAGGTTAGTAATCCGCTGGCCGGAAGCTGTTTATGAAGTTCCTGCGTGCTCTATTCCTGCTCCTGAAAATACTGCTGATTTTCCTTGTGTTGGTCGCCGGATATCTGCTGGCAGGACCGCTCTGGAATCATTTTGTTACCTACCCGGCACTCGAAGCTGACCGCGCGGCGCTTTGGCAGCAATACCGGAAACCGCAGCATCCCATCACGCTACCCGATTACCAGGGCGTGTTGCATGCCCACTGCTACTGGTCGCACGACAGCCGGGGGGTGCTCACAGAAATCGTCCCGGCGGCCAAACAGGCACAGCTCGATTTTCTCTTTTTCTCCGACCACAAACGGGCACCCCTCGACACATTCCCCCGCGCCTACCACGGCACCTTCGACGGCCTGATTGTGGAGTCCGGTACCGAGTCCGACGGCCTGATGATTACGCCCCTGCGCCCGACGGTTATTAACTGGAAGCAGGGTCTGGATACCGTTATCCGGAGCGTGGTGGAGCCAGGCGGGCTGGTGCTGTATGTCCATACCGAAGAGCCCCACGATTGGGGAAATCCCGACTATCAGGCGATGGAAATTTATAACATCCACACCGACCTGATCGACGAAAAAAGCGGGTTTCTGCCATTTGTGCTGAATAGTATGGTCAACAGCGGGCGGTTCAAACACTGGGGCTACCGCGAGCTGTACGACGAACAGACGGCGATTCTGGCACGCTGGGACTCCCTCAATCAACACCGCCGGATTGTCGGTATGGGCGCCGCCGACGCGCATAACAACCAAAGTATCCGCGCCCGCTACACCAAAGACGGCATGGTGGAATGGGTAGGCTCGAACGCTAAAACGATGCGGATTATCAAACCGGGTTTGCTGGAAAAACTGGTACTGGGCAAACCCGACGCGGCCGGCTGGGCCTACAAAGCCGAACTCGACACCTATTTTCACTCGTTCAATTTCATTAATACCCACATTTTCAGTGATACCTTATCAAGCCGTGCGCTGAAAAACGGTCTCGTGAAGGGCCATGCCTACATTTCCTTCGAAAATCTGGCAAAGGCAAAAGGCTTTGGCTTTTATAGCACCGATGCCCGCAGCCAGCTGAATGCGATCATGGGCGACTCCATCAAAGCAACATCAGTCAGCAGGCTCAAAGCGGTTTCGCCGTATCCCGTCACGTTCGAACTTTTCCGCAACGGCAAGCAGATTGACCGCAAAGAAAATGCTTACGACTATGCGTATGCTAAACCCGTAACGGCCGGCAACTACCGCCTTGTCGCACGTGTACACCTCGGCGACAAATGGGTTCCGTGGGTGTATACTAACCCGATTTACGTTTACTGATCGTAACTATCCCCCAGCTAAAGCAAGGGGGCTTTAATCCTCACCGTTGGCAGGTGTAAGTACAAACCAACGGGGAATTTTCAGGACGAGTTACAACTACGCCCCCGACTGCGGCAATGTTGCGCGCTCCGTTTACGTCAGCGTCGCTACAATAACCACAGTTGCTACAGGTAAAATGTTTAGACGAACGCCGGCCAATATGCAGACAGTTAGAACAGGTTTTGGACGTGTAAGCAGGTGGGATAACAACCACCTGAACACCTGCCAGCTGTGCCTTGTAGCTGATAAAGGTCCTGAGCTGGTAAAACGGCCAGCTGTTGTGTTCGCGTTTCTGAGACTTGCGGAGCCGTTGATTAGTACGCTGTCTAATTGCCTTCAAGTCTTCCAGAGCGATTGCTCTGTGTGTCTCTTTAGCCTTATCGACCAGACGCTTACTAATCGTATGGTTGATAAGCTTCGAAGTAGCCTGCTCTTTTTTACTCAGCCGCTTCAACAGGCGACGAGTGTTTTTAATAGTGGTCTTCTTGGCTTCCTTATGTTTTTTTGCTTGAAGACTGGCACGAATTGCGGACCGCTTTTTACGGTACTTACGAATAACACTTCCTGTAAACCGTTCTCCGTCACTATCGGTAGCCAGATCAACTATGCCAAGATCAACACCCAGAACATCTTCCGGTATTTCAGTGTCCTTATCAGGAATATCACAGGTTGCCAGCAGAAACCACTTGCCGGACCCGTCCCCCCGCTTTGTATACAGCAGATCGCTTTCCCCTTTCTGGTATTGCAGAAGCGATTCGTTGTGCGTTCCGCCTACATAGGAGATTTTTTGCCGGCCGTCAATCGTCCAGATATTGACAAATTTCCTGTCAGTTCTGTATGTAAGAATACGGCTATCATAGGCAATTGCTCCGGTGTCCCGAAAAGCGCGCTTTGTCTTTTTGTCAAGCCTGTAACTATCGGCCACCTTAGCCAGACAACGGACAATCATCTGAGACGAGAGACGACAGGTTGCTTTGGTGGGATAATATCGCTCTTTGTGAAGATTGAACTGTTTAAAAACCTTATGCTCAAACGCATAGTCCGACAAGGCATTGCAGACGGCATTGGCTTCGGTAAGCGTAGCCAACAGCAGCTGAGCTTGTTCTGGAGTCGGATTGAGTTTGATTTTGGCCGTCAATTTCATGCCCGAAGCTACAAAACAGCTCACTCAAACGAAAACATTAACACAGGAATCGAGTCTACCCGCGCACTGGCCTTTGTCCCCTTCGGGCGACAGCCGCGCGGCGGCCCGGCGCGATTCCTCCCCGCCGTGAACGAACGGGGTTTCTTCGCGGGGTTCTCATGAAAAAACGGCTGAAGAAAATCGGAAAAATACTGGGTCTGACCCTCGTCGGCCTCACCGTTCTGGGCTACGTTTATTTTATTCTGCCGTTCTGGGGTATCCCTTTCAATCAGCAGCGCCACGGCCATCCGCCCCTGACACCGGCCTGGGCACTGGAATGCTGGCTGTGGGAAGACGATCAGAATACGGCGGGTTACGTTGACTCGCTGCTGACCGGTTATGCCGCCCACGATATTCCGGTCCGGACCATCCTCATTGACAGCCCGTGGAGCTTACGGTATAACGATTTTACGGTCGATACCAGCCGCTATCCCGCGCCCAAACAGTGGTTTACCGGTTTGCAGGACAAGGGTTACCGCGTTGTGCTGTGGATGACCTCCATGGTCGATAGTTACAGCAAGGACACGAAAGTTCAGGAGTCAGGGCCCTGGTATGAAGCGGCGAAAGCAAAAGGCTATCTGGCCGGCAACGGCGAACAGATTAAGTGGTGGAAAGGCAGGGGCGGCTTTATCGACTACACCAATCCGGAAGCCATGCGGTGGTGGCGGGGGCTGCAACAACAGGTGTTCGACTTCGGTATTGACGGCTGGAAACTCGACGGCACCGGCACCCTCTTCCGGCAACAGCTTGGCCCGCTGCCCTTTTTATACCAGAAAACCGCCGGTGGCTGGATGACCACACGGCAGTACATGGATCACTACTACCGCGATGAATACAAATATGGCCTTACGCAGAATCCGGAATTTGTGACCCTGGCACGGGCGATGGACCGTGGGTTCCACCCCGAAGGCTTTGCCCCGATTGATGCCTCGCCCGTCAACTGGGTCGGCGATCAGAAGCATTACTGGCAGACACCGGCCCGCGCCGGTGGCGGGGAAGCATCCGGAAAAGACATTGCGCTCGACGGCGTGCAGGGGTTTGAGTCGGCCATTCAAAGCATCCTGAAAAGCGCGGCACTCGGCTACAACATCATTGGCTCCGACATTGCCGGCTTTTCCGGCGACAGCATCCCGCCACGGCTCTACATCCGGTGGGCGCAGTTTTCGGCCTTTTGCGGGCTGTTTCTGAACGGTGGCCACGGCGAACGGGCGCTCTGGAAACGCAGCCCGCAGGAACTGGAGATCATCCGGACGTATGCCTGGCTGCACACCGAACTGGTTCCCTATATGTACAGCTACGTGGTCTCTGGGCATCGGGGTGGTACTGTGTTACAACAACCTGTGGATGGCAAGTACCATTACCTGTTCGGCGATCACCTGCTGGTTGCACCGGTCTACAAAGATGACCTGAGCAATACGGTGACGCTGCCCGCCGGGCAGTGGCGGTACTGGTTCGACGATGGCAAGGTACTGGACGGCGGGCAGACCCTGACGCGTGACTTTCCGCTGGAGCAGTTTCCGGTATTTATCCGGGAAGGCGCCGTCATTCCGCTATCGGTCAGCCGCGCCTATACCGGTCTGGGCGACAGTCTCTCGACCGGTTATCTGACGTGGCTGGTTTATCCGAAGGGCAACACCACCTTCACGACCTATGACACCAAAACGCAGGAGCCAACGTCGCTCACGGTTGAACAGCAAGGCAATACGGTACGCTTACAGGTCAAGGGCAAAAAACAACCGCACATCCTCCGTATCCACCTCGACAAACCGCCGTTTACCCTGGAGCGCGACGGCCACCCGCTCACTACCAGCGACTACCAATACCTGCCCGCCCAAAAGAAACTGATCATCAAAACCAGCACCTATGCGCAAGGGCAGTACACGATCACGCTATAAACCACAAAGGCACGAAGAAATGAAGGGGCACGAAGTTTTTCTTAAGCTAAAAAACTTCGTGCCCCTTCTTATCCTTGTGTCTTCGTGGTAAAAAAACTTCGTGCCCCTTTGGTACTTACCGCCTTTGTGGTTAATTACCGTAATGTGCCAGCGCCGCCCGGAACGAATCCGCGATGGCCTGCGCCAGACTCGCCGGCTGCAACACAGTCAGGTCCTCGCCATAACTGCGGAGGTGCATCATCAGGTCACGGTTGGGTGCAAGCCGCAACCGGACCACACAGGCCTCGTCGGTATCGCTGAGCACCTCCTGCGTCTGGTGAATGGGTTTCGCCTTCACATAACGCCCCCGCAACGGTGTGAACGACAGAATAATATCTTCTACCGGACCGCTGCTGTCCGTAATTCCGTAAATGTGATTGAACAACTCACTGACGTTGTTCATGATGGATTCGGGCACATTACAAGGTTCGTCCAGAATCTCCAGGTCACTCATCCGGTCGAGGGCAAAGGTCCGCTCCTGCCCCGTTTTTTCGTCATACCCGATCACATACCAGCTGTCCCAGACCTCCCGCAACAAAATCGGGTGCAGGGCGCGCAGGCGGGGTAATTCCCTTTCCTGCACGGCCTTGGGATCGTTGTTATCGTATTTACTGTACCGGAACGCCACCTGCCGGTTCTGGTTCACGGCGCGGATCAGCACGGGAACATAGTGCCGGTTACCACCCAGAATCCGCTCTTCGACATAGACAACCCGTCGGGCGGGCGTATCGGTTTTTACCTCGCGGATAATGTCGAGGCTTTGGCGTACCTTCTGCAAGGCGTTGCTGAGCTCATCCGCCACTGAATCACCCTGGGTAGCCGCCAGCACTTCACGGGCATAGTCAAGGGCTTCCATGTCGTCAGGGTTGAGCATCAGCGTCAGGAGCCGGAACTGCGGATCGGTGTAGTAATAACCGTCTCTCCGTTTGTCGTAGGCAATGGGCGCATCATGGTCTTCGCGCAGCCGTTGTATATCTTTTTCCAGCGACGATACCGACCGGATACCACACTTATCCCGGCAGATTTCGAACAACCGCTGTTTGGAAAATTGCTTCGGGTATTGACTGATCAACTCATCAATCAGGCGGTAACGCTGAAACGCAGATCTGGTAATGGGCATAGAGGAATGAGTGAATGAGCGATAGAGTGATAGAGCGACATGTTATTGCGCTTAATGGTTATGCCATCAATCCCTCGCTCAGGTATACTATTGCTACAATTTTACTGAAAAAATTTCCTCCTGAAAAGAAGAACGTAAAAAGATTACGCTTTGGCACCTGTACCTTTGTTCCATCAGTAAACAACAGATACCCATGAACGCAAGAAAGCGCTGCTTCACAAGAGGCAGCGCTTTCTTCTTTTTCAGGGTTCCTGATTAGTGGGCCGTCAGCCAGCCCATGAGCGAGCTGCCGTCGGCGTATTTGATGTTTTCGATTTTCCAGCGTTCCTTTTCCTGACGCAGCAAAAATGTGACTTTCTGCTTCTCTCCGAAATTCTCGAATGATACCGTCATCGTTGCCTGGCCGTTCTGAATCGCAGCTTTTCCGAACGTCCGGTGTTTAATGTCCGTGTCCTGTGCATTATAAAGCGGATCGGCACCGATGGCACCGACTTCGTCCTGATGAGAAACTACATCCTTCCAGATCAGGTCGGCGAGTTTCTTCACAAAATAAGTATCAACCGATGCCCGGCTCCGGGTCTGAAAAAACGGACTTTGGTCCTGATCGTGATGCTTGTAGAGGTCTTTAACAACCGATTCCGGCGTTTGCGGGGGCGTTGCCGGAACTTGCGCAAACGCGCTGGAACCAGCTAACAGACAGATAGTGAATGCAATAAATCGTTTAAACATACGGCTTAGGCTTTAGATCGGAAAGATGCATAAAAAGGCGGGAAAACTTTTTTCTGAATAAAAAAATCACAAAAAAAGAAGAACATAAAAAGATTACGTTCATAGGGGTGAATCTTTGTATCACCAAGGACAACACGTAAACTGAATGCTAAACGACAAAGCTCATGAACACCTCATTCCAACTCCGCTCCTCGTTGCACGCCAGCCCGGTTATGGGCCGGTCAACTACCGCAACACGGCCGCACCGTAAACCGGCCAGCTTATCGGCCAACCAGCTCATGGCCGTTGAACTGGGCCTTTTTTTACTGGCAGAACTTACCCCGGCAGCTTCTCCGGCTATACTCCCTGGTCTGCTGACCACAAAAACACCATATGATGCTGCCTGGACAGCAAAACAACTCCGTTATCTCAACCGCGCCCGCCTGCTCATCGGTCAGTTTATGCAGCCGGCCCTGTGGCAAAGCCAGCTCGAACGGTATGCCAACCTGCCGGAGCACCTGCAGGCCTACGACATCAGTCAGGACCGGGCGCGGTTCTGCACCAAAAAAGTCGGCTTTAGCCGCAACCGCATCTTTACCCTGAAACGTTTGTTTGACTAATCCCCGGACACAATGTATCGCATTAGCCTGCCCCCTGCACAAAACCCGAAAAATCAAGTCACAACCAACCACACAAACCCTATGCTCGGCGCTGTTATTCAACGCGTAAAAGACTGGATCAGTCCGGCCGACGCTCTGAAAACGATTCAGACCGTTACCGTACCGGTGGCGCATACCGCGGCTACGGTATCCACCACCCTTACCCCGCAGCAGGCAGCCGGTGCGGGCCGGACACCGGTCCTGCGGGTCAGCAAACTGATCATGGTAACGGCCGAAAATAACAACAAATACTATGAAATGCGGGAGCAGGCCGACGGCACCTTTACCGTTGAATATGGCCGGATCGGCGGGACAAAGGCCGTGGCGACCTATCCGGTCCACCAGTGGGACAAGAAGTTCCGGGAGAAGGTAGCGAAGGGCTATGTCGACCAGACCCACCTGTTTGCCGTGCAGGGCCCGTCGACCGATGCGTCCAGCATTAAGGACGAAGCAGTCCGGGGCCTGATCAGCCGCCTGATGGAACTGGCTAACCGGTCGATTTCGCAGAATTACGTCGTCACTGCTGATCAGGTAACGCGCAAACAGGTTGAACGGGCGCAGGAAATCCTTGATGAACTGGCTTCCATGCTGAAGCAGGATCTTGATCCGCAGGAGTTTAATGCCCGGCTGATCGAGCTCTTCAAGATTATTCCGCGCAAGATGGGCAAAGTAAACGATCATCTGCTGAAGATTAAGCCTACAGACCCCGATGCACTCCGGCAGCTGCACAATCAGGTGGCGGGCGAGCAGGACACGCTTGATGTCATGCGCGGGCAGGTCGAACTGAACGAGCAGCAGGCAGGCCCCGACGAAGCGCCGAAAGACCTGCTGGCCGGCATGAATCTGACCGTTGCGCCGGTAACCGACGACCGGGTCATCACGCTGATCAAGCGGATGATGGGCACCGATGCCGATAAGTTCGACGCCGCGTTCAGCGTCCGGCAGGAGCTTACCCAAACCGCTTTCGATGCGCATATCAGTCAGAGTCACAACCCGAAAACGCAGCTGCTCTGGCACGGCAGCCGCTCCGAAAACTGGATGTCGATTCTGAAAAGCGGGCTGGTACTACGACCGGCAAACGCCGTGATCAACGGCAAAATGTTCGGCCACGGCATTTATTTCGCCGATCAGTTCAGCAAATCGCTCAACTACACCTCTCTCCACGGCGCAACGTGGGCGCGGGGCAACCAGCGCGAGGGCTATCTGGCAATTTATGAAGTACACGTCGGCGAACAACTCGAACTGACGCAGCACGAAGGCTGGCACATGTCGCTGAATCAAGAGGTGCTGCACAAGATCAACCGGCGCTACGATTCAGTCTTTGCCCGCCGGGGAATCAGCCTGCTGAAGAATGAGTACATCGTCTATACTCAGGCGCAGTGCACCGTGCGCTACATGGTCAGAATCAAGATTTAATGAATTGGCAACAACGTATTCGAAACCTAATTAAACGCACTCGTGCGTATTTTTTTCCGATGAAAGCTGGACTGAAGAAAATCGACAAACAGGCCGTTCGAATGGCGGCCACCACCCTGATTCTGGCAGAAGGCAGCACCACCACCCTCGGGGTCAAGCTTTACCTGCGTCAACGCGGCTATGAAGTATATCAGTCCGACGTTTCCGATTGCTTGTTCGACGTGGCCACGCGCGAAGGCTGGTCCATCAACGACAACGGCTCTTTCCGGGTATATTATTTCCCGAGTCTGCGGATTATGGCACAATAACGCAGCCACTGCCGCCGTGCGGTGATGGGATGCGTGCAGCACAGTATTTCGTTTTCAGATAATTACGGTAGTTTGGTTCTAACTAATAACCCCCGGTCAGTGTCTGGCCGGGGGTTTTCGTTTATGAGGTTTTAACCACGAAGGCGGGAAGCGGTACAAAGGATTTTTAACCACGAAGAAAGGAAGATAAGAAGCCGCACAAAGAATAACTAATTCCGGATACAGGAGGCCCATGAAGCATAGTTTCACAGAAAACACCTTCGTGCTCCTTCCCGCCTTTATGTCTTTGTGGCTATAGTGACTTCCTCCTGCCTTTGTGGTTAAAATTGAGCGACTTGCCGAAAAAAAAGTGAGATTTTTCTGACTATTTTCAGAAGAACGTAAAAAGATTACGTTTAGAGGGGTGCATCTTTGTTCTGTACAGTAAACAACAACCCTATGAACGTGATGCCAACTTCCGTAAATGTCTCAAATCCTTACTCATACACGGCAAATCTGCTGCGTTGGCAGGAGCCGATGGCCTTTAGCCTGCGCTACCGGTACAACCTGCCGGGTCAGTTAGCAAACCGGATGCTGAACGTAGAACTAGGCCTGTATGTACTCTCTGAACTGATGCCTTATGCACCGGCCGACTCCCTGCCGGACTTGCTGAACGGCGAAGGTGCCGCCTTCCGCAGCCGGCCGGTCTGGACACCACGTCAGCACAGTTACCTGCAACGGGTACGTGTCTTACTGGCTCCCTATCAGAACCGGCTGGTATGGCAGAGCGCCCTGCAGAAATACGGTACGCTTTCGCCGGAAGCGCGGCTTTTTTCAGTCAATCCGTTCAGCGGCCTGAACACCGAAATCAGCAGCTACTCCCTCCGTGAACGCCTCGCGCTTCTCCGCCGGGCGTTGCTGGTATAAACGCCTTGTCTCACGGAATGATATTCCGTGGGCCGTCAGGCCATAAAAGCCTGTAGCGGCACAGAATATCATTCCGTGATACAGCTTAAAACGCGTAGCGCAGGGTGACGCCGTAGGTGCGCGGATCACCGACGATACCGGCATAATGACCGGCACTACCCGGCGCAGCCAGTAACTGCTCGTAATAATTGGTATTGAACAGATTACGTCCCCAGATAAAGATCGTGATCCCATTCGACGCCCGGAAGCCCAGACGGCTGTTGAACAGGCTGTAACCATCGATATTCAGGTATTTCGACGGCGACGGGCTCGACGAGAACGATGACCGGTAGAAACCGTCAACACCGAAGAAATAATTACCCTTCAGGCCGATCAGGCTGCCGCGTGCGGTTACTTCGCCCCCAACGGACCCCGACCATTTTGAGATCCCCGGCAGTACGCCCCCCGAAACATCTTTAAACGCCTGCGCTCCACCTGTCTCTTCCAGAGGTACCGGCGCATTTTTAAACGACACGTATTTACCATCTGTATACGCTACAGCGGCATTCAGTGTCAGCCGATTCGCGACGCGGATGTTTCCGTCCAGCTCAACGCCCAGCACCCGTACCTTCTCGGCATTGGCCAGATACCCACGGTTCACGCCGGGCTCCGGTGTCTGCACCTGTGTCTGGTAATCTTTAATATCAGTGTAATGGAACGTCAGGTTCAGCACCGAATTTGGTGATGGCTTTGTTTTAACGCCCAATTCGCGGTGTGTTACAAATTCCGGCTTCACTTTAGCCAGATCCAGCAGGACCGCACCGTTCGCCGTTGGCAGACCACCAATGTTTACCCCGATAGGCTTATAGCTGACCGAGTATGTACCAAAAGCATTGATGGCGTTGGTTGCCTTATATTGCAGCGTCAGCTGACCCGAAAAGTTGCCGCCATCCGCTTCAATGTCGAACGCCTGATTGGTATATACCGCATTTTTCAGCGCAACCAGCGCAGGGTCTGTCGTTTGCAGACCGCCGTAGGTCTGCCGGTTGTAGTTGGCAGTCTTTTTGTCGTAGTTGTATCGGATACCCGGCAATACGTGAATCCGGTTGGTAATGGACCAGTCGGCCTGGGCGAACACTGCTAAACTGGTACTGCGAATCCGGTTAGTGGTGCGGATACCGAAGTTATCAAACAGACCCGGAGTTTTCCAGAGCGCACTCGTTGAGCTCTGCGCAAAGCGCCACTGCGCCGAACCGGCTTCTTCGGTCTGCACCGGATCAGACTTCAGATCCTGCCACAGGCCGAATACACCCACCACACCACTGACGCGTGAGGAAAGTCTCCCTGCGTACCGGATTTCCTGCGACCACTGATCATGAATGGAGTTACCGGCAGAAATAGTGAACACCGGCAGACCGATATAATCACGGTCATTCAGCGGTGTCCAGCGCCAGTAGCGCCATGCCGATGTAGACGTCAGCGTACCACCGCCGATTTTAATGTCTGCATTTACGGATACCCCTCCTAACCGGTTATCGGCCTTCGATGGTGTATCAAGGTCGACAATGCGTTCAAACGCACTTGAATACGGTAGTTTATAACCAAGATCAGCGATAATCGCATTAAACTGACGATAGGCAGCCCGCTGTGTAGGAACGACGCCGGCAACCGGCCAGCCATAGCCGGTTGGCTTCTGGTCTGATACGTCACCGATGAGCGTAATTTTTATGTTTTCTGTCGGTGTATAAAGCAATTGACCACGGACGCCGATATTGTTGATATCGTTGAACCTGAGCTGTGTATGCACGTTGTAAAATGTGCCGTCACGCTGGGTACCGGTGAACGATATTCTTGTTGCCAGCTTCTTGCTCAGCGGCCCTGTCAGCGAGCCCTTAGCCTGAATAAAGCCGTAGTTTCCGTAGCTCAGCTCAAAGCTTCCGCCCGCTGTGAACTGAGCCGCACGGGTGGAGATATTAAATGCACCGGCCGTTGTGTTTTTGCCAAACAGCGTTCCCTGCGGTCCGCGCAACACTTCAACCTGCTCAATATCAACAAAATCAAGCGCCGTAGCAGCCGGACGGGCATAATAAACACCGTCTACATAAAATCCGACCCCCGGATCGATACCGTCATTGGTTAAGCCATAAGTCGAGCCCAGACCGCGGATGTTCAGTGTCGTATTCCGTGCATTCGACGCATACAACTGAACGGTGGGCACCAGTTCTTTTAGCCGGTTCACGTTGAATGCACCGGCATCTTCGGCCCGTGTGCCGCCAATGACCGAAATCGGAATCGGTACATCCTGCGAGGATTCCTGCCGCCGGCGCGACGTAATCACTACATCATCAAGTTGGTTTGTGCCTTCTGAAAGCTGAATAACGGTATTGCTTTCATTAATGATAACTTCTTTCGTTTGATAGCCTACGAATGACACTACAACGGCAAACGGCAGTTTCTGACCGGTAATGAGCTTGAATTGTCCGTCCTGATCCGTTGTGCTTCCATTAGTGGTTCCCTTAATCGTAACCGTTGCTCCGATCAGTTGTTCCTTGGTACGGGCATCCACAATCTTACCGGTTACAGTGGCATTAATTACCGGCGCATTCTGTGCTGAAACAAATACGGGTGTCAGTAAAACGCCCAGCAGCAAAAGTGATGTTAAAAGTTGTCGCATAAATGTGATTTTCTCAAATCTTCAGTGATAAATATAAACCCTATAGATTTTATATTCTTATAGAGTGAGTTATTGTTTTTTTAAGCGCTTACACCTATTCTCCTAATACTCTTGGTACTAGATAGGGTTTTAGTGCTTTTAATCTATAATTTTTATAGATTTGTGCAAATTAAAAGCCCTTACTACCTTTTATCCAAACCGCCATCTGGAAAAAAGATAAAAAGGGCTTAACTTCTTAGATAGTTACAATTATTTATGAAAATATTCTGCCGTAGAGACGCAACATCTTGCGTCTCCGCATGCGTCAGCTTTTGTGAGAAATACGGCGCAATGATAACCAGAGGACCAGCTGGCGCAACAGCAGACCTAACAGCTGACGCAACAGGAGACGTGACGGCTGGCGCAACAGAAGACCTAACAGCTGACGCAACAGGAGGCGCAACCAGCTGGCGCAACAGAAGACCTAACAGCTGACGCAACAAGAGGCGCAACCAGCTGACGCAACAGGAGACCTAACAGCTGGCGCAACAGAAGACCTAACAGCTGACGCAATACGAGACGCAAAATATTGCGTCTCTACAGGGATTTTAACCAGCTGATGTTGCGCTCGACGATTTCGATGACGACGATATCCGGTTTTTCGGTCTGCACCAGCGCGGGATTCAGGTGGCTGCTGCGGACAAAATAGGACTCGCGGAAGTAGCCGGGCAGGAATTGGGTCATGCTGTGGCTGAAGGAATCGCCGATAAACAGCAGTTTGGGGCGCTTGGGGTCGGGGCCCATGAACCGCAGCGACGGAAATCCATATTCATCATTCGGGACAGTAGCGGTCAGCGTTGACGAAACAACCGGCGCCGGTTTGATTTCGTAGAAAACCGAGTCTTTTACCTCTTCCTGCAACGTCAGCATCTGAACCAGATCACCGCCCGCGCCCCGCATCTGTTTAATGGCATAATTCCCTGTAAACGGCACCGGAACTGCCGGTACATCCTGACGAATCCGGTTCAGCAGGGCTGCGCAGCCTATCAGCGTACCGTAGTCATTCCAGTGGGTGTCGGTCTGGTAATAGACGACATGGTCTTTTTTCCCCGCAATCAGCGTATCGCGGATGTCGATCAGCGGGATTGTGGTCTGGCTCGTCAGGTATTGTTTAAACACGTCCAGCCGCGTCGGAGCCGCAGAAGCCGCCACGTTGTCGGGCAGATTTTCAGGGTAGATCGAGTGCGAATCAGGGGCGATCATCACATACAGCCGGATACCTTGTTTGGCCAGATCGCGCTGACACGTCAGCAGGCGATCCGTGATGATCCGCGCCGAGTCGGCCGACAGCGGATACAGGTTCCGGTGCTGATCGACGACGTTGTTGTAGCTGTTGCCCAGGTAATGCCAGCCGTTTTTACCGACAACCACTTTTTCGGGCAGCGGCGATTCGCCCAATATCCGGTATTTCCAGCGGCTATAGGCGTAGAACAGCGCATTCCGCCAGCCAAAATTCTCTTTGTAGTATTGGTCAAACTGACGGATAAAGGTATTGACATGCGGAAAATGCAGGGCAGGCACCCCACCCATCCGGCGGTTTTCGGTACTTTTAAACGCATTCGACAGCCCCAGCAACTGATCGGCCAGCGGCATGATCAGCAGGGCAGCGAACCCGAATGCCAGTATGGTAAAACGAGGTGATTTCATGGGTCTTAAAGCGTGAAAGACAAAAAAAGCGAAAGAGTGACCGGGCTTCGCGTCTATTCATTTCATCCCTATTGTTGGGTTAAAACCGGAAATAGATGAACGGGTTATAGGTATCGGCGGCCAGATACATGACGGAGGCAATAAACAATCCGAACAGCATGACCGAATAGACGGTTTCGCGCAGGCCAACGGCCGGTAAACCCGCCCACTGCCTCTGAAACCAGTGGTATACCGGCGTAGCCACCACAAAACCAATGAGGAACGTAATCAGGGTTTCGGTGCTGAGGAAGAACGTAACCGGATAGCCGACCGGCTCCTGCACCGCACCGACACCGGCCATTTTATGCAGGTAGGCGAGTGCCTGGGTCAGGTCATCGGCACGGAAAAAGACCCAGCCGATCATGACCGTCAGCAGCGTATAGGCATGTGCCAGCGGCGACCAGATGCGGTTCAGCACCTTCCCGAAACCCGCCCGCTCAATGAGCAGAAAGACCCCGTGATAAAGGCCCCAGACGATGAAATTCCAGCTGGCTCCGTGCCAGAGTCCCGTTACAAAAAAGACAATCAGCAGGTTGCGGTATGTTTTAAACTCACTGCCCCGGTTACCACCCAGCGGAATGTATACATAATCGCGGAACCAGCTCGACAGTGAAATATGCCAGCGCCGCCAGAAATCCTGTACGGAGCGGGCAATGTACGGGTAGTTAAAGTTCTCCTTAAAGTCAAAGCCAACCATCTTGCCCAGACCAATGGCCATGTCGGAATAGCCTGAAAAGTCAAAGTAAATCTGAAGGCTGTAGGCCGTGATACCCAGCCACGCCGTAGCGGTTGACAACTGGCTGAAATCAGCTTCAAAGATTTCGTCGGCAATAGCGGCAAAGGTGTTGGCCAGCAGGATTTTCTTAGCCATCCCGATGATAAACCGCTCGGCGCCTACCCCGAATTTCTGCACCGATACGTGGCGTTCGGCCAGTTCGGGTGCAATATCGGCGTAGCGGACAATCGGGCCGGCAATCTGGTGCGGAAACATGGCCACATACGTACCATAATCCAGAAAGCTCTTGTTGGCCCGGATCCGGCCCCAGTAAATGTCAAGCGTATAGGAAATACCCTGAAACGTGTAGAAACTGATCCCGATCGGTAAGGCGATCTGCGCCATCTTCATGCTTTCGGCTACCGGCAGGTCGAGCATCAGCGCCACGCTCCGGACGGTGTCGAAGGCAAAATTGCTGTATTTGAAGTAAAACAGCAGGGCCAGACTACCCACCAGCGACACCCACAGGCCAGGCTTCCGCTGCCCCTGTTCGATCAGGCGGCCGGCCACGAAGTTGATCAGTGCCGACAGCAGCAGAATAAACACAACCGGCCCTTCTCCCCACGCATAAAAGATCAGGCTGGCCCCGAACAGAAATGCGTTCTGCCACCGCTGCGGCAGTAAGTAGTAGATAATCAGGAAGAACGGCAGGTAGAGAAATAAAAATATGGCAGAACTAAATAGCATTGATCACCCGTGTTTGGGGCCAAATTTACTATTCCGGCCGAAGAAATTACGTTTTAGGCGCGAATACTTATGAACCGTCATACAAAGCGGCATTCTGCCATTAGACAACAAAGGCACCCTGCCGATTATGCTGACAGGATGCCTTTGCGCCGGACAGGCCTTTCGTCGTAATCAGAAAAACGAAATCCGTAAAACCCACGGGCTACCGTAGACCTGGGTGGTCGTTGTGTTGTAATTCAGGTTATAGAGGGCCGACAGGTTAATCCCCGCCAGCCGGCCGATGCGCTGCGAATACGTCACTCCTACCAGCGGGCTGGCAACCCATGTCCGGTTAACCGGTATACCGGCACCGCTGTAGTTATCCTGCACGCTGATGCTTTCCAGTTCGCCATGCGCATACAGGTTCGGAATGATTTTCGGTACAATTTCGTACATCCCGAACAAACGGCCACCGTACTGGTTTGCCGTAAAGTTATACCGTTGCCCGGCCGGATCATATAGTTTCAGACGGGTGTATACATAGTTTACGCCCACCCCGAGTACGGCGCGCTCCGATGCCTGATAGGCCACTACCGGCGATACCCCGATGCTGAAGGGGTTGCCGATTGACAGACCGCTGATGCCGCCGCCAAACCGCAGCCGCTGCGTGAACGGCAACGGATTACCTTCGGGCGTACGCGATCGCAAAGGGTCCTGAGCACCCCGTTCGCCCCGTTCTTCAGGGTCGGCGGTGATCTGTCCGAATGCCAGACTGCTGGTTAGTAATGAGGTCAGCAGCAGAAGTTTACCAATATGTTTCATAATGAACTGTTACGACAAAATAATTACTTAATACAAACGAAAAAAGTTCTTTTTTAGCGCCCGCAACTTAGAGCAGAGAGCGCAGGGCATAGTGCTGTGTGCTCTCTGCTCTACGCCCTAAACTCTACGCCCTACGCCTTAAAAATCCACTTCCTTAACTTCAGGATCGCTGAGTAGCCGTTTAATACACCGCTCGTGCGCTTTTTCAGGGCCATGTACACGCCAGTGACCGGTTATCTCATTACCTATACGCTGTTGCGTGCCGCGGTGTGGCGACAATCCGCATTCCCGGAAAAAATTCTCGTACTGCATAAGGGTTTTATGGCGGAACGGCGTCACGATCCGGTAATCACGCACCTGATTAATCCGGCTGATCCACTTCGACGCCTGCGTCAGAAACAGCAGGGCGCTTACCATAAACACAGAGCCGATAATGGCAATACCGTACTCACCCGCCCCCAGGCACATGCCTAAGGCACCGATGCCCCAGACGGTAGCAGCCGTGGTCAGGCCCCGAACGCGGCTGTCTTCCTTAAAAATAATTCCCGCCCCCAGAAAACCGATACCATTCACGATGTTCGCCGCAATCCGGTCGCCGCTGTTGCCAATCCGCCCCGAGGCCAGCGTAAACAGCGCCGAGCCGACGCAGATCATAATCATGGTCCGGAAACCGGCCGATTTACCGTGGTATTCGCGCTCGGCCCCCACAATCCCCCCGATCAATACGGCCAGACTCAGCCGGATAAAGTCTTCTGTATAAAATTCCATTACCAGACGCATTACAAAACAGGCTCAGGGGCCGCCATTTTCCCGTGAAATGTCCCTGCCCGTCAGAAACCCTTTTTACCTGAAAACCGTTAGTCTTAAGATACAGTTTGCTAATTTCACTGAATGAATTCTGCTGTCGAGAATCTAACACCTGCCGGCATAGATCACCTTGATCCCAAGAGCCATATTATCATTAAGGGAGCGAAGGTACACAATCTGAAAAATATAGACGTTGCCATCCCGCGCAACAAACTCGTTGTTGTAACGGGTTTGTCCGGCTCGGGCAAATCGTCGCTGGCTTTCGATACCCTTTTTGCCGAGGGACAACGTATGTATGTCGAAAGCCTGAGTTCGTATGCACGGCAGTTTCTGGGCCGCATGGAAAAACCCGAGGTCGAATACATCAAGGGCGTATCACCGGCCATTGCCATCGAACAAAAAGTAACGAGTCGGAATCCACGGTCAACGGTTGGAACGACGACCGAAATTTATGATTATCTGAAACTGCTCTTCGCCCGGGTTGGTGTAACCTATTCACCGGTGTCGGGGCAACCCGTCCGGAAAGATACGGTCACCAGTGTGGTCAATTACCTCTATACCTTTCCTGCGGGACAGCGTGTGATGGTGATGGCTCCGCTTCAGATCCGCGACGGCCGGACACTGGCCGATGAGCTCAAAATTCTGCTACAGAAAGGCTATACACGGATCGTGATCGGGGAGAAAATGGTCTTTCTGGAAGAAATTCTGGAAGCCGGTTTCATGATGCTGGAGGACCAACAGGTTGCTCTGGCCGACATCCGGTCCCAGGCTCCGGATATCTCCGTCCTTATCGACCGCAGCACCGTACAGGTTGACGATGAAGGTAAGCCCGACGAAGATAACCAGTACCGGTTTTCGGACTCGGTGCAGACCGCTTTCAGCGAAGGCGACGGCGTTTGCCGGATCGACATCATGGGCGTTGAATCGCGTGTGTTCTCCGATAAGTTCGAACTGGATGGTATTCAGTTTGAAGAACCAAGCGTCAACCTCTTCACGTTCAACAACCCCTACGGCGCCTGCCGCCGGTGCGACGGCTTCGGCAAGGTTCTGGGTATCGACCCTGATCTGGTCTTTCCGGATAAAAGCCTGTCGGTCTTCGAAGGGGCCATTGCGCCGTGGCGCAGCGAGAAAATGAGCGATGAATGGCTCCGCCCGCTGCTCCGGAACGGCATCCGCTTCGACTTCCCGATTCACCGGCCTTACCGCGACCTGAGCGAGCAGGAAAAAGAAGTGCTCTGGACGGGCAATAAGTACTTCAGCGGCCTGAATGCGTTTTTCGAATACGTGGAAAGCCAGACGTTTAAGGTACAGTACCGCGTAATGCTGTCACGGTATCGCGGGAAAACAACCTGCCCGGAATGCCGTGGTTCACGGCTGCGCAAGGACGCCAGTTACGTAAAACTCCCCGGCTCTCCGGCCACCGGAAAAGAATACGTATCAATCACGGACCTGGTGCTGATGCCGATCGGCAGCGTAGGGACCTATTTCCGCGAACTTGGCTTGCCCGACGGCCAGAAGCAGGTCGCTACCCGTATTCTGATCGAAATCCGGAACCGGCTCGATTATATGGAGCGGGTCGGTCTTGGCTATCTTACGCTCAACCGGCTCACCAATTCCCTTTCCGGCGGTGAATACCAGCGCATTAAGCTGGCCACGTCGCTGGGGTCAGCGCTGGTAGGGTCCATGTACATTCTCGATGAACCCAGTATCGGCCTCCATCCGCGCGATACGCAACGGCTCGTCAGTGTGCTGGAATCACTGCGCGACATGGGCAACACGGTGATTGTGGTCGAACACGAAGAGGAAATGATGCGGGCCGCCGATCAGCTTATCGACATTGGCCCCGATGCCGGTGTACACGGCGGTCAGCTTATGTTCCAGGGCACCTGGCAGGATATCATGGATGATGCGGGCCAAACCGGCATAGATACTCCGGGACGGGCCTCGCACACCATTAATTTCCTGACGGGACGCGATATTATTCCGACGCCATCGTTCCGCCGGAGTCCGGTAAATTACATTGAGCTGAAAGGCGCGTCTGAAAACAACCTGAAAGACGTTAATGTACGCTTTCCGCTCAATACGCTTACGGTCGTGACCGGCGTGTCGGGATCGGGCAAAAGTACGCTGATCCGCAAGGTATTGTATCCGGCGCTGAGCCGTCTGAAAGGCGAGTCAGCCGAAGAAGCCGGTAAGTTTACGGAGCTGGAAGGCAGCGTTGACCTGATCAAGGCCATCGAAATGATTGACCAGAACCCGATCGGTAAATCGTCACGGTCGAATCCGGTTACCTACATCAAGGCCTATGATTACCTGCGGCAGGTCATGGCCGAGCAGCCGCTGTCGAAGGCACGCGGCTACAAACCGTCGCACTTCTCGTTCAACGTGGAGGGTGGCCGCTGTGAGGTATGTCAGGGCGAGGGCGAGGTAAAAGTCGAAATGCAGTTTATGGCCGACATTTACCTTAAATGCGAAGGCTGTAACGGACGCCGGTTTAAACAGGAAGTGCTGGAGGTGACGCTGGCGGGCAAAAACGTATCGGATATGCTCGACATGACCGTTGATGAAGCCATTGCTTTTTTCCGTGAAAGCGAACCGAAAATGGCCGACAAACTGATGCCGTTGCAGGAGGTCGGGCTGGGGTATATCGGGTTAGGGCAGTCGGCCAATACCTTGTCGGGTGGTGAAGCACAGCGGGTTAAGCTGGCCTCATTCCTGAGCAAGGGGAACGCCAACAAAGGACAGACTCTGTTTATTTTCGATGAACCAACTACCGGTCTGCACTTTCACGACATCCGGAAACTGCTGAAAGCGATCAATGCACTGGTCGATCAGGGCGATTCGGTCATCATCATTGAACACAATACCGAGATCATCAAAAGCGCGGATTACATCATCGATCTCGGCCCCGAAGGCGGCGATGCGGGCGGGTACGTGACCTTTACCGGCACACCCGAACAAATGACCGGCCTACCCGAAGGCGAGAATTTCACCGCCGACTTCTTACGCGGAAAGCTTTAACATTTAATAATGGATAATGTGTAATGGATAATGTGCGTTAACCGCCATTGTCCATTATTCATTGCTCATTTTCCATTGTCCATTATTCATTCCTATGAAGCACATTTTCACCCTTGTACTAACCTTACTTTGCCTGTCGGCCTGTAAAAAGGAACCGGCAGAACCCGCCGAACCGGCGTCTACCTCGAAAGGGCTGGTCGTTGGTCTCAGCAGCCCCGGTCAGACAGCCGGTCAGGCGGTAGCCACCGACGGCAGCGATAACTTTATCGTTGCCAGCGTGTTTGGCGGCGCACTGGCCGGTCATAATCTGACAGCTACCGGCACCGCTGATACTCATCTGGCCAAATACGATAAAAACGGTGTCCTGCTCTGGGAACGCACTGCCGGCGGGGCCGGTGTCAGCACGACACCGATGGGCGTCGAAACCGATGCACAGGGTAACATCTATGTGCTGGGTTACTTTGGCGGTACCGGCAGCAACCTGACAGCTATGTTTGGCAGTAAGAGCGTAACTGCCAAAAGCAGCAACGATGCCTTTCTGGCAAAATATGACCCGACCGGTGCTGTTCAGTGGGTGCTGAGTCTGGGAAACACAACCGGCGCTACCGACGAACGGGCCTGCGACCTCACTATCGACGGAGCGGGCAACCTCTACCTGACCGGTGCCTTCTCCGGCACGGTCAATTTTAACCCGCTGGGCCAGACCGCCCGGACGCTGATGGTATCCGAAACAACGTCAGCCATTTTTCTGGCCCGCTACGATACCAACGGCCAAAATCAGCTTGTGACCTATATCAACGCCGGACTGACCAGTGTACCGAACGAAGCGTTTTCGGCTGTCGATATGGACATTTACGGCAATGTGATCTGGTCGGGCAATTTCCGCGGCATGGCCCAGCTATCGTACGTAACGCTCAACAGCGCCGGCAATACAGACGTATTCGTAGGCTGTTTCCGGACGTGGGATCTGGGCATTAACTGGATCCAGCGGTTTGGCGGCAGCGATCAGGAGCTGGTAGCGCCGGGCGGTATGCGCGTCAATGCCAGAAGTATTGTACTGACGGGACAATATGCCGGTACATCGCAGATCGGCAATACCCAGCTGATGAGCCAGAGCGCCGGAAATATTTTTGTAACGGCTTATTCGCCGGACGGCCCGCATCAGTGGGCAGTCGGTTTGCCGGGCAGTACAGGTATCAGCAGCGGTACGCGCGTTGGCTTTGATCAGAGCGATAATGTGTACGTGGCCGGTTATTTCCGCGGCACGGTCAATTTCAATCCTAAGGCAAGCGCCCCGCTGGTTGCGAAAGGGACGGCAGACGCCGGCGATGCGTTTCTGGCGAAGCTGGGCTACGATGGTGCCTATGTCTGGGCCCGGAGCTTCGGTGTTGCCCAAACCGGTGCCGCCAACCTGACCCGCAGCAGCGGCCTGGCCACCGACCGGTCGGGTAACGCCGTTCTTACCGGCAGTTTTTACGGAAAAAGCGTCGATTTTGATCCGTCGGATCTGGCAGCCTACCTGTCGAGCGCCGGTCAGGACGATGCATTTACCGGAAAATACACCTCCGAAGGAGCGCTCTGGACCAAATAATGCCGGTCGGAATGGTTTTGTTCGGTACCTGTTTGAAAAGGCATTTGATGAATACCCCTGTTTTACCTAATTTTGGCCGATTTTTCAGCCATCGCTTATTCCGCGATCCGTCATACGAATAAGTAGATAAAGCCAGCATAAAGCACATAGCATGAGAGAGATACAATTCCGTGAGGCCCTGCGTGAGGGTATGTCGGAGGAGATGCGCCTGGATCCGAAAGTTTTCCTGATGGGCGAAGAAGTTGCCGAATATAACGGTGCTTACAAAGTTAGTCAGGGTATGTTAGACGAATTCGGGCCTGAGCGTGTCATTGATACCCCGATTGCCGAATTAGGTTTTGGTGGTATTGGTGTAGGCGCGGCCATGAACGGCTTACGCCCTATTGTTGAGTTCATGACGTTCAACTTCTCGCTGGTGGCCATCGACCAGATCATCAACAGCGCTGCCAAAATGATGTCGATGTCGGGCGGCCAGTATTCCGTACCGATCGTATTCCGCGGACCAACAGGTAATGCCGGTATGCTGTCGTCGCAGCACTCACAAAACTTTGAGAACTGGTATGCCAATACGCCGGGTCTGAAAGTGGTGGTGCCGTCGAACCCATACAACGCGAAAGGTCTGCTTAAGTCAGCGATCCGGGACAATGACCCCGTCATTTTCATGGAGTCAGAGCTGATGTACGGCGATAAAGGTCCGGTTCCGGAAGAAGAATACCTGATTCCGATCGGTCAGGCGCAGGTTGTCCGTGAGGGCTCTGACGTCACGCTGGTATCTTTCGGCAAAATGATGAAAGTTGCCAATCAGGCAGCTGACGAACTGGCGAAAAACGGGGTATCGGCCGAAGTGATCGACCTGTTGTCGGTTCGTCCGATCGACTATGCCACGATTCTGAAGTCGGTAAAGAAAACAAACCGGTGTGTAATTGTTGAAGAAGCATGGCCACTGGCGGCTATTTCTGCGGAACTGACTTACAATATCCAGCGCAATGCCTTTGATTATCTGGATGCGCCGGTGATCCGGGTGAACAGCCTTGACCTGCCGCTGCCGTATGCACCGACGCTGATCGAGGTAATTCTGCCAAATGTGAAGAAAACGTTACAGGCCGTTGATGCCGTGATGTACAAAAAATAAGCGTCTTTAAACGCTGAATGAAAGGTTGGGACCATACGGTTTCAACCTTTTTTTATACCCTCTACCCGGACCGGCCAAAAAACACAAAGCCCGCTTTGCGAAAGGCAAAACGGGCTTTGTTGCTGTGTATGATGTTAAAACGCCGGAGTTCATCAAAAAGTTTACGGCCTGAAAAATAGTCTGATTATTTTTCTATTTATTCGCATTATGCATAATTATGCATAAAAGGTAACACGTATGCGCATCAAAACCACCACAAAGGTCATTTATGAGATTACGATTCAGCACATCGGGTCGTTGAATACTATCCGTCAGCGTGAACCGGTGACCATCTTTTTCTCCAATCTCCGGAAGGCCGTGGATGCTATTACTACAGAGCTGACCCTGAATAACTGGCCGCTGAAAATAAACTATACTGCGGTATACCGTGGCGTCAAACAGCGCAGTTTCTATACCTGTGATTTCGATATTGCCGGCACTAAGGTTTTCCGCATCCGGATTGTTCCCCGCGTGCTTAATCCAGCTTTGCCACGGCTGGGGATTGATGAAAACCCCGTTCCGGTAAACCAGAGTTAAGGCATACCTTTTTGGGAGCTTAAACCGCCTGACTGCACATAGTCCTGAAAAACAGAAAGCCCGTTCTGCTGGCAGCAAAACGGGCTTTATTATTGTGTATGATAGGTAAACGCCGGAAACAGGCAAATAGTTTATGTACTGAAAAATAGCCTGATAATTTTTCACATTATTACCTTCTATGCATAATTATGCACAAAAGGTAACACAAGCGCCTGCTGGTGCAGTTTGTTTTAATTTTACATACAAATACAGAATTTATAGTTATAATACATACATTTACTGAAAATATAGCAACTATATAATGATCTATGAAAGGAACCAACCTAGGAGAGTTTGAAGAATTAGTGTTACTCACCATTGCAGCCCTGGGGCAGGAAGCCTACAGCGTAGCGATTTGTGATGAGCTGGAGCGGTACACCGGCCGTGCGGCAAAACTGGGTGTTGTGCATGCTGTCCTGAACAGGCTTGAAGAAAAAAGTCTCGCAAAAAGTTACCTTGGTGAAGCCAGTGCAACACGGGGTGGTAAACGGAAGCGGTTCTATGAAGTCAGTCAGGCCGGTAAGGCGGCGCTGGTCCGGTCAAGGGAAATACGCGATAACATCTGGCAGACTATATCGGGCCTTAACCTGGAGGGTCTCTCATGAAAAATGCCCGGCAAGACGAAACACCCCCGCAGTGGGCTGTCAACTTTCTGAGATGGTACTGCCGCCCCCGCCTCGCCGAGGATTTAGAAGGCGACCTCTACGAATATTTTCAACGCAATGTCACCGAAAAAGGCTTACGGCGTGCCCGATGGATCTATGCCATCGATGTACTTAAGTTTTTGCGGCCATACACCATCCGCCCTGTTCAGCTCCTCACATTTCTTTCCCATTTTATCATGCTCAGCAGTTATCTGAAATCGTCAAGACGCAATCTGGTGCGTAATAAACTGTTTTCGTTCATCAACATTGCCGGTCTGGCCGTCGGCCTGTCGGTTGGCCTGCTGGTGATTGCCATCCTGACTGACCTGCTGGCCTACGATCAGTTTCATGAGAAAAAGGACCGTATTTACCGGATTATAACCCATCACCAGGGCTACGGCAATCCGGAAATGAAACTGGCCTCGACATCGGTAAAGGCTGGCCGGCAAATCAGGGCGGATATTCCGGGTGTCGAAGAGGTCACCGTCCTGCGGAGCGGGTTCGGTGGTGATGCGCAGATCGGGGAGAAAAAAATTCCGGTTGAAGGCAAATGGGCGGATAATTCCTTTTTCAGGGTCTTTTCCTTTCCGCTCGTAGCCGGCGACCCGAAAACAGCCCTTAACGAACCGTATTCGCTGGTGCTCACCGAACAAACGGCGCATAAGCTCTTTGGCGATGACAACGCGCTGGGCCGGACGATTCGTTTTGACAGCCTCGACTATACCGTAACCGGCATTGCCGGAGACGTTCCCCATCAATCGCACCTGCGCTTCGACGTGCTGGTTTCGTTTACCTCTGCTGACGCTACACTCGGAAAAAAGAATCCGGATTTTTACGGCTGGGATAACATCTGGCAGAATTACGTATACCTGACCCTGCCGCCGGCGAGCACACCCGCTGCCGTTCAGCCTGCCCTCGACAGACTATCTGCCGCAGAAAATAAGGCCCTGCACGATCTGAAACTAACGCTTTCCCTGCAACCACTGAGCAGGATTGCCTTCAGCAAAGGCCTCAATAATAACATTGGCCCAACCGTTGATCCGCTCTGGTTGTGGGGACTGGGCGGGCTGGCGCTCATTGTCATTCTGTCGGCCTGCTTTAACTACACCAATCTGTCGGTTGCGCGATCGCTGCGCCGCTCCCGCGAGGTGAGTGTGCGGAAAGTAATCGGCGCGCGGCGCAGCCACATTATGGGGCAGTTCCTCACCGAATCCGTCATTATTGCCTTAGCCAGCCTGCTGATCGCCTTTGGGTTATACATTTTCCTGCGCAAGGAGTTTTTGTCGCTCGCCCCCGACATTACGGAGATGGTAACACTTACCTTATCCCTTCGGACTATCCTGTATTTTGTCGGCCTTGCTGTTGCAGTCGGCCTCGCCGCCGGATTCCTACCCGCCGTTTTCTTCTCCGGCATCAACGCGCTGACAGCCATGAAGAACGCGCCGGTATTCAAACCGGTCAGGCGCATTGGGCTACGCAAAGTACTGATTATTACCCAATACACCTTTTCGCTGATTTTTATCTCAACGACCATTGTGGGCTATAGCCAGTACAAAAATATTCTGAACTTCGACTTAGGGTTCACGACCGACAATATCATCAACCTGAAACTATACGGGGCCGACCCCGCCGTTCTGAAAAAGGACCTTGCCGTTCTTCCGGAAGTCAAAGGCATTTCACAGTCGATGATGGTGACCAGCCTGGGCAGTTTCTTCGGGTTCACGGTGAAATACCTGCCCGGCGATTCGGCGCTGGTCTGGGAAAACAGGGTAGATGAGCATTACCTCCCGCTCCATGGGCATACCCTGCTGGCCGGAACCAACTTCACCCTTCGTCCGGAGAAAGGGCAGGAAAGTGAAGTCATTGTGAACCAGCAGGTGTTAAAGCGGTTCAACATTGGCGGGCAGAATCCACGCAAGGCAATCGGTCAGTTTGTAACGGTTGACGGCCAAAAACTGGCTATCGTCGGGGTGATGAAGGATTTTAACTATGGTACCCTCGAACAAAAAATTGGTCCGGTGATGTTCCGCTATACCCGAAGTGATCCGAACGGCTTTCTGAATCTGAAAGTAGCTACCGGCGATATAGCCGCTACGCTGGTAAAGCTTGATGAGGTCTGGAAAAAATACGACAAGGTGCACCCGCTCAACGCCCGTTTTTACCATGAGCAGATCGAAGCTGCCTATAGCCGCTATGCAATTCTGATGAAAGTTATCGGGTTTATTGCCATACTGGCCATCTGCATTGCTTCATTGGGACTTTTCGGTATGGTGGTCTTCACCATTGAAACCAGAATGAAGGAAGTCAGCATCCGGAAGGTACTGGGCGCCGGTGAAGCAGGGCTGGTATATCTGCTCTGCAAGAGCTTTCTGGTATTGCTGGTGCTGGCAGCCGCCATTGCATTGCCGGTAACGTATCTGCTGTTTGATAAACTCGTATTGCCGCAATTCGTCTACCACCAGCCTATCGGCCTGGCCGAACTGCTCAGCGGTTCCTTGCTGGTGATGTTCTTTGCGTTGCTGATGATCGGTACACAAACGGCCAAAGCGGCACGGGTTAACCCGACGAATATACTGAAAGGCGAATAAACCGGCCGATCCGGTGTAAACAGACAAAGCCCGCTTTGCTATGGCAAAACGGGCTTTGTTGCTGTGTATGGTAGTAAAACGCCGGAGTTCAGCAAAAAGTTTAGGCTATGAAAAATAGTCTGATTATTTTTCACATTATTCGGCATGTGCATAATTATGCATAAAAGGTAACGTCATTACGGTCATTTCCGCTCCGATAGCCGGTTTTTAATCATCCGATACGGTGACGTTAACGCGGGTATACGGCGGCAGGTTAATGCCACGCCGGCTGCTGACCGGAATATTGGTTTTCCACGGATAATTAAACACCAGCTGGTTTACGGCACCTTTAACCAGCTGCACCCGGAATCGCATCACGCTGCCCTTCCGGCTCCAGGTCAGACCGGCGGTTTCCCGGCCAAGGCGAATGCACTGCTGCGTTGTTTTGCCTTGCTTTTCCGCCACCCGGATAAGTTCGGGAGCCGGTAGCCGGTGCATGGGCTCCGAAAACGTGATGACAACCGTAGCCAGGGTGTCGCTAATGGTTTTATCAGCGAGATTACAGGCGGTGATTGCCGGTTTGCGCAGCTTATGGCTGAGCTTACCAAGTTGTCGGATAAACACCGGATAAATATCGCGGAGGGTCTGACCCAGCTTGCGGTGCCGGTAGAGCGTGACGAGCTTTTGCGTAAACAAGGCGCCTGCCCAAAAACCACGGGTTTCATTCTGTAGGGTCCAGTCGCTACAGACCGTTGCCGATACCGACGGAAAACAGTGCGCGATAAACAGGTCGTATACGGCCCAGGTCATGTACTCGTTAAATGTCGCCAGGCTATCCCGCTCATAACCGCTGCCGGCATCCCACAACCGGTTATCGAAACCAGCCCGCACCAGTGACCGGTACTGCTCCGTCAACGGATTGACAAAGGCATGGTCTAACTCCGTGAATAGCATGTGGGTACCCGACGCGATTTCATCCGGCGTTGCCTCCTGCACCGCTTTGCCCGCCAGCAGGAAGCTGGGTAAGGTGATAAAATCCGTACCGACGCCGGCCACGGTACGGTGGCAGTTCATGCGCCCGACCAGCGGCGACATCACAATGGCATAGGTACCATCAGCCGTTTGTTTTCCCAGCTCGGTTTCCAGAAACTGCCGCATTTCCGGGTAATGCTGGGACGTCAGATACGCCGTTGCCAGCTCCTGATAATAAGGCAGGTGCAACCGGTAAAAATCCCGGAAACCCGATACACGGGCAAAGTCTTCGATCAATGCCAGATGTGCGTTAAACGGGTCAAACCCTTTATTCGTCACCAGCGGAAACTGCCGCACCAGACGGCCGGAACTATCAAACGCAAAGGCATAGGCATCAGTCCGGAAGCTGAGGTAGTTTTCCCACTCCTTCCGTGAATAATTTACCGCCGACAGCAGCGGGTGGTTGCTATAGGCGGCAAAGCGGGCACGAACTTCGCGGTAATAGGCCGACTGCTGCGATACCTCCCACGGATCGGTTTTGCCGTAGTCGGTCAGGGCCAGAATGATATTGGCCAGTTCATAGGTCTCAGACAACCGGACGGGCGAATCCGCAACGGACAGCCCCTGCGCCATCGCACCGGAACCGTTCCAGAAGAGCATAAGGATAACAGCTGATAAGTATCTCATCAGAAAAGGGATTAATGAATGAAGAGGAAACGAAAAGGGAACGGCGTTACAGCCGGAGCGCAGCTTTGACGGCCTCCTTTTTGCCGCGCGAAACGGGTACCTGAGCCCCGTCGGTCATTTGCAGGAAGTCGCCGTATTCTTTCTGCCAGCTCCGGATATAATGCTTATTGACCAGATGAGACTGATGACAGCGGACAAATCCGTGCGGGCTCAGCAGGTCGTCGTACTCATAAATAGGCTTGCTGACCAGCAGGCTTGTCCCGTCGCTTAGCCAGAAGGTCGTGTAGTTATTGGCTGACTCGCACCGGATGATTTCCGTCGTTTTCACAAAGCGGGTTTCCTGCATCGTTGACAAGGCAATCCGCAACTCGTCTTTCCGCGATTGTGCTTCCAGCCACGCCATCAGGTGGCCTACCTGCCGGTTCTGCACCTTTAGCTGACGTTGCTTTGCTGCGCGGTCTACCGCAGCCTGCAATTCACTGATGTTAACGGGTTTAAGCAGGTAATCAACCGCCGAAAACCGCATTGCATGAATGGCATACTGATCGTAGGCAGTTACGAAAATGACCTCAAAATCATAGCTACTCAGGCTGCGCAACAGTGAAAAACCGTCCTGGTCCGGCATCTGAATATCCAGAAAAAGCAGGTCCGGCCGATACGTATACAACGCCGCTTTACCCTCGGCGGCCTGCTGCGCCACAGCACATACCTCTACCTGCGGGCAATACGTTTCCAGTAATGCCCGCAGGTTGTGCAGGTTCGGGAGTTCATCGTCAATCAGTATTGCTTTCATATCAGCCAATGAGTAAACGTCAGTATTGCGTCCGTTCCGGCCGGCCGGTTAACAGCAAACGCCAGCGAGATCGGTTGTTCGGGGTTTAGTTCGTTTAAAAGCCGGATGCGGTTGCGGGTCAGCGACAACCCATACCCGCCGGAACCTGCCTGTTCCGGCATGCCGTTGCCATTATCACTGATGGTAAGCACCAGATTATCCTGCTTTTCAGCAACGCAAATAACAATCCGGCCAGCCTGTCGCAACGAAGCAACGCCATGCTTGACGGCATTTTCCAGCAATGGCTGCCAGAGCATCGGCGGCAGGTTATTGCTGAACGCATCCAGCTGTTCATCAACCTGAATCGTATATTGAAAGCCAAACCGGAGCTGCTCCAGTTTCAGGTACGTTTCCATCATGTGCAGCTCTTTCTCCAGCGGAATACCGTCCTTGCTGCCGTTGGTAAGCGACTCCCGCATAAGCCGGGCGAAATCAGATAAATAGTCATTGGCGCCTTTCAGGTCCTGCCGGTTCACCAGCCCCTGAATCGAGCTGAGTGCATTAAAGACAAAATGTGGATTCAGCTGCGCGTAGAGCGCCTGCATTTCCATCTTCGCTTTTTGCTTCCGGACCGCTTCCAGCCGTGTTTTACCCCGCTGCCGGATCAATAAAATCACAAATATAACCAGTGCCACAAGGGCCAGCGCACTACCGGCCAGCGCCAGCCGGAACCAGATGGTCTGATACCAGGCGGGTTCTACCCCAAACCGGCATTCGGTTATGTGCTGCGGCTGGGCGGTATACCGGATCTGAAGCCGGTAACTGCCCGGCGCGGACTTATTCAGCCAGATAAAGCTGTTATCGTACGCATTATCCCCCCATGGCCTGACAACCTGCCCATCGCGCAGTAACTGGTACTGCACCTGCGTTTTCGCATAAATATCAGCATTCAGCACATAAACGAGGTTATCGTTTGTGGCCGGTAGCCGGAGCTTATCGAGGGAATAGGTCAGGTGACTGGTTCTGGTTTTCGCCCAGGGGTACTGTAATTTCTGCAAAAAAATATCGAGGTCGGGAGAGGCATAGATGCTGGTTACGGCGGGCCGGATTGGCTCCCATGCCACCAGGTTGGTCGCTATAATAACGCCGGTTGCCCGCCTGCGCACATCCACAACCAACATGCTGCCCAGGGACGTTTTGTACCCACCCAGATAAGCCATTGGCGGCAAACCCGACTCGTTGTTAAGTGCGGCACTGGTAAACCGGGTAATGGCCTGCCAGGGAACGACCACGTGCCGCGACGGATAATCCAGCACCCGGAACTGGTACTCAGCGGCATTGCGGAGGTTAACACCGTGCAGAAAAAACTGCGCACGGGCCGTATCAAACGTGGTTCGCGCCACGATATTGACAGGACGGATGCCGGTCATAGCTGAATCCTGCGCAAACGCCGTAAAGCGGTCACTGCTTTCTTTTACGGTCCAGAATGAATTGTTTTCCTTTGGAATGGCAAGGATCAGGGCCACGGTCTCCGGTTTATCCAGCGCGCCTTCCGGAAAACTCTGGGAGTAACGCCCCCACGGTATCTGTGCGGGCAGCATGGCCGGTATGCCTATAAAGTACAGCAGAAGAAAGCGTATCCGGTTCATCGTTTTTGTTTCTGATATCCCAAAGGTCTGCGGTTTTTCCGGATCGTTTAACCGACACTGTGAATCCGGCAGGTATAGGTGTGAATCTGTGGCAAAATAACAGAGCGGCAGGTAGCGACAAATTAACTAAGTCTGCACAATTGTAACTCATATGGCACGTTATGCTACAAAATCAATCATTGATCTATGCCCTTTTTCTACGATTTACCTTATGGTCCGGCTTCTTCTATCCATTTGTCTTCTCGCAGGCTGGCTAGCGGCGTGTAGCAGCGGCCAAACCGCATTCAGGCAGGGCAATTATGACCTTGCGGTTCAGCGGGCGGCATTCCGGCTCCAACAAGCTAAGGGGCCTTTTAAACGCGGGCACCGGCTTGCCCATATCATTATCAGGGAAGCCTTTATGCGGGCCTACAACCAGCATCAGACAGCCATCCGGCAATTATCTGCTGCCCCGCCTGATCCGGCCAACCGGTTCCGGTGGGAGCCTGTTTTTCAGCGGTATACACAACTTCAGTTACTGACCGACAACGCACGCAGTGGCTCGCCCCACCAGTGCGACAGCTGCACGGCCTGGCTGGCTACGTATCCGGCCTCGTATGCTGTGCAGCAGAATGATGTCCGTCAGCTGGCAGCGGCGGACCGCTATCAGGCAGCAGAAGAAGCTTTTATGGACCGCATTCAGAACCGGTTAGCGGCTAAAGAAGCCTACCAGAACTATAAAAAAGCAACCGGCTGGGTACCCGGCTACCGCCAGGCACAGGATAAAGCAGCACAGGCCCTGCCGTTTGCCATCCTGCGGGTAGTGGTCGACCCGATTGGCCCGACCCGTGAGATCGATGCATCGGACAACCGCGAACTGGAACAGCTCATTTTCCGGAACATTGAACGGAATCCCACCCCTTCGACTTTTGTACGGCTATACCTGCCACAGCAAGCGGTGGATACGGATTTTAACGTTCATCAGGTCGTTCAGATGAAGGTAACCGATTATTCGCCGTTTAACGAAACCCTCTCCTCATCGTCGACTAAAATTTACAGCAATCAGACCTACAAGGTCGGCGAGAAAAAGATTAATGACTCCACGAAGGTAGACATTATGGAGAAAGTAAGCGGGACCCTTACGACACACCGGCGCGAAATCAAGGCCGGTCTCGATTTGCGGATGCGCGCCCTCAACACCTTTACGGACAAGGTCGTTTGGGAAGAAACCGTTTGGGAGACCCGCACCTGGGTAACGGAATGGGAAACGTTCAGCGGCGACGACCGGGCCCTCAACGGCAATTCACTCAAGACCGCCGACCTGCATCCACCTTCCCGCTGGCACCTCTACAGCAGCATGCGCGACGAACTCGCCGACGACGTTGCCCGCCGCCTGCGATTGCGGTATGCGAAGGATTAGGGGGGCGTTTACAGCAACTCCCGCAACAGAATATACCCCGCCACTACTAGTACAAACCAGCCGAAGCCACGGCGCAGATGGGCCGGATGAATGAACGGGGCCAGCCAGAGCCCGCCGAAAATCCCGATTACCGACAGTCCGGTAAAGGGCAGCAGGAAGTTATAATTCAAATCCGTATGGTGAATATCGCCCAGGAAGCCGACAAATGAGTTGGCTGCAATGATCAGCACGGAGGTTGCGACGGCGCGGTGTACAGGCAGACCCGCCAGCAAGACCAGCATCGGCACAATCAGGAAACCGCCACCGGCTCCGATGGTGCCCGTCAGCAACCCGACCGCCAGACCGTCGAGCGCCAGTGGTACGTAGCGGGGCCTACCATCGGCGGCTTCACCGGCCTCGGGGCGCTGGTTACGGATCATGGCACGGGCAGCCATGATCATCACAAAGGCGAAAAAAAACAGAATGGCTTCGCTCTTGGGTAACGCATAAGTCCCGAACCGGAACAGCGGATCGGGTAAGGCCGGTACCAGCAAGCGGCGCGTCAGGTATACCGACACAAACGATGGCAGCGCAAACGCCGCCGTTACCCGCAAATCGACCCGGCCGGCACGGATATGGGCCACTGAGCCTACCAGTGAAGTAACCCCAACCACAAAAAGCGAATAGGTAGTGGCCAGAATAGGCGGAATGGAAAACAGATACACAAACACCGGAACTGTTAGAATAGACCCGCCCCCGCCTGCCAGACCAATGACAAGACCAACCACGAGCGCTGCGATATATCCGATAATTTCCTGTGTATTCATGCTGGGCAAAACTAAAGGTTTAAACTAAATTTGTGCCCGGCACGTTTTGGATAAAAGAAGAAGAAATTATGTTAAAATACCTTTTTATCGCCTTTTTGATTATCGTTTTTGTCCCGTCGGTACGGCGGTTCCTGTTCTGGTTGCTGGTTGGCCGGCAATTAGTGAAAGAACAAAAACGGCAGAATGAGCAGTTCCGGCCACGTCGGGATGGCGAAACATACGTGCAGCCGCGCACTGCCGACCAGAAGCCGGGCCAGGGCTTCAAGGGCGGCGAGTACGTTGATTACGAAGAGGTTAAATAATTAATTCTCCTGCCGGTAGCGTACGGCCGTTGCCGTCAGGGTATATCCGTTAACCGTAGCGGTGGTGTAGTAGGTATACTTAATATTCACCAGCGCGGTTGCCCCCAGCTTCTTGGCCTCCATCGACATTTTTGCCAGCAGCAGTTCTTTATCCTGCATGTTATTTCCACGGCTGATCATCCGGCCGCTTTCCATCTGACGGCTGGTTACCAAGGTTTCCTGCGTCATCTCCAGCTTTTGCAGCTCCTCAAATGACCGGTCGGGCCGCTGATTTTCGTAAAAGACATCAACGGGGTAATTAGGCTGCGTCGAAATCGGAATGGCCGGCCGGAAACACCCCGTCAACCCCGCCAGCAACCCTGCAATCAGTATTTTTCTCATCAGTCGTGTAAGAATAGTTATGGACCGTAACTATCCCCCAGCTAAAGCAAGGGGGCTTTAATCCTCACCGTTGGCAGGTGTAAGCACAAACCAACGGGGAATTTTCAGGACGAGTTACAACTACGCCCCCGACTGCGGCAATGTTGCGCGCTCCGTTTATGTCAGCGTCGATACAATAACCACAGTTGCTACAGGTAAAATGTTTAGACGAACGCCGGCCAATATGCAGACAGTTAGAACAGGTTTTGGACGTGTAAGCAGGTGCAATAATTACCACCTGAACACCTGCCAGCTGTGCCTTGTAGCTGATAAAGGTCCTGAGCTGGTAGAACGGCCAGCTGTTGTGTTCGCGTTTCTGAGACTTGCGGAGCCGTTGATTCGTACGGGCACGAATTGTCCCGGCGGGGAACCGCTTCAAGTCCTCCAGATCAATTGCCCTATGTGTGTCTTTAGCCTTATCAACCAGACGCTTACTAATCGTATGGTTGATAAGCTTCGAAGTAGCCTGCTCTTTTTTACTCAGCCGCTTCAACAAACGACGAGTATTTTTAATAGTGGTCTTCTTGGCTTCCTTATGTTTTTTTGCTTGAAGACTGGCACGAATAGCGGACCGCTTTTTACGGTACTTACGAATAACACTTCCTGTAAACCGTTCTCCGTCACTATCGGTAGCCAGATCAACTATACCAAGATCAACACCCAGAATACCTTCCGGCGTTTCGGTGTCTTCATCGGGAATATCACAGGTTGCCAGCAGGAACCACTTGCCTTTTGTGTAGAGCAAATCGCTTTCCCCTTTCTGGTATTGCAGAAGCTGTTCATTATGTGTTCCACCTACACAGGAGATTTTTTGCCGGCCGTCAATCGTCCAGATATTGACAACTTTGCTGTCAGTTCTGTATGTAAGAATACGGCTATCATAGGCAATCGCTCCGGTGTCCCGAAAAGTGCGTTTTGTCTTTTTGTCAAGCCTGTAACTATCGGCCACCTTAGCCAGACAGCGGACAATCATCTGAGAGGAAAGGCGACAGGTTGCTTTGGTGGGATAATATCGCTCTTTGTGAAGGTTGAACTGTTTGAAAACCTTATGCTCAAACGCATAGTCCGACAAGGCATTGCAGACGGCATTGGCTTCGGTAAGAGTAGCCAACAGCGACTGAGCTTGTTGCGGAGTCGGATTGAGTTTGATTTTGGCCGTCAATTTCATGCCCGAAGCTACAAAACAGCTCACTCAAACGAAAACATTAACACAGGAATCGAGTCTACCCGCGCACTGGCCTTTGTCCCCTTCGGGCGACAGCCGCGCGGCGGCCCGGCGCGATTCCTCCCCGCCGTGAACGGACGGGGTTTCTTCGCGGGGTTCTCATGAATCATCAGAGGCCATCTTCCCGGAATCCTGTTGCTCAGAGCTCACGGAGGTATAGCACAAAGAACATAGCGTTACAACATTAACGGGTTTCCGGTTTACCCTCATTATTCATCATCCATTTTACATTATTTTAACAATTCATCGACCACGCGGGGGAAGTGCTCGTGTTCGAGTACCTGTACCTTACGCGCTACATCGTCCGGGGTATCGGTCGGTTCTACCACACAGCTGGCCTGGAAAACCGGAGCCCCTTCGTCGTAGTGATTGTTCACAAAATGAATGGTAATCCCCGACTCGGTTTCACCCGCTGCTACAACAGCTTCATGCACGAAGTGGCCGTACATGCCTTTCCCACCATATTTCGGCAACAACGCCGGATGGATATTGACAATTTTGTCCGGAAATGCCGCTACTAACCCCGCCGGCACGAGCCACATAAATCCAGCCAGTACAATCAGATCAATGTGCTGATCTGACAGGAATTGCGTGATGCGGTCAGTCTGGTAAAAAGTCGTCCGGTCGAAGAGCAGCACCGGAATATGGAGCCGCCGCGCACGGTCGATGACGCCTGCTTTGGGGTTATTGGAAAGGATAAGCGAGATCTCTACGTCTGTGCGACCCGCAAAATAGTCGGCAATCTTTTCGGCATTACTGCCTGAGCCCGAAGCAAAAATGGCAATACGTTTCATAATGGGCGAAATTACGAGTTTTGCGTAACTTTGTCCGAACCGTCGCCCCGACAAATCAACATGCTGACCACTCGTCAACTGACATTTTCGTATTCGCCCGCGAAACGATTTGCATTTCCGGACCTGAATTGCGCCGACCGCGAAGCGTTACTTATCCTGGGTCGTTCAGGAACCGGAAAAACTACGTTTCTGCACTTACTGGCGCTGTTGCTCAAGCCCGAAACCGGATCGGTAACCATCAATACCACTGATCTGACGAAGCTAAGCCCAGCCGAAACCGCCGCGTTCCGGGCGCAGCATGTAGGCATTATTTACCAGAAGCCACACTTTGTCAGTTCCCTGTCGGTCATGGACAATTTGCTGCTGGCCAATTATCTGGCAAAAAAGCCGCAGGATAAAACCCGCGCGCGCCAGCTGGCCGAACAGCTTGGCTTTGCCGAGCACCTGTCGAAACAAACCAGTCAGCTGAGTCTGGGCGAGCAGCAACGGGTCAGCATTGCCCGCGCCATGATGAACCAGCCCAACATGATTCTGGCCGACGAACCCACCTCCAGCCTTGATGACACCAATACGGAGAAGGTGATTGCCCTGCTCCGGCAGCAGTCGGAACAGATCGGAGCCAGTCTGGTGGTGGTAACCCATGACCAGCGTCTGAAAGATGCGTTTGCCAACCGTGTTGAATTGTAATATGAAACAGCTGTTATTTATTTTATGTCTGTTGCCGCTGACGCTGGTGGCCCAGAACAAAAAGAAAAAGGATTATCTGGTTAAATTAACCACTGACTACGGGACCATGCACCTGATCCTGTATGACCAGACGCCGAAACATAAGGAAAACTTCATCAAGCTCGTCGATTCGTCCTTTTACAACGGGTTGCTGTTTCACCGGGTCATTCAGAATTTTATGATTCAGGGGGGCGACCCGAACTCAAAAAATGCAGAACCGGGGCAGGCGCTGGGCAGTGGAGGCAAGAACTACCGCGTACCGGCGGAGTTTGTTCCGGAGCTGTTTCATAAGAAAGGAACACTGGCAGCCGCCCGTGACAACAACCCGGAGAAAGCGTCGAGCAGCTGCCAGTTTTACATTGTACAGGGCCGTGTCTGGGACGAAGCCTCGCTGGCGCAACAGCGGGACCGTATCAAAGGCCTGAACGGCCATCTGCCCACTGAAGAACAGGCCAACGTCTATAAAACGCTGGGTGGAACACCCCATCTCGATGGGAATTACACGGTTTTCGGCGAGGTCATTGATGGCCTTGCGGTAGTAGACAGTATTGCAAAACAGCCCCGCGACAACCGCGACCGTCCACAGAAAGACGTCCGGATGAATATGGAGGGGAAATGGATAAAAAAGAAAAAGATCACGAAACAGTTCGGATATAGCTACGCTAAAAAGTAAGTGTGTGATTTGGCAACTCAACCGGTTAGCCCTTACTTGCACAGTACCTTTCTCATGCGTTACCTGATTTATGGCAAAACGAATCTTAATCACCGGCTCCAATGGATTATTGGGCCAAAAACTGGTTGACCTCCTCGTTAACGAATCAACTGTTGACCTTATCGCTACTGCCCGCGGCGACAACCGGTTACCGTATAGCGAAGGGTACGAATACCGGTCAATGGATATTACGAGCAAGGAACAGGTCCTCGACGTGATTACCTCGGTAAAGCCGGATGTGGTGATCCATACCGCGGCCATGACAAATGTCGACCAGTGCGAGTTTGAAAAAGATGCCTGCTGGCAGCAAAACGTGCTGGCGGTTCACTATATCATTGAGGCCTGTAAGGCCACCGGCGCCTTTCTGTGCCACGTATCCACTGACTTTGTGTTTGACGGCACCGCAGGCCCATACACCGAAACTGACGAACCGAATCCGGTCAGTTTCTACGGCTGGAGCAAGTATGCGGCCGAAAAGGCAGTGATGCACTCAGGCATCAAGTGGGCCATTGCGCGCACCATGCTCGTCTACGGCATAGCCCATGACATGAGCCGGTCAAACATCATTCTCTGGGTGAAAAAGTCGCTGGAAGAAGGTAAAAACATCAAGGTTGTTACTGACCAATGGCGCTCACCGACGCTGGCCGAAGACCTGGCGATGGGCTGTTACCTGATTGCGGACAAAGAAGCGGAAGGTATTTTCAATATTTCGGGTAAAGGCGTATTGACGCCCTACGAAATGGCGATTCAAACCGCCGACTATTTTGGGCTGGACAAATCGCTGATCGCTCAGGCGGATTCATCGACCTTTACGCAACCGGCTCAACGGCCACCGCGTACGGGTTTTACGCTCGATAAATCGAACGCCGTGCTGGGTTATGATCCAAAGACGTTTGCAGAAGGCATCGCCATTCTGGCAGGGCAGATTAACGCGAAGTGAGTCTACAACCTTCCAGGAAGTGTTAAACTTCCTGGAAGGTAACGATAGTTATTTATTCCGCCTCAGCAGACGCCTCAACCACTTTCGGATACGGCTCCTGCGATTTAGGCCGGATATAGTGCCGGAAAAAGCTGCTGATCTTCATCTGTACCACGCCGAAGACCGCTTCCTTGAAAATACGGGTTGACATCTTCGACACGCCTCTGGTCCGGTCGGTGAAAATAATCGGTACTTCAACAATCTGAAAACCATATTTCCAGCAGGTAAATTTCATCTCAATCTGGAAGGCATACCCGACGAAGTGAATCCGGTCCTGCAATAAAACCTCCAGCACCCGCCGGCGGTAACAAACAAAACCAGCCGTCGGATCCATGACCGATAAGCCGGTAATAAACCGCACATACACCCCGGCAAAATACGACATCAACACACGACCCATCGGCCAGTTTACCACGTTGACGCCTTTGATATACCGCGACCCAACGGCCACGTCGGCTTCCTGATCACGGCAGGTATAGTATAACCGTACCAGATCTTCCGGATTGTGCGAAAAATCGGCGTCCATCTCAAAAAAGTACTCGTAGCCATACGGCATTGCCCACCGGAAACCATCCAGATAGGCTGTTCCCAGCCCCAGTTTGCCTTTGCGTTCCAGCAAATGCAGCCGGCCGGAAAACTCAACCTGAAGCCGGCGTACTACCTGAGCCGTACCATCCGGCGATCCATCGTCGACAATCAGCACATCAAATGGCTCCGAAAGACTGAATACTTTCCGGATAATGGCCTCAATATTTTCTATCTCGTTATAGGTCGGAATAACTACCAGGCAATTCTTCACAATCAGGTTCGCGCGCGTTAACGGTGCCGCTAATTTTAGAACAACATTTTTGCAAAGTTCGTACAAATCCGTTGTTAAAAAATCTAAATCTACGGTTTCCTGCCCACAATCATGGCCCGGCCGGGTATGGTCCGGTACCAGATAACCCGGTGTTTTTTCAGGCCGGCGGCTTGCTGCCAGCCATTTATCTCTGCCAGACTGTAGTTACCGGCGGCACTCGTAAGCCCGTAAAACAAATCGGTACTGCTGCCGACCAGCTCCGGTTTAGCACCCGTTTCGGGGCGGATAAATTCATTGATGATGTAGACGCCGCCGGGTTTCAGCGCCGCCGCCACCCGCTGCGCCACCGCCTGATTCTGCTCCGGAGTAAAGTGATGGGCCAGGCTCGACATCAGGATAATGTCGTAGGCCTCCCGGCCAAAATCGTCTGTCAGGGCATTGCCCGGCTTATGACAAACACGGGCGCCCATGTTTGATTTTGCCAGATACGGTGCCGCTTTGTCAATCGCTTCGGGCAGATCGAGAATGGTAGCCGTGAGTTCGGGAAGCCGCTTGCATAAGGCGACGGAATGCTGCCCGTGTGCCCCGCCGATGTCCAGCATGCGTGTGGCCGTTTTAGGTACCGGTGCGCGCCGGCCGAACTCTTTAGCTTCGGTCCCGGTAGCCGAACTCATGGCGTGCTGGTAGTAGCCCCACTCCTCAGAATTCAGTTTGCCATGGTAATCGATTCCTTCACCGGTTTGCAGATAGTTTCCTAACTGATCCAGCCAGGGCCATACCACGCGGTTATTATACAGCATCATACCAACCACCGACTCCGGACTGTCTTTCAGCACCCAGCGCCTGGCCGAATCCGCGAGGGTAAAGCGCTCCTGCCGGAAGGTAAAATAACCCAGTGCGGTAAGTAATCCCATCAACTCCCGGGTCGGTTTAGGGTGTAGCCCACAGGTTGTGGCAATGGCCTCCACCGTCTGATGTCCCTGGTCCACCGCTTCGAACACTCCCCTGTCTGCCGCTTCCAGCACGGCCTTGCTGATGACCGGCATAATCTGGGCGTGTAACAACGGCCACGGCACCATATTGATTTTCAGGGCCAGCCATTCAAGCGGGTTATCGGGTGTAATGCTTAGTTGCATGCGATTTTCAGAGGAACGTTTATAGGTCGTAAGTGCATTCCGGCGGAAATTGTTTGCGCGACCTTCTGTAGAACGGACTGGTATTCCGCTCCACGGCAGGTTCGTCGTTTATTCAGAACGGAATAGTATTCCGTTCTACCGTTACCCTGCCCAGTTCTCGCGGTCCAGGCTCCGGTACTGAATGGCTTCCGCCAGGTGCTCGATCCGGATTTCGTCTGTCCCGGCAAGATCGGCGATGGTACGGGCTACTTTCAGAATGCGGTCATAGGCACGGGCCGATAGTCCGAGCCGCTCCATGGCTGTTTTGAGCAATATCTTTCCGGCCTGATTGATTTCACAGACTTCTTTCACCATCTGCGACGGCATCATGGCGTTGGAATAGATACCGTCATTCCCCTCGAACCGCTTTGTCTGGATTTCCCGCGCGTTAATTACCCGCTCACGGATCGTTTCGGAACTTTCGGCCGGCCGGTTAGCGGTCATCTGGTCAAACGATACAGGCGTAACTTCCACGTGCAGGTCGATCCGGTCGAGCAGCGGTCCGCTGACTTTGTTCAGGTAGCGCTGCACCACGCCGGGGCCACAGACGCATTCTTTTTCGGGATGGTTGTAGTAGCCGCACGGACACGGGTTCATGCTGGCAATCAGCATAAAGTTGGCCGGAAACTCAACGGCCCACTTTGCGCGCGAAATACTTACCTTGCGTTCTTCCAGCGGCTGCCGCATCACTTCCAGCGCCGACCGTTTAAATTCCGGCAGCTCATCCAGAAACAATACCCCGTTATGGGCCAGTGAGATTTCACCGGGCTGCGGAAAGCTACCCCCACCTACCAGCGCCGCATCCGAAATGGTGTGGTGCGGGCTGCGGTAAGGACGTTTTGACAGCAGTTGTGCCTGTTTCCCCAGCTTCCCGGCTACCGAGTGAATCTTGGTTGTTTCCAGCGCCTCTGCCAGCGTCAGCGGCGGCAAAATAGAGGGTAGGCGTTTGGCCAGCATCGTTTTACCGGCACCCGGAGGCCCGATCATAATCACGTTATGTCCGCCGGCAGCGGCAATCTCCATCGCCCGCTTGATGTTCTCCTGACCCTGCACATGCGAAAAATCCGCCTCATAGTCATTCTGACTGTTGAAAAACAGGTCGCGTGTATCCACCACGAGCGGTTCAATGTCTTTTTTGTCTTCAAAAAAGGCGACGGCATCCTGAATGGTCCGTACCGGAATCACATCGAGGTTATTGACAATAGCCGCCTCACCGGCATTTTCGACCGGCAGCACAAAGCCTTTAAACTTCTGCTTACGGGCCTCAATCGCAATCGGCAATACGCCCTTGATCGGACGCAGCTGACCGTCTAGCGAGAGCTCGCCCATAATCACGTAGTCGCTCAGATTGCGCTGAAAGGTAGTCTGTTCTGAGGCTTCCAGCACACCCAGGGCAATCGGCAGGTCATAGGCAGATCCCTCCTTGCGGATGTCGGCCGGAGCCAGGTTAACCACTACTTTTTGCCGGGGCATCCGGTAGCCGGTATATTTCAGCGATGCCTCAACCCGCTGCTCACTTTCCTTCACGGCACTGTCGGGCAGACCTACCATAAAGAAATGAAGGCCCTGCCCTGCCGAGACCTCCACCGTAATAATTGTTGCATTGACGCCGTAAACGGCTGCTCCAAACGTTTTTGCAAACATACAAGCTACTTTTTGTACCATCTCTTGCCGGCAGAGACACATCAGCTTCATCATCTAACGCATCCTTAAACAACCAGAGACCTATATGACCAGAAAGGCGCTCCCTCGAGCGCCTTTTTAAAACAGAATACCTGGTGGTGGCACGAGCGGAAGGCTACACCGTCCAAATCGTGCCACCACCAGTAAAAATCCGGCATCCGGAGTCCTACTCCTTCCACCGCCATTCGTTCGCGATCTGCAACGGCGTACGCAGGCCCTGTGCGATCAGGTAATCACGGGTTTTGGTATCATCCAGCCGTTTAGTCGGGATGTCATCGGCATCCGCCAAGCCATAGAGCACCATAGACGTGTACCGAACGGTATTGGTCATGTGGTCTTTGTTAACCAGATTGATGCGGTCGCAGTTGGCGTGGTAGCAGTCCAATACCTCTTTAGTCAGGCTGCCGCTCATACCAACCACCGGCACCCCTTCAATCATAAACGGCTGATGATCAGAATGCAGCCCCGCCTGATTCGCCGATGTATTGGCAAAAGCCGGGTCGATCTTCTGAATCACGTCGCCGATTGATTTAAAAAACGATACCATTTCTTCGCGGCCAAACGCATTAATTCCGCCCGGATTGTTCGTCATGTCGAGGTTCATCATGTACCGCACCTTATCCATCTGACCGTTGTTTTTCAGGGCCGCAGCCATTGCTTTAGAGCCCAGCAGCCCTTGTTCTTCGCCCATAAACATCACAAACTCAATCGTGCGCTTAGGTTTCAGTTTCAGCGCCTTAAACGTCCGGGCAATGTCCAGTACCGAGAATGAGCCGATCCCGTTGTCGATGGCGCCCGTTGCCAGATCCCACGAATCGAGGTGACCGCCGATGATGATTTTTTCGTTTGGATAATCGCTGCCGGTCAGGGTTGCGACCACGTTACGGGCACGAATTTTCCGGCTCTTATTGGTCATATCGATTACGGCATGCAGCTTATCTTCCTTTTCTTCCTCGATCCATTTCCGGAGTGCAACACCGCTTTCGTAGGAAATACAAACCGCCGGAACCGGAATCAGCTTACCCGTTACAGAAGCCGTACCGGTCAGCAGTACATCGCCCGGCACCAGATTCACCATAATTACGCCGACAGCACCGTGCTGGATGGCCAGGGCCGTTTTCTCGGAACGGTGCAGGTTCCGTGCGCCTTTGGGGCCGGCCAGCCCAATATTTACCAGGGCTATTTTACCCTTGATTTTGTCTTTGACAGCCGCAAAGTCGCCTTCCAGACCATTGCCAACGTCGATGATCTCGCCGCGCACGTGGGCTGATACCGGCGAATGGGCCAGAGAAACCACTTTCAGGTCACGGAAATTATCGCTTTTGTTGGGAACCACGCTCAGTGTGACCGTATCCCGCATCCAGGATTCAACCTCAAACGGTTCGTAACGGACGTCTTTAAAGCCATACGACCGGAGCAACTCATAGGCATAGGTCTCCGCTTTGGTTCCGTTGGGGCTTCCCGTCAGCCGGTGGCCGATCTGCTGCGATGCATCAGCCAGGGTTGTATACGCCTTACCGTTTTTCAGCACCTCTTCGTTGATTTTGCCGAAAACTTTTTCAAGAGACGCCCGGCGGTCGGCAGAGCCGGTGAAGGTAAAGGCAGTAAGCAGGCCTACCGCACTGATTAATAAAACAGTGGTCAACCGCGATTTACGGTAAAAGTACAGGTTCATAGAGTAGTAAAGCGTGAAATTCTCTTAAAAGTACAAAAAAACCATTTTTTCCGCTAAGACATTTTTCGCCTGGAAATTGTTACATACCGTATATACTCCGTTCATACGATAGGTATATCCCGCGATATTGACTAAAAAACGAATTACTCCTATAATTTAAACATTTTCATTTTACTGTCCGGCGACTGTTCGCTTATTTTACAGTATGAAACATTCATTTAAAGCACATCCGTGGCATGGAATCCCTATCGGAGACCAGGCTCCCGCCCTCGTAACAGCATTTATTGAAATCGTTCCCACAGATACGGTTAAGTACGAAATCGATAAAACAACCGGTTATCTGAAAATTGACCGTCCGCAACAGTTTTCAAACATCATTCCTGCCCTTTACGGTTTCATTCCGCAGACATATTGCGGCGATAATATTGCCAGATTTGCCAGTGAACAAGCCGGTTTTACCGTTGAAAAAGGCGACGGTGACCCAATCGATATCTGTGTCCTGACGGAACGCGAAATTACACACGGCAACATCATGCTGCAGGCTATTCCGATCGGTGGTTTCCGGATGATCGACAAAGGCGAAGCCGACGATAAAATCATTGCTGTATTAAAAGGCGATGCGATGTATGGCCAGTACCGCGAGCTGAGCGACATGCCGGAAGCCGTTCTGAAACGCCTTCAGCACTACTTCCTGACGTATAAAAACCTGCCGGGCGAGAAGTCAATGACACAGATCGCTAATGTATATGGACGCGAAGAAGCGCAGGAAGTCATCCGGATGTCGATGGAAGATTACGCGGTTCTTTACGCTTAAACACTTTATCCCGGACCCAGCGAAAGACTTCCGGGTAGATGGTCGTTCCGTATGAATAGTACGTACCATCATAATTCTGCTTAATATCGGTTTGTACGAGGGTGTAGCGGTAGCCGAACTGGCCACTCAGACCAATGTAACGGGTTGCCCGCCACTCAACGTACAGACCGAGTTGAACAGGCAGAAAAATATCTCTCCCCAGCCCGCCGGTGCGCTCGCCGGTCAGTACTTTCTTCCGGAAAATATTTGATACACCCCCTCCGATCTCACTGGGCACTGCTACCAGAAAACGCCGGTTATTCACAATATTATACTGGTACATGAAGCTCCCGAAGTAAATCTGATTACCGGTATACTGCGGTTGCTTGCCGATAATGGCCGTGATTCTGGATTTTTCCAGCAGCTGCCGGTAAGATTCCGGCTGCAGGAAATAGCAGCCGAACGTAATGCGGTGGTGCTTTCCGTAGGCAAAGCCAAGATTACCGCCCCAGATGTTCACCGGCTTATCGGCAATAAAGGAATTGCGGGTATCCAGACTGATGACGAACCGGGGGCGTACCCTGCCGGACGCGCGCAGACTGTCCACCCCTTGCCGGCGGGGTGCCTGAATTTCCACACTCGGAACCTGTGCATAGGCTGTTTCTACGCTGCCCAGACTTATGCATATGATCCAAATCCAATAACGCATCCGGTACTGATTATGACTAACGCTTATTTTGTTACTCTTTTTGCAACAGTGTTCTGCAACACTCTGTTCAGCCCTAACGTAAAAATTACTGGTTTCCTTATTTAACCACTTATCCTTTAAAGCAAACACTTAACACTTTTCTAAGTATACTGTGCCTTTTTACGTTTTATTTTTGTTATTGCTTAAGACTAACTTCTTAGTGTTCTAAATCATACATGCGACAGTTTCTGAAATATGTGCTGGCAACCATCGTCGGCCTTTTCCTTTTTTCATTTGTCGGCTTCCTGCTCCTGATCGGTATCAGCGCGGCCTTCTCTTCATCAGCAGACAAGCAAACAGAGGTGGCCGACAACTCGGTGCTGAAAGTAAACCTTAACGGCAACATTGCCGAACAGGGCGTTGACAACCCGTTCAGCGGTGTTGGCCCGTTCAATGCCGAGTCTGATGTTATTGGTGTTATTGATCTGAAAGATGCGCTGAAAAACGCGAAGGCAGATCCGAATATTAAAGGGATTTACCTGCAGTCCGAATATCCGCAGGGTGGCTGGGCATCGCTCGAAGAAATCCGCAACGCGCTGATCGACTTCAAAAAATCAAAGAAATTTGTTTATGCCTACGGCGAGGTAATGACCGAGAAAGGATATTACCTGGCTTCGGTTGCCGATAAAATTTACGTAAATCCGGCCGGTGGTATCGAATGGAACGGTCTGAATGCCGAATTAACCTTCTTCAAAGGCACCTTCGACAAACTCGGTATCAAGCCGGAAATCTTCCGTGTCGGTGAATTTAAGAGCGCGGTTGAACCGTTTATTCTCGACAAAATGAGCGCGCCGAACCGCTTACAGGTATCGTCGTTTCTGAATTCGGTGAATAACCATTTTGTCGGAAATGTGGCCGCAAGCCGTGGCCTGACCGTGGCAACGCTGAAAAACCTGGCCGACAGCCTGAAAGTGGAGACACCAACGGATGCGCTGAAAGCAAAAATGATTACCGATGTAGCCTACCATGACCAAGTGGAGACCGATATCCGGAAGCAACTGGGTATCAACGAGAAAAAGAAAATCGGTTATGTGACGCTGAGCAAATACAGCAAAGCCGAAAAACACGTAAAAGAAGGTGATATCAACCAGCGAATTGCGGTCATTGTTGCCTCGGGTGACATCGTCAGCGGTAAAGCCGAGGATAACAACATTGGTTCGGAAAGCTTCAACGCCGAGCTCCGCAAAGCCCGTCTTGATGACAAGGTGAAAGCCGTTGTGATCCGGATTAACTCTCCGGGCGGCAGCGCCCTCGCTTCGGATGTTATGTGGCGGGAAATCCAGCTGACCAAAAAAGTGAAACCGGTGATCGCGTCGATGTCTGACTATGCAGCGTCAGGCGGATACTACATGGCCATGGGCTGCGACAAAATCGTGGCAGAACCAAACACCATCACCGGATCAATCGGCGTGTTCTCGCTGTTATTTAACACCGAAACGTTCTTTAAGGATAAACTGGGTATTACCTACGACCGCGTTAATACCAACGCTAACTCCGACTTTCCGGCGGTGACCCACGAAATGTCGCCGTTCCAGAAAAAAACCATGCAGCAAAGCACGGAACGCATCTATGCCGCCTTTACCGGCAAAGTAGCCGAAGGCCGTAAACTGCCGGTAGACAGCGTGCGGAAAATCGCATCCGGCCGCGTATGGACCGGTATCCAGGCAAAAGCCAACGGTCTGGTCGATCAGCTGGGCGGTCTGGACGATGCCATTAAACTGGCGGCTAGATCGGCAAAACTGGGCGAGGGTGACTACCGCGTGAAGTATCTGCCACGGAAAAAAGACTTTTTCGAGCAGTTGTTCAGTTCATTCAGCGACGACGAAGAGACCAAGCTCCGGGCGCAACTCGGCGACTTAGCCCCTTACGTGACTTACCTGAAAAAGCTGAAAACCATGCAGGGCATTCAGACCCGCATGCCGTTCGAGCTGAAAATAGACTAATTTTCATACACTACTCGTGGTAATACAAAATGGCCGGTTTACGAACTGGCCATTTTTGTTTACTTTTCCGGTATGATGCCGTCTCAGCCCGTCCGTTTTGATGTTTTTGCACTGATTATTCTCCTTGGAATTGTGCAGGGCATTTTACTGGGAATTTTCTTTCTGACAGGGAGCCGCCGGTTAGATCCCGGTAACCGCTGTCTGGGCTGGATGATGCTGGCTGTAACCAGCATGACGACGGAAATCTTTCTGAATTATACCAATTACATGTTCCGGATGCTGGAGATTGTCGACTTTTCGGAGCCCGCCAATTTTCTGCCCGGCCCTTTATTTTTCCTTTTTGTCTATACCCGCACGCACCTGACCCTGCCCAAACGCTGGTGGCTGCACCTGATTCCCTTCGGGATCTGGACCCTCAACGCCGTCACCTGGCTTTATCAGCCGGTTCGTTTTAAATATAATTCCTACATCGACTCCCACCATCCTGAGCTACCTTTTATTGAGCCCAGCCCGCACTATTTACCGGAAGACGTTACCGGTCTACGGCCGTTCGTTACCGAAATGACTTTGGTAAGTCTGCTGATCTACGTGACCTGGTCGTTTATCAGTATCGGACAAACCTTCCGCAAGCAAGGCGCAGGCTTTTTCAGCAGCCAGCCGCCTTATCTGGCCCGTATCCGCAACCTGACGATTGGCATCAGCCTCTTACCGGTTCTTATCCTCATTGTTAAACCCAACTTTCATAATGATCTCGGCGACTACATGCTGGCCTGTTACATTACGGTAACGGTTTATCTCACTACGATTACGGTCATGAGCGGTTCCAGCTTTTTCCGGTCCGCCCCCCTGCCCGTTCCGGAGCCGCACCAGGATATGCCGGAGGAACCAAAGAAAAAATATGAGAAGTCGGCGTTATCGGAAGAGATCGAAGACACGTTACTCAACCGGCTGACCCGATTGCTGGCGACTGAACAGCCTTACCTCGACAGTGACCTGACCCTGTCGAAACTGGCGCAACGGCTGAATACCTCGCCCCACCACCTGTCGCAGGTACTCAACAACCGGCTTCAGCAGAGTTTTTTTGATATGCTGGCACAATACCGCGTGCAGGCAGCACAGCAGCTTTTGCAGGACCCCGCCAACAGCCACCTCAAAATCGACGAAATTGCCGAACGCGTCGGTTATAATTCTACCTCGGCGTTTCACACCGCGTTTAAGCGGTTGGCCGGGCAGACACCCGCCCAATACCGGGCGTCGCAGGCAACGTCAGGCAGCTGATGCCCGCCTCCGGACTTCGTACCAATCGGGATGAACTTCTTAATCCCCGGAAAATAGCCGTTCCCGGCCATTAGCAAGGCAATTTTGGGGCATCAAACTAATTTGACAACAAAAGCTATGATGCCCGGTCAGACTGCCAACTCAACCACGACAACAACCGCACAACCACTTGCTACCCGCCGGTACGACCTCGACCGGCTCCGTGTATTTGCCATCCTTGTCTTGCTTTTTTACCATACCGGTATGATGTATGTCAGCTGGGGCTGGCACATTCAGAGCCGGGAAACCAGTGTCGTTTTTGAAACAGTCATGCGGTGGCTGCATCGCTGGCGGATGCCGCTGCTGTTTTTCATATCGGGTGCCGGTACGTTTTTCGCATTACGAAAACGCAGCTACGGAGCCTACGCCTCAGAACGGTTCAAACGCCTGTTTGTGCCGCTGGTATTCGGGATGTTTGTAATTGTACCACCGCAGATCTACCTCGAATGGCTCTTCCGGGGCCGTTTCTCGGGCTCCTATGCGGAGTTTTATCCCAACGTATTCGGCTTTCAGCCGTATCACGACGGCGGTACCGGCGGAGCCTTCAGCTGGCATCACCTGTGGTTTATCTGCTACCTCTTCCTGTATTCGCTGATCAGCATTCCGGTGTTTATGTTTCTTAAGTCGGCCGACGGTCAGCGGTTTGTTGACCGTATCGAACGGCTGACGGTGCGCAAAGGCGGTGCATTGTGGCTGGGTCTGGTCATCTTTATCAGCCAGCTGATGACCCGTCCCTTTTATCCCGACGAGACCCATGCACTGCTCAACGACTGGGCCTACTTTGTTGAAAACCTGCTGCTGTTCTGGCTGGGCTATATACTGGTAAGCCGCCCTGTATGCTGGCAACAACTGGCAGACCAGCGCCGGATTTTTCTGGGAGCTACCCTTCTGTTTACCGTTGTCATGTACGCCATGCCGATCATCTTCGGCTTCGACCGGATCGATACCGAATTACCGCTTGACGTTACCTACTTTTTTAATAACCTGCTGCTGATGTGGGCCTCAGTGCTTATGTCGGTCGGGTACAGTTACCGGTACATAAACCGGAATCACCGGCTGCTGCCTTACCTGAACGAAGCCGTTTATCCGTTTTACATCCTGCACCAGACCGTGATTGTCATCATCGGCTATTGGGTGTTGAAACAAAATTTCGGCGTGTATGGCGGTTTCCTGTTTACCAGCCTGGCCACGCTGCTGGTATGCGCAGGGCTGTACTGGTTTATCATTCGTCCGTTCCGGCTAACCCGCTTTTTGTTCGGTTTAAAATCCTGATTTCTCAAAAAAGTACAGGTAACCTGAACGTGAGATTATGTATCGTAAAATAAATATTTCGTAAATTGTCCGTTCATTATGAACGCTCTGTATGATTCGTTTACTTCATCTCACAATTTTATTCTGTATTCCGCTTTCCCTTTTTGCACAAATCAACAAACGTCCGCTAACGCATGCCGACTACGATGGCTGGCAGAGCGCACGTTCCGAAAAAATTGCAGCCAACGGCCAATGGATCAGCTATCAGGTCGATGTTCAGGAAGGCGACGGGACGCTTTATGTCCGGCAAAGCAATCGCAGTACGGCGGCTAATGTACCGCAGGAATTCCGGTTCCCGCGCGGGTATCAGGCTCAGTTTACCGCCGACAGCAAGTTTCTGGTAGCCAAGCTCAAAGCCCCTTACGGCGATACGCGCAAGGCGAAACTGAAAAAGAAAAAGCCGGACGAAATGCCGAAAGACAGTTTGCTGGTACTGAACCTGTCGACCGGTCAGGTAACGCGTTTCCCGAATGCCAAATCGTTTGTGATCGGTAAAAACGGCGGCAACTGGCTGGCCTTTTTGCAGGAACGCAAAGAAGCCGGTGCTACCGGGCTGACCGCCGAGGCCCGCCCTACGCCCGGACGTCGCCGGAATGACACTGATACCGATCTGACAGCAGAAGCCGACACAACGGCTCCGGCGCCGAAAACCGCCGCCCCTCGCTCGCAGTCGGCGGGTGCCCGCGCCGCTGCCGTCAAAAAGCCGAAAGGTGATGACCTGATTATTGTTAACATGGCCGACGGCTCGAAACAGATGATCCGGTATGTCAGCAGTGTAATCGCTTCCGACAACGGCAAATCGATTTTCTTCAGCCGCGAATCGCACGTTGACTCCCTGAAGGCCGGTCAGAATCCGGTGCCGGGCGTGTATCTGTTCGATACCCGCAGCCAGCAGATCGCGACGATTGACACCAGCTCGAAACGCAAAATTTATAAAGGTCTGGCCATTGATACCACCGGAACGAATCTGGCATGGATCGCCTCGGCCGACTCTGCCAACGCCGAAGTAAAAGCCTTTACGCTGTATTACAAAAACATGCAGCCGCTTACGGGAGCCGTTGCCAGCGGTAAAAAAACCAAAACGACAACCGTAGCGCCGGCCGTGTGGACCATTGCCGACACGACCACCAAAGCCCTGCCGAAAGGCTGGTCGATCAACGAATTTACGACACCACGCTTCTCGAAAGACGGTAAGCGCCTGTACTTTGCCACAGCACCGATTCCGCAGAAGTCCATCAAGGATACCCTGACGCCGGACGAAGAAAAGGTGAAAATGGACATCTGGAGCTGGACCGACAGCCGGTTGCAGCCTATGCAGCAGAAACGGTTGCGGGAAGAAAAAGAGCGTGGTTTCCTGACGGTCTGCGACCTGACGACCAACTTACCGGCCACGGCTACAGCCCGCCCTGGCAATGTGGTGATGCTGGCCAGCCGCGAGGTACCGAACGTCCGCCCTGACTACAGCAAAAACCCGCGCTATCTGCTGGGTTCCAGCGACCTGCCGTATCAGGTAATCAGCTCATGGGATCCGGGCCACACCGACCTGTACCTGATTGATACGCAGACCGGCGACAAAAAGAAAATCAGCAACGACCTGATGGCGTCGGAAGTACAGCTCTCGCCGGGCAACAAGTATGCTTACTGGTTCGACGAGCGGGATTCGCTGTGGCGTGCCTACTCGATTGCCGACAGCAAACTGATCGACCTGACGAAAGGTCTGCCGAGCAAGTTTTTCGACGAAGAGCACGATACGCCGAACCTGCCGGGCAGTTATGGTACTGCGGGCTGGACAGCCAACGACAAATACCTCTGGCTGTATGACCGTTACGACATCTGGCAGATTGACCCGACCGGCCGCGAAAAGCCGCTGAACCTGACTATGGGCTGGGGTCGTCAGAATAAGGTACGGTTACGCCGCGCCGATCTGGAAGAAAGCGAAGAGCGTTTTGACAACGAACCGATCAATGCCGCCGAATCGCTGTACCTGACCGGTATCTGGGAAAGCGACAAGCATACCGGTATTCTGAAAGCCATGCCGGCAAAGAATAACGAACGGCAAATCAGCATCCTGACGCAGAGTAATCACCGGTACTTCGGTCTGTCAAAAGCCAAAAATGCACCGGTTGTTACGTATTATAAAGGCAACTTCCAGGAGCCGATCAACCTCTACCAAACCGATACGACACTGGCTTCTCCAGTGAAACTGACCAAAGTCAACCCACAGCAGGACAGCATTCGCTGGGGTAGCGTGGAGCTGGTAAACTGGATGGGCACCAACGGCGTGAAGCTGGAAGGCCTGCTCTACAAACCGGAAGGCTTTGATCCGAAGAAGAAATATCCGATGCTGGTGTATTTCTACGAACGAAACAGCGAAACCCTGAACGACTACAAGGCACCGTCGCCGAGCCGCTCGACGATCAACATCGCTTATTGTGTATCAAACGGGTATCTGGTATTCGTACCGGACATCGTGTACACAACCGGTCAGCCGGGTCCAAATGCCTACGACTGTATCGTACCGGGTGTCCTGAGCCTGATCGACAAAGGCTTCGTAAACCGCGACCGCATTGGTATTCAGGGACAAAGCTGGGGTGGGTACCAGACGGCTTACCTCATCACCCGCACAAACCTGTTCCGCGCAGCGGGAGCCGGTGCACCGGTGGCCAACATGACCAGTGCTTACGGCGGTATCCGCTGGGGTACGGGTATGAGCCGGATGTTCCAGTACGAAAAAACGCAGAGCCGGATTGGTGGTACCCTGTGGGATAAGCCGCTGAACTACATTGAGAACTCGCCGCTTTTCTTCGCCAACCGCGTGGAAACGCCGTTGTTTATGACGCACAACGACGCTGACGGTGCCGTACCGTGGTACCAGGGCATCGAGTTCTTTTCAGCCCTGCGCCGGTTAAACAAGCCGGTCTGGCTGCTGGTGTATAATGGTGAAGATCACAACCTCGTGCAGCGCCATAATGCCAAAGACCTGAGCGTCCGGATGTATCAGTTCTTTGACTACTATCTGAAAGACGCGCCGATGCCCCGCTGGATGAGCGAAGGCCGCTCGGCCGCCGAGAAGGATCGAGGCGATATGAAGTACTAAACGCCCTGTCATAAAAAAGCCCCGCCGGAGATTCCGGCGGGGCTTTTTTATGGATCAACCAGCACCCGGTCTCCATGGCTGGGCGGCACGGAAATAACCAGAAAGACGGCCTCCTGATCCGACTCATTCCGGACCTGGTGGGCCTCCCCCGCCAGCACCTGCATGCCCTCCCGGGCACTGAGCCGGTGTAGCTGCCCGCCCGTTTCGATGGTCAGCCTGCCGTCGAGTACGTAGAAGAACTGAATCGTCCGTTCGTGGTAATGCCAGACCTCGGCCCGCCCGGGCGGCACCCGCTCCTGAATAATACTCACGGCCGGATGGCTCATCAGATGCCAGCCATCACAATCACCGCCCCAGACGTAATGCGGGGCATTTTCTATCGATACAGGCTTCATGATGGTGTCGTTATCGTAAGCTGAAACAGATCGTCACGGGTGTAATGCCCGATCACATCGAAATCGAGTTTGCTTTTGATGACCTCGTCCAGGTCAAGGTCGGCCACCAGCACCCCCTCCTGATCCCAGAGCGGACCGGCCAGAATTTCGCCCTGCGGCGATACAATTACGCTGCCGCCCCGGCAACTAATATCCTCCGTGGGATCGGCAAGGGCAGCCCGACAGGCTTCCGGATAGTCTTCCATCCGGAAAAACTGGTTGCAGCCCAGTACGTAACACCGGCCTTCGCAGGCAATGTGCTGCATAGTGGCGATCCAGGTCGGACGGGCATCGGCGGTCGGGGCAATGTAGATATCTACCCCTTGCCGGTACATCGCCATCCGGGCCAGCGGCATGTAGTTTTCCCAGCAGATCAGCCCGCCGAGCTTACCGATTTCCGTATCAAACGCCAGCAGGCTATCGGCTCCGCCTTCGGCCCAGACCAGCCGTTCGACGCCGGTTGGCTTTATTTTCCGGTGTTTACCCAACAGCCCTTTTGTCGGTGAAATATAAACGGACGTGCAGTACAGGCTACCGTTGACGGCATCGCGCTCGGTAATGCCCGCAACCAGCCATACCCCGTACTGACCGGCGATCCGTTCCAGCCTCGCCAGATCGTCGCCACTGACGTCTACACTCTGCTGCCAGTAGGTTTTATACAACTCACGGCCCGCATCCGTCCGCCGGCCAATGGTTGCGCCAAAGGTAAATCCGCGCGGGTAGCCGGGAATAAACGATTCCGGAAACACCACCAGCTGCACACCCTGTTCTGCCTGAGCAGCCACCAGTGTCTCAAGTTTCTGTAGTGTTTTCTCCTTATCAAAAAAGACCGGAGTAGCCTGAACAACAGCAGCTTTTATCGTCATACGACAGTTTATCACAAATCTTAACCAACAATTAATGTGTTACCAGGTCCGGAACGGATTGGTGCGGACAAGGTCTGCTTCCCCGATACGGCTACCGGATGCAACAACACAGCCTGCAAAAATCAGTATTTTCATAACGTCTGCCAACAGGAGAATTTTTGTATACATGTACCACATATAAATTTTCATTACCTTAGCAGCCGGGAATGCATCATGAACGCTGAGGGAAACGTACTATGAGTGAAAAAACAGAATTGCCGCTAGATCTAATGCCCATTGTGTCAACCACAATGGCCGACCAGGTTGAAGAGCGGCTACGCGAATATATTACCAATAAAGCGTTTAAACCAGGCGATGCCATACCGAAGGAGATAGAACTGGCGGAAGCTCTGGGTGTGAGCCGGAATGTTGTCCGTGAAGCGCTGAGCCGGTTGCGGATGCTGGGCATGATCGAAACCAAAAAACGCCGGGGTATGGTGCTGGCCCAACCGGATATTCTGAGCGGTATGGAACGCATGCTGCACCCGCATATTCTGGGCATCGATACGCGTAAACAAATCTTTGAGTTCCGGTTAGTGCTTGAAGTGGGTCAGGCATCATTACTTTTTGCCCGCAAAACGGAAGAAGGCATTCAGAAACTGGAGGGAATTGTACAGCGTGAAGCCCTGGTACAAACGACAGAAGAAAAAGTAGAATGCGAAATTGCCTTTCACTCCGCCCTTTACGAAATGGCTGGCAATGAAACCATTAAGCGTTTCCAGGCGATGTTGATGCCTGTTTTTGAGTATGTAGTGGAATATGAAACCGAGCATCAGTTCCATGCCGTCGGATCGGTCACACATCAGGACTTAGTAGATATTCTGAAGCACGGTACGGCTGCCGACTTTGCCAGCGGTATGCTGAAGCACCTCGAACCTCATACTATTTTATTGACCTGAAGCATACGTGCATCAGGCCCTCTTCTTTAACTATTCAGCAAAAAACTTGTCATAAATTAGGAAATACTTGTATCAGGCATTTCCTTTGTTTTTATATGTAGTACATAAGCTCATTACTGTTTTATTTATCCGGAACAGAGAATTCCATTCGTATACCCTGAATCCTGCAAGCTGACTTAGTCCGCCTGCCTGTTTAAACAACATACCTTAACCCTCTTTACAGCTTATGAAACAAGCCGTTCTTACGTACAATTGGCGTTCCGGGGCATCGGCACTCATCGGTCTGGTGGCTATAACCGCCATCATCGCCATGCGGTCCCTGAGCGACAGCACCCTGATCATCAGCCAGAAGCAATTCACCACGCCGGTATTGAAAGGAAAAGCCGACAATCCGGTGTTACGGATTCACCTGCGTGTTACAGAACCAAACCGGACGATCGCCGGATTTACGTTCTCGACTACCGGTACGACAAATCTCAAGGACCTGAAACACGCGCGGGTCTTTTATTGCGGCCGCGACTCGGTTCTGGAAAAAGGGACCGGCACACGCACCGGCAGCCTGTTCGGCGTGGCAGAACGCATCAGCAACACCTTTACCATAGCGGGGAATCAGTTACTGGAACCGGGCGATCATTACTTCTGGCTATCTTACGAACTGGCGGATCAGGCCGATTTACTACACGTTGTGGATGCCGCCTGTACCGGTGTCAAAACAGAACAGACCGCCCTTGCTGTCCGTGCACCCGCACCAGGCATTACGCAACGGATTGGTCTGGCCCTCCGAAAGCATATGGACGATCAGGTGCACACATTCAGGATTCCCGGCATGGCAACCACGAATCAGGGCACGTTGCTGGCGATTTATGATGTGCGCCGCGAAAGTGCCCGCGACCTGCAGGGCGATATTGACATCGGCTTAAGCCGGAGCACCGACGGCGGAAATACCTGGGAGCCTATGCGGATTGTCCTGGATAAAGGGACATGGGGTGGCCTGCCGCAAAAATTCAACGGGGTATCGGATGCGTGCATTCTCGTTGACCGGCAATCAAATACCATATACGTGGCCGGCCTATGGATGTACGGCGTTAAAAACGACCAGGGCCAGTGGGTTGAAGGGCTACAGGAAACCAGTAAAGACTGGAATCACCAGTGGCGCACAAAAGGTTCGCAACCGGGCTTCGACGTAAAACAAACGGCGCAGTTTCTGCTGACTAAAAGCACCGACGATGGCAAAACATGGAGCGAGCCGGTTAACCTGACGCAGATGTGCAAACAGGAAGACTGGTGGCTTTGGGCGCCGGCCCCCGGGCATGGAATTACCCTGACCGACGGCACACTCGTTTTCCCGACTCAGGGACGGGACAATACCGGTGAACCCTTTTCGAACATTACGTATAGCCGCGACAAGGGCAAGACCTGGAAAACAAGTCCGAAGGCTTACAACGCCAGCACAACCGAAAATATGGCCGTAGAACTGTCTGACGGGTCGGTAATGCTCAATATGCGGGCAAACAAAAACCGGACTGATCCCGGCGAAACCAACGGACGGGCCATTGCCGTAACCCGTAACCTGGGCGAAACCTGGCAAGTGCATCCGACGTCGTTCGGGGCCTTACCTGAGCCAACCTGTATGGCCAGTATTCACCGGCACGACTATACGGCGGGCAGACGCAGGAAAAGCCTGCTCGTTTTCGCTAATCCGGCTTCCCGAACCGCCCGCGATCATATTACGGTTAAAGTCAGTTTTGATGATGGCATGACCTGGCCGGCGAAAAATCATATACTGCTGGACGAACTGAAAGGGCGTGGCTACTCCTGCCTGACATCCGTCGATGAAAAAACCGTGGGCATTATTTACGAAAGCAGTCAGGCCGATATGGTTTTCCAGAAAATTCCGCTGGCTGAGCTGCTGAAATAATAACCAAAATGAGCCGGTTTTCCGGGGCCGAAACCAACCCCGGAAAACCGGCAGTACTACTTAAAGCCGTCAACCGGCAGTTCTTTAAAGAAAATTCCTTCGTAAGGGCTTTTCTGCCCTGCTTCATACAGACAAGCCAGATTACCGGCCGGCGTTACGACGAGGTTCGAATACGCCGAAGGGCCTTCGTAAACCACCTGTCGGGCAGCCCAGGTTTTCCCCTGATCATACGACAGCCGGACGGTCATATTGACCCTTGCCTTCTGACTGGCCGGATTGGAGAATGCCAGAAACGGTTTTCTGCCTTTGTGCTTATACCACAGCAAACTCCCCTGACACACCGGCTCGATCAAGGTAGTATCGCCCTGTAGCGGTGCCCAGGATTGGCCCCCGTCCGTACTGGTCGATACCTGACGCACCCGGACACTGGTGTAGTTCCGCATGTTCAGCATCAAAACGCCTTTGGGCAGTTCGGCAACGCTGCATTCGTTGACTTTGTCGGTTGGCGTCGTGCCACCCAGCTGCCAGGTTTTCCCGCCGTCGTCGGAAAAGATGCTGTGCGAGAAATACTTCTTTGTTCCGGCGTCAATATGGTCGCACGGAATCACTAACCGGCCCCGGTATTTTTTGTGCTCCAGCTGGATACCGTTGCAGGGACCGGTAGCATACCAGGTCCAGTCGGGGCGTTTGACCGCTGAGGTTATCTCACGGGCCGTTGACCAGCTGACACCCTCGTCGGTTGATGACAGAACAAACACCCGGCGGGTGTCTTTGCTGCTGCCGTCGATGATCTGCTTTTCATGATCGCTGCCCAGATTCCAGGTTGCTACCAGCACAATGTTGCCGGTCTTTGCATCGACCACCGGAGCCGGGTTGCCACAGGTGTTGCCGGCATCGTCCCAGACCATGCTCATGCCGGACCACGATTTTCCGCCGTCCGCCGAGCGCTTTACAAGAATATCAATGTCACCGGCATCACCGCAACCCGTCCGGCGGGCTTCGGCAAAGGCCAGCAGCGTTCCTTTCGTCGTTTTGATGATGGCGGGTATGCGGAAACATGCATACCCGTTATCGCCTGCCCTGAACAAGGCATTTCCTTCCTGCGCAAAGCCGGTGCCGGCTACCAGAAAAGCGGCGATGAAACTGAGGGTTTGCCAAATGCGGTAATTCATACGTCGGTTTGGTTGAGGTATTTGTTGCCTGTTAGTTATCCGTGAAATCATCGGTGCGGGGTTTCAGGAAAGCCAGTTGTAGCGCAACGGCAATGATGACCAGCACCACCAGCATGGCAAAAGCCTCGCCTAACCGGTTATTGTCAGAAAACTTCCCTAACACCGTCGTGGCCAGCGCCCCGGCAAATACGCTTAACATATTCATCAGGCCGTAGGCCGTTGCGCGGTACCGGCCCGACACAAACTGGCAGACAATCGGCATGTTGTTGGCATCAAACATACCGAAGCCAAAACCAAAGCAAACCGCTGCCAGCACCGACTGCACCAGCGAATGGCCATAGCCCACCAGCAGCAGCGCCGGAATGGTCAGCGATACGCCGATGGCCCCCGTATACAGGCGTGCCCGCAGATTTTTCCGGCTCCACCGGTCCGATAGCCTGCCCCCGAAGAGGACGCCGATCAGGGCCGAAACCGAAATGGCAATCGTAGCGATCGGGCCTGCTTTAGCCATACCAATGCCCAGGTTTTCGGAGAACAGGGTTGGCAGCCAGTTTTTAACCGCCCACCCTGGAATTCCCGGTAAGGTAAAATAAAGCAGGATGATCCAGAACGAGGGATTTTTTACCAGCAGCATGAGGCCCTTAAATAACGGCGGCTTCGTCATACCGGCCTGATCATCAGCAGCAGCCTGTTGTTTGTCTTTCAGGAACACCAGCAGGACAAGCGAATAGCCCATGCCTACGAACCCGAAAAGGCTGAAGGTAAACTGCCACGAAAACTGCTGCGCAATGGTAGCCCCGAAGCCGCCAAGCGCCTGCCCGATATAAATGCCGGTAACGTGTATGGCGATTGCCAGCGACCGGGTGCCGGAAGGATGAAAGTCGGCGATCATGGCCAGACTCGCCGGAATATACAACGCCTCGCTGACACCCATCAGCGCCCGCAGGGCATACAGTTCATTAAACGTTGTCGCGTGGCTCATGGCGTAGGTCACCAGCGACCACACAAACAAACTGCCCACAATCAGCCACTTCCGGCTGAATTTGTCGGCCACCATACCGGCCACCGGACTCATGATGCCATAAATCCAGAGAAAAACGGCCATGAGCCGGCCAAAGTTGGTGGCCGATTCCAGCTCATGGATATCCAGCTGCATGCCTTCGCGCATCGTCGACAGCATTTGCCGGTCGAGGTAGTTCAGCATGGCAACCACCCAAAGTAATCCTACTAGTATCCAACGATAGGTCTTATCTGTCTGGCTCTTCATCGCTCATTCGGTTACATTAGTCAGTTGAGCCAAAGTACGTTGGGTGTACGCGTACCCGGACGGGCTTCTCCCCCGGGTATCACATATCCGCCTCTCCACGGAACCAGCGGTGTTGTAACGGGCAGGTACGTGCTCGCATTAGGGTTTGACACCGCATCCGGCCGGATAGCGACCGGAAATTGTTGCTGCACAGTCCATTTACCGCCCGATAGCGGCAGCGTAAGGATGTCCGTACTAAAGCCGGGATGGTTATCTTTCAGGGTGAGGGTCTGGCTGGCATACTCGCCGGTATCTCCCCCGACAAGCACTATCCGCCCATCCCTGACCACTGCCGGCCCGGCAGCGGCAACCGTCGGGTGCGGCAGATCGGGCAGGCGGCTCCACTGCTTTGTCCTGATGTCAAAAACATGGGCATCGGTGAGATACACACGGCTCGCAGCACCGGTGGTTTTATCCGGTACCAGATCGGTTCCTGAGAACAAATAGAACCGGTTGTCAGATCCGGCGGCCACACTCAGCATACGCCCTGCCCCCTCCCAGACCGGCAGTTGCTGCCACATACGGTTGGGTGCCGCTAGGTCTAACGCATAAAATTGCCGGAGCGTCTGCGTGGCATCCGGTTTTTCCAGACCACCGGCCACATACAACACATCACCGATCAGAGCACCGCAGGCATTCGCCACGGGACGCGGAAAAGCCGGCAATGGTTCAACGTCGATGCGCTGCTTTTTCCAGCGCATCAGAAAAGCATCTGCTACGTGGCCTTTTTCGTTGCTGCCGCCCACACAGACCACCGCATCTTTCCAGGAAACAGTCACCGAATAACCCAGCGGAACCGGCAGTTTTCCTGCTTCTTTCCATTGCCCGGCCGGTGATTCCAGCACAAAAATCCGGTCATACCATTTTTTGATACTACCCTGCCAAGGTCTGCCACCGTTCGGGAAGTTGCTCCCCCCCGCGACCACAAGTGCCCCGTTCGATACACCCGCCAGGGATCCCGCAAACCCATCTCCATCGGGAATGGGCGGCAGTTTTTTTACCGAAAACGTACGCTGCGCAACTAAGGAAACCGGGATCATCAGCAACACCAGATAAAGAATAACCTTAAGCCTCCGTAACTGCATCCGACCAGGTAACCGGTTTAAATGGTTTCAGGGCCTCCCAGAAGCCGGTCTGCTCCAGCTCGCTTTTCAGCGCATCATAATTGGCGGGCGAGAGGGTCACGAGCGGCAGACGACACCCGCCTACGTCAAGCCCCAGCATGTGCATAATGGCTTTCTGGGCCGGAATCGGCGGGTATTTCACAAACGCCCTGACCATATCGATCAGTAGATTCATGGTTTTACGCGCCTCCTCCATCCGGCCAGCTTCGTAATTTCTGATGACCTCCAGGTACAACGGCGCCGCGAAGTTGTAGGTACTTCCGATAGCGGCAGTAGCCCCGGCACCCAGCGCCGGCAGCAGCATTTCATCAAACCCGTACAGAATGTTGAACCGGTCGCCGAAATGGTTGAGACAGGCCTGATATTCCCAGATGGTGTTTGCGGTATACTTGATCCCGTGCAGGTTCGGAATCTGCCGGCCGGCCAGCTCCAGGAACCGGATCATGTCCATTCCGACGCCGGTCAGCATCGGGATATGGTAGTAATAAAACGGTAGTTGCGGAGCGGCCGACGCAATCTGCGCCATGCAATCGACCAGGTTATCGACCGACGACGGTTTAAAATAAAACGCCGCTACGGCCGAGGCCGCATCGGCCCCGATCTCATACGCGTGCTGCATCAGCGCCCGTGATTCGGCAATACTCGAATGCCCGACATGGACCCAGATCTGTAACCGCCCGCCGGCCGCTTTCACAAACGCTTCGGCCACCGCCATGCGCTCGCTGATGGTCAGGTTCGGGCCTTCGCCGTTGGAACCACAGATAAAGGCACCGGTCAGGCCATCGGCAATCAGGTTGTCAACCAGAACCGGGATCATCTCCGGATTCACGCTTCCATCGGGGTGCAGAGGAGTAAAAGGGGCCGCAAACAGCCCCTTAATTGGTGTATGTTGCATATTAATAACCTTCGGTTTGTACGAGTTTTGCGTTTTTACCCAGATTGGTAATCGTTATCGGCCAATAAAGCGGAGTGGTCTTACCAACCAGGTTAGGAACAAATTTATAGATATCAATGGTACCGCCTTTATGAAACCGCACCAGATCATACCACCGCTTGTTTTCGGCATACAGCTCACGGCCGCGCTCGGTCAGGATTTCCAGCTCGAGGGTGGTTTTATCCGTTGCACCGGTGTAGTCGCCGGTACCGGCCCGCTTCCGGATTTTGTTTAATTCCGCCACGGCGCTCTGTGTATTTCCCAGGGCGGCATACGCTTCAGCTTTCAGCAGGATAATATCCGCAAGGCGGTACACCGGCAGGTCATTGTCGGCCACGCGGTCGTCGGCATATTTTGTTCCCGGGTGTTTTACCACCCACACCGACGTGGCCGGACCGGTTGCCCGCCGCTCAGCCACATACGTAAACGGGATGCGTTTGTCGGCCCCGTTCGAGAACCATGACCTTGCCCGGGGACTCATCAGATACCCCGACTGCGCATAGGACGGCGACACCGCCGAAACAATGCTGTCGGCATTGATCACGCCGGTAATCGTACTGGTGAGGGCCATCAGGTTAATGGCAAAATTGGTCGCGCCTTCGTCTCTCAGGAAAAAAGCGGTCAGGATATGCTCCGGATTAGACGCCCCTCTGAGGCCAATGACATTTTTAAAGTCTGCATTGAGCGAGACACCGCTCGCTTCCACTTCGGCCGCTGCTGCCAGGGCCGCATTAAAGTCCGCAGCCCCTCCGCCCAGTACTTTGGCGCTCCACATCCGTGAATCCATTTTAAGCGCCTGTACGCCCGCATAGCTAAACCGGTATTTCGTTGACGGAAATACATTTTTGGCAAAGTTCGTCATCGACGTAAAGTTCTGCACCGACGCATCAATATCGCTCTGGATCTGCTTCATCACGTCGGGTTCGGCAGACCGTTCGAGCAGCGGCACGTTATCGTCCGTTACGGCCTGTAACATCAGCGGAACCTTGCCGAAAATACGGGTGAGTGAAAAATAGAAATAGGCCCTCAGCGCGTAGGTTTCCCCTAAAATACGTTTTTTGGTATTAGGACTGCCCGAAAACTCAAACCCCTGAATTTTGTCGAGCAGCAGGTTACAGTTGCCGATAGCGGTATACCATGCCTGCCAGTCGGCCGCGCCGTTGCTGGGGCTTAACTGGTGCAGCGAGACCGCCGCATTAAGCCGGGCATTAATCCCGTTCACGTATTCGTCGCCGCGCTGCGATCCGTACAGATCGGAATTCGCAAAACTGCGCATGGCGCCGTAGATACCGGTCAGATAAGGCTCAAAATCGGCTTCACTCGTAAAATAGGTCTGTTCGGTAATCGACGAGTCGGGTTTTACCTCCAGCAGCTTATCGCAGCCTTGCAGCAATGGCATCGCTATCAGCGCGACCGCCATGATATATAGTGTCTTTTTCATGTTGTAGCTTGTAAGGATGAGTCAGTTAAAACCGCAGGTTGGCACCCAGCGAAATCTGGCGCGGCCGTGGATACCCGCCCGGATCATAGCCGGTATAGACCTCCGGATTCAGGCCCTTATAGGCCGACAGATAGCCCAGGTTATAGATGCTCGCAAATACGTTAATGTTCGCTGCCCCGATCTTCTTCGCCGCAGGCTTCGGCAGGTCATAGGCCAGTGTCAGCTCACGAAGCGCCAGAAAATCGCCTTTGTCAAACAGGGCCGACACGTCGGAGGCATACGAGTTATTGACCCCGACCGAAGAGCCACGGATGTAGTTTTTCTGCCCGACATCGGCATCACCCAGCGAGAACCGGGCGTAACGCTTGCCGGTATCGCCTTCTTTCTGCCAGATATCACTGCCGAGCGCTTCCGATGGTGCCCCTTCGTTAAAGGCACGTCCGGTGCCGAGCGCGCGGGCCAGCGCCCCGTTCGAAATCATGTGCCCCAGCGCATAATCGGCGTTAAACCGCAGCGACAGTCCTTTGTAGGTGAAGGTATTCTGGATACCGCCTAACATGTTCGGGGTGCGGTAGCCGATCAAAACGACATCTTTCTGGTCGATAATGTTGTCGCCGTTCAGGTCGCGGAAGATGTAATCACCGGCGTGTTTTTTCACCGTCAGGCCGTTGGTCGTCACCATGCGGTCGGTATACTGCGCATTCCATTTCTGGGCGGCTTCTTCGGTGGCAAACACCCCGTCGGTCTGGAAAACATAGAGCGCATACGGCCGTTCGCCTTCGGCAAACCCGCCGACTTCAATGTCTTTTCCGGTTACCGGATCGGCAATGATCGTTCCGCCCTGACGGTTTTTAGCGCGGCCATTGTCGGGCAGTTTCAGGATTTTCTGGTTGTTTCTGGCAAACGTAGCGTTGATGCGCCACGAAAAATCATTGATTCGGACGGCCTCGGCCCCTAATTCGATTTCAATACCCTTGTTTTGCAGAATTCCGTTATTGAAAACGATTGAGCTGAACGGCGACTCAGCCGGCAGCGGCTTTGAATCAAGCCGGTCTTTGGTCAGTTTGTTGTACCAGTCGACCGTCAGGTTCACGCGGTTGTTGAACAGGCCCAGGTCAAGGGCGATGTCCGTCACTTCGGTCTTCTCCCATTTCAGGTTCGGGTTCGCCAGATTGGCCCGCAAAATTCCCGGCGACTGGGCATACTGGTTGGCATTATAACCACCATAAGTGTCGGTATAACTCAGCCCGCTCGTGCCCGAGATACCCCAGCTGGCCCGAAGCTTTAAGTTGCTGACAGGTTTCACGTTGGTCAGGAAGCTTTCCCGGTGGATGTTCCACCCCCCCGAAACCGACGGGAATGTGGCGTATTTGTTGCCGGGGGCGAAATTAGAGAACCCGTCATACCGCATCGACGCCGCTAACAGGTACCGCGCATCATAGTCGTACTGAAGCTGACCAAAAAACGAAGCCGATTTAGTGACCCCGATACCGGTCCCGAAGGCGGTAACGTTGGTGGTCGGTACCCCGTTGATCGACGTAATCGAGGGTTCGTTAATGGTAAAAATGTAATCGTTCGTCGCCCGCTGCGAGCCAATCGTTATTGTGTTGTTGTAGTTGCGGGTGTAGTTAAAACCGGCAAGCGCCGTAATGTTGTGCAGGCGGTTGAAGGTATGGTCGTATTGCAGAATCTGGTCAACCATCAGCTGCCGGTAGAAATCGACGTTTTCCCGTTTCTCACGGATGGTCGACGGCTTGGCAAAGTCTGAATCCGGAACGCCTTTGCGCATAAACAGAAACCGGTAGTCGCTCATCACATACGACAGCGAAGGCCGGTATGATAAGCCCGGTATGATGTTGTAGGTCAGGCCGACCCGCGACGTAATCCGCTCGGTATTAACCCGGTATTCGTCGTATTTGAGCGTATGAAACCAGTTCCGGACCGAATAGCTCTCGCCGGATTGCGGGTTGCTATCTTCCTTGAACGTACGGATCAGCGGCGAAATCCGCATGCCGCGAATGGTAGCATTCAGGTAGTTATCCTCAACATTGTTCGGAATAACGTTCTGGTAATTGACCATTGCGTCGAGCGTCACGGCTTTGCTCAGCTTAAAACCGAAATTCCCCAGCGCATTGTACCGTTTGTACTGCGTGCCCTCCAGCGTACCATCCTGAAGGGTATACCCCGCCGACAGGTTATAATTGGCAACATCACCGCCGCCGCTGATACTCACGTTATTATCCTGCGTTACGCCCGTCTTCCAGAGCATATCCTGGTACCGGTTATCGTAGAAAAGCAGCTTCGCCCCCGGATTGACCGGATCATCCATGGTCTGATAGCCCTTTGCCAGCAGTGCGTCCACGTATGCCTGTCCCTCAACGGCCACAATGTTGTTATAGAGTGCCGTCGTGTAGAGGCCATTGCCGTAGTCGCCTTTGTTCGTATACAGGCGGGTGCCGGCCGAGAAGCCTCCGTTGTTCAGAAACGTAGTTTTCTGGGTAGCACTGAGGTCATAGGTTGTATTGGCCGTGGTTCGGGCCAGCCTGAGATAGTCGGCTGCATTCAGGTATTTATAGCTCCGGCCGGGCTGCTCAAACGTAGTCCGGTGCGAGACATTAACACTCGTTTTGGCGTTGAATTTGCCCGTCCGTGTTTTCACCACAATCACCCCGTTTGCGCCCCGTGCGCCATAGATGGCAATGGAAGCGGCGTCTTTCATCACCTGTACACTTTCGATGTCATTCGGGTTAATGTCGTTGAACTCAGAACGGGAACGGAATACGCCATCAATGACAATCAGCGGGTTAACATCCGACGCGTTGGAGCCCAGCGCATTATTACCGTCGGTTCCATATACATTACTTTTCGTCCCGCCCCGGATAATGATATTGGCCGACGCCAGGCCCGGCTGCCCGGTAGTTACCGGAATCGAGACGCCCGCCATTTTGCCCTGGAGCGACTGTACAGGGTTAGCACTCGGCGTATTTTTCAGTTCGGTTGCGCTCATTCTGGACACCGCCGAGGTAACTTTTGCCTTCGATTGGGTGGTATACCCCACCACAACGACCTCTGCCAGCGACGCCGCATCGGCTTCCAGCCGGATATCAATGGTCGTCCGGTTATCAACGGCTGCTTCCTGACTCAGGTAGCCGATATAACTGAACACCAGGGTTGCACTGCCGGATGCCTGTATACTGTAACGTCCGTTTTCATCTGTGACCACGCCGGTTGTTGTGCCTTTTATCAACACGCTTGCGCCGGGCAGCGTGGCGCCTGTGGCATCGGCCACTGTACCCCTCACCTGTCGGTTCTGCGCAAAGGTTAATGTTGCCGTAAGCCCGACCCAAAACATGGCGGTCAGCAGTAGCCGGATGACCTGGCTTTTTCTGCCAGGAGCCGGTATTGCCTGCGGTGCTGAATATACGGCCGGTTGTCTACGCAGTAAATGCTGTCTGATTGCCAATCTGTTTCTATAGAAAATGTTCATAGTTACTGTAGACTTAAAAAATGATTGTCAATAATTATGTAGAACATAATGGCAAATGTATATTTCCGGAAGCGTAAAATCCAACCGTTTTAGAAAAAAAGTGCAAAATTTTTAGAGTACAATGCAGTTATAGCAGAGCGGCGATAGAACTGAAGCGAAATGCGGTTGCTGGCAGGACTACATGAACCCCGCATCCGGCAAGGATTAAAAGCAGAAAAACAGGCACTGGCAGGCGCTGCCATGAGGGATTAACGGGGCAGACTTACTTTATAGATTGTCAGAGCAATATCCAGACAACCACATCGTTATACTTATATTATCAATTTACTAGAGTTTTGTTAAAACAAGTTGGATTCTCTTTGCTTATGGCCGCTGTTAAGCCGGCCCTGGCAGTAGCCCCTAAAATTGTCAATGTATCAACCGCTCTCGCAGACGCAACCAGTGCCGGTAAAGTCACAAAGACATTTCATGAGACCCGCGAACGCAGCGAAGTCGAATTTCCGGTGTTAGACGTAAACTTCTGTGGTGAATGTGTGCCGTTTGAACAAGTCAGTGTCCTCGACCGCTGGAAACAGGTCATGACAACCTACGGCCGCCACAACAATGACCTCGAACGCCTTCGGGAACGTTCGGACAAGGTATTCCCGCTGATTGAACCGATCCTCGAACGGCACGGTATCCCGAACGATTTTTTGTATGTGCCGGTGGCTGAAAGCAGCCTGAACGGCCGCGCGGTATCGCGGGTTGGTGCTGCCGGCTATTGGCAGCTGATGCCCGGTACGGCCCGTGACCTCGGCCTCAAGGTCGGTAAGCGGGTTGATGAGCGGTTTAATCTGGAGAAAGCGACCGATGCCGCCTGCCGCTACATCCGGCAGTTATACGATAAATTCGGCTCCTGGTCGCTGGTCGCAGCGGCCTACAACGCAGGGCCGGGCTACGTCAATAATCAGCTGGTCCGTCATAACCAGCGCGACTATTATCAGATGAACCTGCCGAAAGAAACGCGCCTGTATCTGTACCGGATTCTGTTTTACAAAGAGATTCTGACCCGTCCTGAGTCGTACGTACCCATCTTTGCCGCCCGGACGGTTGGTTATATGTTGCGTACATTGTCGGCTCCCTTACAGGGTGATGGCCTTGCCGGCCTGCCTTTCCGCGCCCTGACCGGCACGGCCGATGCCTGGGTGCAGCGGTTTTCGTGGCAGCTGCGGGCCGCGTAGTGAATACACTTTTTTAACTTCCCGGAAGTTTTGACCTTCCGGGAAGTTAATGGTTACCCTTCTGCCAGTTTCAGCATATCGGCCAGAATCGCGTCGCCGCTGCTCGGGCGCTTGGCATTGCCATCGATAATCTGCCCTTTCTTATCAATCAGCATATACCGCGGAATGCTCGGAATACCGAAATACTGGGCTGCGCCCGGATTCCAGCCCTGTTCGCCGATAAGCTGCAGCGCGTTCAATGCGTTTTTCCAGGTCGGCTCCTTATCATCAATCGAAATGTAGAGGAACACGATTTTCTCTTTCTGCTTGTCGGTCAGGCGTTCATGCAGCTGCTTTGAGAACGGGAATTCGGCGCGACACGGCCCGCACCAGCTGGCCCAGAAATCAACGTACACGACTTTGCCCTTGAAATCTTCGAGAATAACCTTTTCGCCTTTCAGGTTGGTATAAGAGAATGTATTCGGCGGAATGTTGCGCTGTTTCGGCGCCGTTGCCGCCACGACCGGTTCGTCTTTTTTAGTCAGTACGTCCCCGATTTTTGCCTTTACCGCCTCAGCATATCCCGCCGAATTCGGCGTGGCAATCAGCATGTTGAATACGTTCCGCACCGACGACGGCACGACTTTGTCGTAGTTTTCGAGCAGCAGCCGCGCCAGTGCATACTGATACGGAGCGCCGGTAAGGTGCTGTTTGGCGTAGCCGGCCTTATCGCCCAGCGACTTGTTGATATCCTCCTGCGTATATTTTTGAAAACCACGTGCCCGGGAATTAAAATAGGTCACGTAGTAAAACAGGAAATTCCGGTAAGGCTCGGCAACCAGTGCATCAGCATCGTTGGCTTTTGCTTCGTCGAAGCCATCGAGCATGACCTCCGGCAAAGACATCAGCCGCGTCTGGGTTGTCTGGGCATTACCCCGCAGAATCGGATAGGCAAAGATCAGATGCCAGTAATTCCAGCGGATCGATGATTCCACGTATTTCTTAAAGGCATCCGAAAACTCGCCGGCCTGCGGATATTCCTTGTAAAAACCGGCCTGCGCTTTCCGGGCATTAAACAGGCCCATCTCCCACTCATCGACATTGGTAGCGCGGGCCTTTTCATATTGCGCCTTCGTGTCAAAATCGGCCTTGAATTTGTCCGAAAAAGCCTGCATAAAGCTTTTTTCGGCCGGTTTTGTAAATAAATTTTCAGCCTTAGGGCCCTGATAGATATCCTGTGCAACGCTGCCGGTAAGTACGAGTAAACCAAGCAGAAAGGTAAAGATGGTCGTCTTCATAGTAGGGTGAATTTAGGCAAAAACGATACCAGTCGTATCATTGATCTGACAACTTTTTTCATCCGGAGAAATCCAAGCCCGCATCCGGTGCGTATATCTCCCCGACTATTAGCTATTTCATTACCTTATGAATGTCTTACGCAAAACAGCAACTATTGCGGGCTGGACGGTTGTGGCCTGTCTGACCGGCCTGCTGACATGGGCTAACTGGGAAGCCCCGCCGCTCCATGCTCAGGCCAAACCCGTTGGTGTGGCATTGCTGAAAGTAGACGGGTTGACCGACGAAGCCAAAGCCGCCGGCATCCGCCGCGAAATCGATGAATTGCCGGGGGTAACAGCCTGTTCGGCAAATCCGGCCAGCCGGTTAGTAGGGGTTACTTATGATACCGACATCATTACGGAAAAAGAATTAACCGCCTTTGTGAAAAAGCAGTTTAATGAGGTCAGCCTGCCGTCAGTAGAGGAACCAGCCGTTAAGGGGCCGCAATGCCCTGTTCCGATGGAATATATTCTTAAAATGGAGCGGCTGAAATACGCCCTTTGCTTCCGTTAGTCAGATACCTATTCGTACCAGCTTAACTATTTCATATTGGCTATGTTGCGCATAGCCGCCGGAGACGTTTTGTCTTCACATTAGATTTTTGTTCACCTATAACTATTTCATTCCGATGATCAGAAAAACATGGGTAGCAACATTGTTGCTGGCCGGTACCCTCGCGTTTACAGGTTGTAAAAAAGATGAACCTGCTGCCCCGAAGTCACTGTATGACCGTTTAGGGGGTGTTAATGCCATTTCCGCCGTCGTTGATCAGTTCATGCTCAATGTGGCGGCTGACCCGAAAATGGCCCGTACGTTTGCACCGCTTGTGCAGGATGTGGTGAAGAATGGCGGTGATCCGGCCAAATCAACCCGGTTCCAGTCGCTGCGCAATAACCTGATCGACCAGATCGGTCAGGCCAGTGGCGGTCCGCAGACGTACAAAGGTAAAGACATGGTAACTGCCCACAAAGGCATGGCCATCACCGACGACGAGTTCAACTCGCTGGTGAATGACCTGGTGGCAGCCCTCAATAAATTCAATGTTCCGTCGACTGAGCAAACTGAATTATTGACGGTTCTGGGTGGCCTGAAACCACAGATTGTTGGTAAATAACCCGTTTGTTCCCGGCACACAACTGTGCCGGGAACGTTAACGTATATTATCGGCGTTAGCGCCGGAACAATCGCCTTATACCTGTTTTCCCGACGGCCAACCTTATGATCGCCATGATCGCCTTTACAAATCCTATGCCTGCTGCGTCTGAAGTAGTTTATCAAACGGCTGGCATTCAGTCGCAGACGCTTTCTGCTCCCGATAGTCAATCGCCTTTAATGCTGCTTCTGAAGCGGTTCCGCGAAACATTACTGCACATTCAGCAATCGGAACTGTCGCGCTACCGGAAAAAATTATCGGATGCTGAATACGCGTTGCTTGAGGTTATGGCCGAACAAATGATGCAGCGGATAGCCGTACATCCGGCGAGTCAGCTTCTGGCCGCCGGTGAGCAGGGCGATGCCGGCATGACTGCCGAGACCTTTGCCTGCCTGTTCCGGCTCACACAGGATGAAAAATAAAAGCCAGGCCCCCTACTAAGCCCGGCTTCTTATTTGTGTGTTTACTGTTCTGATGCCGGTTAGTTTCCGCTCGTACCAGTTGCGTTGTTGACCACTTCTCCCTTAAACATCAGGGTTACCATACCACCTTCTGCATTTGATTCTACCGTAACGGTTTTGCTGAACGCTCCCATGGCAGCGGCGTTATAGGTAGCCTTCACCTCACCGGTTTTGCCCGGCATTACCGGATCTTTCGGATAATCAACCCCTGTACAGCCACACGATCCGCGTGCATTGCTGATGATCAGTGGTGCCTCACCTTTGTTGGTAAATTTGAAGACCGCCGTTACCGGCTTGTTTTGTGCAATCTTCCCGAAGTCGTGTGTGGTGCTTGTCCAGCCGAAAGCGGCCATAAAGTTTGTATTTGCCAGAACCAGGGTTGCGGCCATCAGCATCAGGCCGAAAGAGAAAAGGATAGTGCGTTTCATACTTTTTTGTTGTTGTTAAAATGACCCGCTGACGCGGAAAAGCCTGTCGAACATGTTCAATGCAAAGGTATTCCGGCTTACCGGGTTAGCTTGTTAACGGCTTGCTAACGTTTGTTAACGACTTGTTAATGCCTGATCCTGAATCCATAGCCCGATTGTGAATGACCGGTACTTTGGGTTATTTTGTATTACCCGTTCCTGAACGCTACCTTAGTTACATGAATAGTAATCATCGATAATCAGTCATTTATACATGTCCCGGTCTGTCATACGCGTCCTCGTGGTCCTTTCTGTCGTATCCATTATCGGTATCCTGACCATACAGGCGGTCTGGGTGCGGAAAGCATACGCGCTCCGGGAACGCCAGTTCCGGCAAACCGCCTTTATTGCCCTGCAGGAAGTGGCCATGCAGGTCGCCCGCTTCAACCATGTCATGCTCAACCGCTACGCCGTTAAGCAGCTGTCCTCTGACTACTTTATTGTCAACACCGATTCGCCGATTGATCCGGTCACGCTGGAGAACTTTATTCAGACCTCGCTCCGTAAACACAACCTGATTACCGATTTTGAATACGGGATTTACGACTGTTCGTCGGATCAGATGGTGTACGGCGATTATGTAGCGACGGGTACGCCCGGCAAGCCGATGTGTCACATGCCTAAATTTTCGGGCTTTACGTATTACTTCGGCATCCGGTTTCCGAAGCAGACCGGCTATGTCGTCGAACAGCTCGACGGCTGGATCTGGTCAACGGCGGCAGTGCTGCTCCTGGTCGTCATTTTCGGCTATACGCTTAACATCGTTCTGAAGCAGCGGCGGCTGACGGAAGTACAGCGTGACTTTATCAACAACATCACCCATGAGCTTCAGACACCGGTTTCTACCATCCGGATTGCAGCCGATGTGTTGCAGCAGGACGCCATAAGGCACCAGCCGGAGCGGTTCGGGCAGTATGTCCGGATTCTGAAAGAAGAAAGCCAGCGGTTGCAGAAGCAGGTAAATAATGTCCTGCAACTCGCCCGCTCAGAGCACAACAGCCAGTTGAAGGGACAGTTCAGCCTGGCGTGCAGTGAACAGAACCTGCATACCGTACTCACGGAAGCCCGCAACTCCTACACAGCCGGTATTACCCTCGACTTGCAGGCCGACGTACCGTTTATCTATGCCGACCGTTATCACCTCGATAATGTTATTCACAACCTCATTGATAACGCGATCAAGTATACGAACGGCACCCCCGATATTCTGATCCGGACCCAAAACGTTGACGGTAAGCTTGTCTGGTCGGTACAGGATCATGGCATCGGTATCGCCCCTGAGCATCACAAAGCCATTTTCCGCCAGTTTTTCCGTGTTCCGACCGGTAATGTGCACAATGCCAAAGGGTTCGGCCTTGGCCTCTACTACGTCCGCAAAATCATTAAAGCGCACCGCTGGCAGATCAAACTTAACAGTACCGTCGGCCGTGGCAGCTGCTTCACCATTACCTGCCCGGTAATGGTCGGGGAGCAAAGAGTGAATGAGCGAAACAATGAGAGAATGAGTGAAAGAGCGATTGAGTGAACAAGTAAATGAGTGAATGAGCGATTGTTTGAAAGAGCGACCGTTGCCGATAACTCTAAAAAGTGGTGGCACGAGCGGAGGCCGCCCCCTCTAACAGGGCCACTTGGCGGTCGGGGACACCTAGTCGTGCCGCCACTAACACAACCAGAACCATCAGCTACAACCAGTAACCACCAGAACAACCAGAACCATCAGCAACATCCAGTATCAAACCTATGCCGAAAGCCCATATCCTTTACGTTGAAGATGATGTGAACCTGAGCTTTGTGACCAGGGACAACCTCGAAATGGCGGAATACGCCGTTACACACTGCACGACCGGTGATGAAGCCAAAGCCATGTATAAACCAGGGCAGTTTGATGTTTGTCTGCTCGACGTAATGCTGCCACAGTGTGACGGTTTTTCCGTCGCCCGACACATCCGGCAACAGGATATGCAGGTGCCGATTCTGTTTCTGAGCGCCCTCGCCGACCGCGACAACCGCCTGCACGGACTCCGGCTCGGCGCCGATGATTACCTGGGCAAGCCCTTCAGTGTCGAAGAATTATTACTAAAAATAAGCGTATTTCTGCGGCGGAGTGCTGGTCAGCAGGCCGCTCCTAAGCCGGCGCCGGTCAGCAGGACACAACGGCAGGTCGGTGCGTTCGGATACAATTTAGCCGAGGGTAGCCTGACCTTTCAGGGGCATACCCAGACGCTGACCCAGCGCGAGGCCGAAGTGCTGACCTTTCTGATTGACCGGCCTAATGAGCTGATCCGGCGCGATGATATTCTGAAAGCCATCTGGGGTGATGATGATTATTTTATGGGCCGTAGTCTGGACGTCTTTATTTCCCGTCTCCGCAAACGGCTGGCACCGGATGCTTCCATCAAAATCGAAAACCTGCACGGGGTTGGTTTCCGGTTAAGGCTCAATGGGTAACCGCGGGCAATGGGCAATGGGCGACCACATGGGGTCGCCCGTACAAATCATTGTAAAACCAAATACGATTTTGTGTTCCTTTTAGGTTGCGCAAGATTTTCGCTATTTAATACCCTGCTACAGTAGGAAAATTACGCATCTGGCTTATTTTTGCAAGAATACCAAAACCATCGGTACCCAAAAATCTATAGCCAAAGACGCATGAAAAACCAAAAATTAACGATTGCTTTATCAATGCTGGCGGGAGCTGCATTTGCCCAGCAAGCCCCGATCCAGTTTGCTGCCAAAGGTATTGTAGCGGTGTCGGATGCCGATATGGCTGCTTCTGCCCTGATCGACGGTAACCTGTACAAAGATAAAGGCACTCGTGATGCCTTAACGCTCATCCAGTTCCCCCTCAACCGGAACGGTCAGAACATGAACACGGCACTCGTTTCAAATTCCATGACGCTTTCCGACAAAACCATTGCCATCACCAATAATGGCAAACTGGCGTTTGTTCTGGAAGGCCGCGGACAGGTATCCGACAGCTTACCTGCACTCAAAAACGGTATTGCTGATTTTCCGGCGACCAACGCTATGTTTGTGGTTGACCTGAGCGGTGCTAAACCAGCGGTTAAATTTAAATTCCCGACCGGCCCGTCACTGTCAGCCGTTACGCTGAACCCACAGGGCAGTACCATGCTGGTTGCTTCTGCCGATGCCGGTAAAGAAATTAAAATCATTGATATTGACGCGACCGGTAAACCTACACGCGTACTCGTAGCAGCTTCTCCTACCCAGGGCCAGCAAATTACAGACCTTGTTTTCCACCCGGGTGGTCAGTTTGCCGCTTACACCATCGGCGCAACCGGTGAAGTTGGTCTGTTGAAATATGCTATCGACGAAAAAACTAAAAAGCCATACGTTGTCGCTCACGGTAAGCCGGTGAAAGTAGGTGCTATGCCAGGCTCAGGCAAGTTTACCCCAGACGGCAGCTTCTTCATTATTCCGGACGGCAAAAAAGCATTAGGTGCCGGCGGAACAGGTGCCGGTGAGGTGTTTGTCGTACAATTCAGCACCGAAGATACGGCGGGCGAGCACAAAATCTTGGCGCAGACAGCCACACCGGAAGCACCGGAAGCCGTAGCCGTCAGCCCCGACGGATCCATGGTAGCCATCGTATCAGCCGGTCAGTCGTATGCGCCGTTCGGAACAGCAGGAGCCGGTAAAAGTACGGTAGGCATTTACTCGCTGGCAAAGGACGGCAAACTGACACTGGGCAATGAATATCCGTTTGAGGGTATCCTGCCGCAAAGCGTTGAATTTGACCGCGATGGCAGCGCTATTGCCGTTGCCGTAAGCGAATACCTCGACTATGGTAACCGCAACGGTGGTATTGAATTCTGGACCGTTACCAAAGGCGATAAGCCTGCGCTGGCTAAACAGCCCGGCCGCATTAGTCTGACACGCGGTGCTCATGCACTCCGTGTGATTTACTAGTTTTTTTTTCAAACTTACCGGACTTCCTGTAACTTCCCGACGTTTATCCGTTCGGGAAGTTTTTTTTATACCCTGTCCTTACATGGCCTATATCCTCGGTGCCGACATTGGCACGACTAACGTCAAAATACTGGCCTATGATCCTGCCACTGATCAGCTTGTCGGTTCAGCGTCAACGCCAATTACGACTTATTACCCGGAACCAAACCAGTGCGAACAGTCCCCGACCGAAATCTGGGATGCCTTCGTGACCGTATTCAAGGAGCTGGTCGGCCAGCTGGAAAACCGGCAGCCCATTCAGACCATTGCGTTCAGCACGGCCATGCACAGCATCATGGCGGTTGATGGCGAGGGCAAGCCGATCACCAATGCCGTTATCTGGTCAGACAACCGGGCCGAAGAAGAGGCACATACGCTCAAGACAGAACAGGCGGCGCTGGGTCAGGCCATTTATCACCAGACCGGTGTGCCGGTTCACCCGATGGTTCCACTGTGTAAACTGGCCTACTGGCGGCACCACGAGCCTGACCTGCTGCATCAGGCCGCCCGTTTCATCTCGATCAAGGAATATATCTGGTTCCGGCTCACCGGTGAGTATGAAATTGATTACTCCATCGCCAACGCTACCGGCCTGTTCGATCCGGAGCACAAGCAATGGAGCGACCTGGCTCTGTCTGTAGCCGGTGTTCACGTCAGCCAGCTGTCAGCGCTGGTGCCAACCACCCATCAGCGCCCGTTTGTCCCCTCGGCCATTGACAGTGAATTGCCGCTTACCGGCGATGTCTCACTGCTGATCGGAGCCTCTGACGGGTGTCTGGCCAACCTTGGAGCCGGTGCCATTCCGGCCGGAACCACTACCCTGACGATCGGTACGAGCGGTGCCGTCCGCCAGACGGTCCGCCATCCGCTGCGGGATAAACAAGGCCGGTTATTCTGCTACTACCTCGACGAAGGCTACTACGTCGTCGGCGGCCCGACCAACAACGGGGCCAATGTGCTGCAATGGCTGGCTGAGCGGTTTACCCGAACTGAAACCGAAGCCGTTCTGGCCCGGGCCGCCAGCGTTGACGCCGGTGCCGAAGGACTGTTGTTTTATCCCTACCTGCACGGTGAACGCGCACCGCTGTGGGACGCAGCCGTACGGGGAGCCTACCTGCACGTCGACTGGAACCATACGCAGGCACACTTTCTGCGGGCGTCGCTGGAAGGCATTTTATTTAACTTATGGAGCATTAACCAGCTGCTTACCCCGCACACCCACCCGACGAAGGTGATCCATGCCAACGGCGGATTTGCGCAGTCAGCATTCTGGGTGCAGATGCTGGCCGATATAGCCGGTGTGCCTGTGCGGCTCAACGCCAGTAACGAAAGCGGAGCCATCGGCGCTATTTTGCTGGCGATCAAAGCCAACGGTACGGTTTCTACACTCGACGAAGCCGCAGATTTAGTTACATTCGGCGAAACCTATCAGCCTGATGCCGAACGACATACAAAATACCGGCAGATTTTTGAGGAATGGAGTCAGCGGCTAACCCTGTCGGCACATGCGGAAATATTCCGCAATCAGTCCTATATTTGACAGTTAAAGTTGACCAGAAAACAGAGCTCCGACGTTGTGAATGACTTATCTCCTCCTGCAACGCCTGGCTCGCATAACCACTGATAGTATGATTCGTACCGATTGGACCCGCAAGGAGATTACGGACATTTACAATACGCCGGTTCTGGAACTGATTTATCAGGCAGCCACCGTACACCGGCAGCATCATGATCCGCAGGAAGTACAGGTTTGTACCCTGTTGTCGGTTAAAACAGGAGGATGCCCCGAGGACTGTGCCTACTGTCCGCAGGCCGCCCGTTATCATACCAATGTCAAGGTGCAGAAGCTGATGGAAGTTGACGAGGTGCTTGATGCCGCGCAACGGGCCAAAGAATCCGGCAGTACCCGTTTCTGCATGGGTGCCGCCTGGCGCGAAGTCCGTGATAACCGCGACTTCGACAAGGTACTCGACATGGTAAAAGGGGTAAACGGTATGGGCATGGAAGTGTGCTGTACCCTCGGCATGCTTACCGATTCGCAGGCTCAGAAACTGAAAGAAGCCGGATTGTATGCCTACAACCACAATCTTGACACAAGCGAAGAATTTTACGACGATATCATCACAACCCGCACGTACGACGACCGGCTGGAAACGCTGGGTAGTGTCCGCAAGGCAGGTATTTCGGTTTGTTCAGGCGGTATTATCGGTATGGGCGAACAACAGGAAGACCGGATCGGTATGCTGCTGACCCTGGCGACCCTACCGGAGCACCCTGAGTCGGTACCGGTGAACGCCCTTGTGCCGGTCGAAGGTACGCCATTGGAAGATCAGGAGCGCGTATCGGTCTGGGAAATGATCCGGATGATTGCTACGGCGCGGATTATTATGCCGAAAGCCATGGTCCGTCTGTCGGCCGGCCGCGTACGGATGAACACCGAAGAGCAGGCGCTTTGCTTCCTCGCCGGTGCCAACTCCATCTTCGCCGGCGACAAGCTGCTGACGACGCCGAATCCGGAAGAAGATGCCGACAAACAACTGTTCCAGACGCTGAACATCCGGCCACGCCCGTCGTTCAAAAACGGCGAAGCACCCGTCAAGTTCGAACAAATTCCAGTACACATGTAACACGGAATGACATTCCGTGCTACAGATAACGGGTACTACAGATATAACAGTGGTGGGGGGGGGGTGGTTTGTGGAACCCCAGAGTATAACACACACCCCCCCCCCAAGAACCGCCGGGGGAATTGA